>NZ_JAAAHS010000349.1 GCF_009908195.1 Streptomyces boluensis | reverse complement strand
CCCTTCGGCCCCACCGACTTCCAGCTCGTGCTGCTGCGCCGCATGGCCGACCACAACCCGGGGCTCGTCGAGGACGCCCGGCGCGCGCTCGGTGCCTCCGTCGGCGAGATGCGGGAGGCCAACCGCCGCTGGCAGGCGATGTCCCGCTCACCGCGCGGGCGGTCCGCCGCTTCCCGGTACCGCTCGGTGCTCGGCGCACCCGAGACGCTCCGGCGCACCATCGGCGACCTGGAGTGCGAGGCGCTGCTCTGGCCGGTGCCGCTCTGGCCCGAGCTGCGCTTCGAGGTGCTGCTCGGGCCGACCGGCGCGGTGTGGAACGAGTGGCTGATCCGCAGGCCGGGCACACCGGGCCCGACCTTGCGCACCCTGGCCGACCTCGCTACTCCCTGGTCCTGCACGGTGGACGAGGCGGCCCGCGCCTTCCCCCCGGCCCGGCCGCTCGAAGGGTCGGCGCCGACCCGCTGGGGCCTGGCGCTCTCCGTACCGGAGTCGGAGGGCGGTCAACTGCGGGCGTGTGTCGCGGAGTTCACTTGGGGGCTGCTGCAACGCGTGTCTCTCACATAGCGCGCGCTACGAGGCCACGAAGTCCCGAACCCCCCGCGAAACCCCCTCATCACCGAGCAGCTCGTTGTGCTTCAGGCAGCCCGCCGCGTTGTTGGTGGCGCCGTCCAGGAGCACGCTGTCGTCCGGGTTGATCACCTCGTCGCACTCCGACCACCAGGTGGCGTACGCGGTGTCGCCGGGCGTCTCGTCACCCTCGGCGAGCCTGTCCTGGACGTACGAGCCGGGCGTCATGTCCCGGCAGGCCTGGGACCAGGCGGCGCAGGCCCAGGCCGTGCCGGTGCCGTGGTTGGGGCCCGCGAGGGAGGCCCAGTGGGCGACCTTGCCGGTGCCGCCGCCGTGCTTCACGTACCAGCGGGTGACGAGGCTGCCGAACGAGTGGGCCACCACGTCGACCTCGGCGGCGCCGGTCCTGGCCCGCACCTCGTCGACGTACGCCCCGAACTCGCCGGAGAGCGTCTCGTTCACCGACTGGCTCGTGTCGTACCCCCAGGAGTACAGCTCGCCCTCGGTGTACCCGGCGGCCTTGAAGTCGTCGCGCAGCGAGCCCCAGACGCCGGGGTCGGCGTTGTAGCCGTGCACGAACACGACGGGGCGCCGCTCGGCCGCCTCCGCCCCTGCGGCGGCCGGGAGTTGGGCGAGTAGCGCGGCCGCGGCGAGCAGCAGCGGTACGTACGCGCGACGGATCGTTGATCGTCGGATGGGCACCGGGTTCCCCCTGGTTACGAGGTCGTGCGCGGGTGGTCGTGAGCATCGTGTTGCCTGGGGAGACCGTTGGGAAGAGGGCGCGCACGGGGTGTTGGGGGTGCCCCGGATGCGGGCAGGGGTGAGGTGGGCGGCAGCACCGTACGCGCCGGGTTGGCCGTCCGCTCCCGGGAGTTGCGCGGCCGTGGCACGCTCGGGTACCCAGACCCGGCAGTGCCATGGACGACAGCAAGGAGTCATCAGGCGTGAGTTCATCCCATCCGGCGCTTTTCCCGGACCTCGTCGCGGGTGTCGACCGCCCCGCCCTGCGTTTCGGCGACCTCGCCCTGACGTACGCGGAACTCGCCGCGGCCGCCGGTGCGCTGGCCGCCGGGCTCGACCGGAGCGGCCGGGTCGCGGTGTGGGCCACGCCCACCGCCGAGACCGCCGTCGGCGTGCTCGCCGCGCTGCTCGCCGGGGTGCCCGCCGTGCCGCTCAACCCGAAGACCGGCGGGAGCGAGCTGAGCCATGTCATCGCGGACAGCGCGCCCCTCGCCGTATTCGCCGCTCCGGACGACGAACTCCCGGACGCGCTCGGGTCGTTGCGGCGGATCGACGTACGCGCCGAGGCGCCCGCCGTGCCGGGGCCGCCGCTGCCGGACGAGCCCGCGCCGGACTCCCCCGCCTTCGTCGTCTACACCTCGGGGACCACGGGTCCGCCGAAGGGCGCGGTGCTGCCGCGGCGTGCGCTCGCCTCGACCCTGGACGCCCTGGCCGACGCCTGGCAGTGGACCGCCGACGACGTCCTGGTGCACGGGCTTCCGCTGTTCCATGTGCACGGCCTGATCCTCGGCGTCCTCGGCCCGCTGCGGCGCGGGGGCGCGGTACGGCACCTGGGCCGGTTCTCCACCGAGGGCGTGACGCGTGAACTGGCCTCCGGGGCCACGATGTTGTTCGGCGTGCCCACCATGTACCACCGGATCGCGCAGGCCCTGCCCGGCGACCGGCCGCTGGCCAAGGCGCTCTCCGGGGCCCGGCTGCTCGTCTCCGGTTCGGCCGCGCTCCCGGTGCACGACCACGACCGGATCACCGCCGCGACCGGCTGCCGCGTCATCGAGCGGTACGGCATGACCGAGACCCTGATGAACACCAGCGTGCGCGCCGACGCCGAGCCACGCGCCGGCACCGTCGGGGTGCCGCTTGCCGGGGTGGAGCTGCGGCTCGTCGACGAGGCGGGCGCGCCGACCACCGACCCGGCCGAGGTGGGCGAGATCCAGGTGCGTGGCCCGAACCTCTTCACCGAGTACCTGAACCGGCCGGACGCCACGGCGGCCGCCTTCACCGCCGACGGGTTCTTCCGCACCGGCGACATGGCGGTGCGCGACCCGGACGGGTACGTACGGATCGTCGGCCGGAAGGCCACCGACCTGATCAAGAGCGGCGGTTACAAGATCGGCGCGGGCGAGATCGAGAACGCGCTGCTCGACCACCCCGGTGTCCGCGAGGCCGCGGTGACCGGCGAGCCGGACGCCGACCTGGGCGAGCGGATCGTCGCCTGGATCGTGCCGGACGACCCGGCGCGCCCGCCCGCCGCCACCGCCCTCGTGGACCATGTGGCGGCCCAACTGGCCCCGCACAAGCGCCCGCGCGTGGTGCGGTACCTGGCGGAGCTGCCCCGTAATGACATGGGGAAGATCATGAAGCGGTCTCTCCATGAGTGACCACACGCCCGCCTCGGGTCCCGGCGGCCCCACACGACCCGACACTCGCAAAGGCGCCCGCGCCGCCCTCGCCGAAGTAGCCGACCCCGGCACCTTCGCCGAACTGCCCGCGCCCGCAGGCGAGTTGCCGTACGACGACGGCCCGCTGCGCTGGCAGGGGTACGGCGCGTCCCGGGCCCGTGCCGAGGAGCGCACCGGTGAGCGGGAGTCCGTGGTGTGCGGTACCGCCGAGGTGGACGGCACCCCGGCCGTGCTGATCGCCTTCGAGTTCGGCTATCTCGGCGGCTCGCTCGGGGAGCGGACCGGCGACCGTCTGGAGGCCGCGCACCGGCACGCCCGCGCGCACCGGCTGCCGCTGGTCTCGCTGATCGCCACGGGCGGCAGCCGGATGCAGGAGGGCATGGTCGCGCTCGGCCAACTCCAGCGCGTGGCACGGCAGTCCACGCTGACGGCCGCGGCGGGGCTCGGGCAGATCGCCGTACTGCGGGACCCCACGACGGGCGGCGGCTGGGCCACGCTCGGCGCGGGTGCCGACATGACGGTGGCGCTGACCGGCGCGCAGGTCGGCTTCGCCGGGTCGCGGGTCCGTCCGGCGGACGCGGATCCGGCCGCGTACACGGCTGAGGCGCAGTACGCGGCGGGCGCCGTGGACGCGGTGCTGCGCCCCGATGAGCTGCGCGCCGATCTCGCGCTCCGCCTGAAGGCGCTGACCCGGCCCGCGGCGGGCCCGGTGCCGCCGCCCGGCGCGCTCGGCGACGCGGCGCCCGCGGAGTCCGGCTGGGAGGCGGTGCTCCGCGCGCGGGCGCCCGAACGGCCGCGCGCCGCCGCCTACTTGGACGCGTACTTCGAGGAGCGCGCCCCGGTGCGGGGCGACCGCTGCGGTGGTGTGGACGACGGGATGCTGTGCGGGTTCGGGCTGCGCGGCGGGCGGGCGGTGGCGTTCGCGGCGCAGTGCGGCACGGCGACGACACCCGCCGGTTACCGCACGGCGGCGCGGCTCGTACGGCTCGCGGGGCGGCTCGGCACGCCGGTCCTCACCCTGGTCGACACGCCTGGCGCGGCCAACGGTCCGGAGGCGGAACGGGCGGGCGCGGGCGCGGCCATCGCCGATCTGTTCGCGGCGGTGGCGGCGGCACCCGTGCCGGTGACCACGCTCGTCGTCGGGGAGGGCGGCTCGGGCGGCGCGCTCGCGCTCGCGGCGCCCGACAACACCTGGGCGACGGCGGACAGTTACTTCTCGGTGATCGCGCCCGAGCTGGCGGCGGCGATCCTCAAGCGCCCGGCGGAGGAGACCCGCGCGACCGCCGACCAGCTCCGCCTCCGCCCCGCCGACCTGCTCGAACTCGGTCTCGTACGCGGCGTGGTGACGGAACGTCAGTGAGCGGTGGCGTGAACCGTGTGTCCCGATCCGGTTGCCCGTGGAAACGAACAGGGGAGCAGGTGTTCCCTGGAACAGGTGATCGTGGCCGCTGAGATTGCGCGGGGCATGAGTGACCAACGATGCTTACGGAGCGCAAGCAACGGGCTGCAGACCGTAATTGCGAGTCCCAGCACGTGGTCCCACGTGCGCACCAGGCAATACCAAGGAGCACCACCATGAACTTCCTCACCGACCTCCTCGCCGGCGTCGTCCACTTCGTGGGCTGGTTGGTCTGACGCACAGAGCTCCACGCAGTACGCCGCGGCGCCGTCTCCCCCCGTCCCAGGGGGAGGCGGCGTCGCCGCTTGTGCCGGGAACGTCCCGGCCGCGCCCGCGCGTTGTGGTGGTCAACGGCCGTCCGCAACAATGTGGTTGATCCACACGGCCAGGTGCGGACGGGTGCGGCCGGTGACCGACGGGGGCAACTGATGGACAGTCTGGTGCAGTTCGACACGGACGACGCCGATACGCAGATCGTCGTGGCCGTCGCCGAGGACGACCTGGCCGGAGGCATCGGGCTCGCCGCCCGTGGCGCGGGCGGCGCGGTCCAGGCGGCCCGTACGTTCGAGAGTTCCCTGGCGGGTGCCCGCGCGGCGGCCGAGTCGGCGCTGCGGGTGTTCCGGGACGGGAGCCTGAAGCCGGACGCCGTGGAGATCGAGTTCGGCGTGAAGCTGACCGCCGAGGCGGGCGCCGTGATCGCGAAGTCCGCCGTCGAGGGCCACCTGGTCGTCAAGCTCTCCTGGTCCCCGCAGCCGACACCGACCGCGGACCCCACAACCGCCCCGGACCCCGCACCCGCGCCGGGGGCCGGCGCGACCCCGTGAACAGCCCGTCCTGGCACGCCCGGATCGGCTGCGGGAACGAGGTGGGCGGCGGCTTCCTCGTCTCCGACCGGCACGTCCTGACCTGCGCGCATGTCGTCGCCGCCGACGCCCCCGAGCACGGTGTGACGACCACCGTCACCTTCCCGGGCAGCCCCGCGCTCGGCCCGTTCACCGCGACCGTCGTCGCGCACGGCGGCTGGCACGGCGCCGCCACCGACCCGGGCGACCTGGCGGTGCTCGCCCTCGACCGCCCGGTGCCGATCGAGCCCGCCAGGTTCGCGCCGCTCACCGAGGCCTACGGCGCCGAGGAACCGAAGCTGCTCGCGTACGGCTTCCCCCAGCACTACGAAGAGGGCACGGTCGCCGAATTCCGGGTCACCGCCGACCAGTTGATCGCCGCCGAGTGGGTGCAACTGGAGGCGTGGAGCGCGTACGGGCAGCCGCTCGCGCCCGGGTTCAGCGGCGCGGCCGTGGTGCACGCCGACACCAAGGAGGTGGTCGGCATGGTCACCGCCGCCGACCGCGACCCGCGCATCCGGGGCGGCCGGATGCTGCCCAGCGGGATCATGGCGCGCTACTGGCCACGGCTCGGCGAGCTGATCCCCACCCCCGGCCACACCCGCGCGGACAAGGCGGAGCTGCGCGCCCTGATCGCGCGGGCCGAGGCGGCCGGTGTCGAGGCGAGTCCCGAGCGGCTCTACCGGGACGCGGTGGGCCCGCACGGCACCCTGCCGCCGCGTGAACGGTTCGGCTCGCTGTGGGAGGCGGCCTGGTACACCCTCGCCGAGTCGACGGACCCCACCGCCCCGGCCCGCTTCGCCGCCCGCCTCGCCGACTTCGTCGACACGGACACGGCCACCCGGCACGCCCTGCAGCGCTGGCCCGGCGGACAGCGGCAACCCTCGTACGGGCAGCGGCAACCCTCGTACGGACAGCCCCAACCCCCGTACGGGCAGCCCGCACCCGTGCCCGCGCCCGTATCCCGCAACCCGCGCGTGCCCGCACGCCGCTGGGAGTCGGTGCTCGTCGAGATCGAGCACAGCGGCGCGGGCCAGGGCCAGTTCATCGTCTCGGTGTCGCTGTGCCGGGGCCAGGAGCGGCACCCGGTCGGGGAGCGTTCGCTGCCGCGCGGCAAGGTGAAGGCGTACGCCCTGGAGCGGATCAGTGAGGCGTACCGGCTGATCGACCGCGACGCGCACGAGCTGATCGCGTTCGCGCTGCCCCGGCAGTGGCACAACAACCCGGTGCACACCTGGAAGCGCAGCAAGGACGACCCGACGCCGCTCGGCTCGTTCTCGCCGGTCGTCGTGATGGACCTGGCGCGGCGCCGCGACCCGATGCTCCAGCACAAGCTGCACCAGGCCTGGCAGGAGCTCGACACGCGCACCACCGGCGCCGAGCTGCACCGGGTGGAGTGCGGCAGCGACCAGGGGCAGGTGTCCCTCACCCGGCAACTGCGCCCCCGTACCGGCCTGCTCGGCTTCGCCGCACCGCCCAGGGCGGCCCGCGCCAAGGGCCAGTTCAAGGCGGGCCTGAACGCCCCCGTGCCGGTCATCCTGTGGCCGCAGACCGGCTGCGAGGGCGGCCACGAACCGAAGGACGACTGCCCCGGCACGTCCTTCCTGGACGCCGTCGGGGCGTATGTGGAGAGCCGGGCGCCCGGTGAACTCCCGTACGACATCTGGGAGTTGCGGCGCGATTCGGACCAGGAGTGGGCGCGGCAGGTGACGCTGTTCTGGGAGGACCCGCGCTGCTTCCCCGAGCCGGCGGTGGGCTTCAGACACTCACCGGTCGGCTGAGCCGCCCCTCACGAAGGAGAAGCATGTCCAAAGCGCCCGTCTACACCGGCACCGGCGAGCCGCACGACGGCGTCGACGCGCTGCCCGCGCCGCCGCCCTGGCGCGCTTTCGACGGGGGCGGCGACCGGCCCCTGGACCCGCCCGCCGAAGACCCGGCGGGCGCGCCCGACCGCACGCACCGCGCGGTCACGTACCGGCCCACCGAGCAGGCGGTGCAGCTGGTCAACGCGGCCCTGTACCTGCGCCGCCCGCTGCTCGTGACGGGCCCGCCGGGCAGCGGCAAGTCGTCCCTCGCGTACGCGGTGGCGCGGGAGTTGCGGCTCGGCCCGGTGCTGCGCTGGAACATCACCAGCCGCTCGGTCCTCGCCGACGGCCTCTACCAGTACGACCCGCTGTCGCGCCTGTACGCGGCCGCCCGCGTCCAGGCGGGACAGGACCTGCCCTCGGGCGGCGAACTCCAGGACCACCTGCGCCTCGGCCCGCTCGGCACCTCGCTGCTTCCCTACCGGCGCCCGCGCGTCCTGCTCATCGACGAGATCGACAAGAGCGACCTGGACCTGCCGAACGACCTCCTGAACGTCCTGGAGGAGGGCCAGTACGAGATCCCGGAGCTGCGGCGCGCGGCCCGTTCCACGCCCGAGGCGCAGGTCATGGTCGACGGCGGCGACGAGCGGGTCGCCGTCACGGCCGGCCGGGTGCGCTGCCACGCCTTCCCGTTCGTGGTGCTGACCAGCAACGGCGAGCGCGAGTTCCCGCCCGCATTCCTGCGCCGCTGCGTCAGGCTGCAGCTGCGCCAGCCGGAGGAGGAGCAGTTGGAGGCGATCGTCCGCGCCCACCTGGGCGAGCCGGACGCGTACGCCCGTACCCTCATCGCCCGCTTCCTGGAGCGCGGCAACAGCGGTGAACTCGCCACCGACCAACTGCTCAACGCCATTTACCTGACCGGCACGTCCGGTCTCACCGCGGACTCGCGCGACGAACTCGCGGAGCAGCTGATGCCGTACCTCAGCCACCACGAGGACCACGGCGGCGCAGAGGAGCCGGACACCTTCTGATGCCCGCAGAGCCC
>NZ_JAAAHS010000348.1 GCF_009908195.1 Streptomyces boluensis | reverse complement strand
GGGGAGAAGCACCCGTGGGGGATGCCGCTCGGCCCGGACGTTTACGTGGATCCCACGAGCCGTGTGATGGACTCCCGTCTCGTGATGGGAGCCATCGGAAAACGGATGGAGCCGGATCGCGAGTCGATACGTCTATAGGCCGACGTCTTTTTCGCCGACGCCGAGTAGCCGAAGCAGTAGCGACGGAGGTGCGATGCGATGGCTGGATTCAGAAGCCTCGCGAGACAGGTCCGCGACGGACACAACGACTTGGCGCTGCGGCGGTATTCGCTGCGCAAGTGTCTGGAGCGGTTCGCCCCCTACGGCCATCGGGCCACCTGGGACCATCTGTGCGCGCGGGCCGGTTTCGGCCCCGAGGACCGGTCCCCCGACCCAGCGCGGCTGATCGCCGCGCTCGACGAACTCGAAGCGGCGCGCGCTGTCTGGCTCGCGTACGAGACGGAGTTCGCCCACCGGCGCAAGCAGGAGAAGCACGACGGACTCCGCAGCCCCGGCTCCACCGACGACTGGCACCGGCTCACCTGGGGCGGGCACGGCGTCGCCTGGTGCGACGACCCGCACGTCCACCCCACCGAGCCGCTCGCCGACGTGCTGCGCAAGCTGATCGCGGCCCTGGAGCGCGAGCCCGGCCACTGCTGCCCGGTCTGCGCGTCGACCGGCATCGTGTGGAAGGACGGCCTGGCGCACGAACCGTCCGCGGGCCCGGTCTGCGCCGACTGCGGCATCGTCGTACCGCAGCCGGTCCTGGCACCCCGAGCCCTGGTGCGGGCCCGGCAGTTCAGGGCGCTCATACCGGTGTGAGCACGACGGGGGTGCCGCCGGTCCAGCCGCACCCCCGTGCCACAGGCATCCACACGCTCAGGGCGTCTGCACATCCGTGTGGATCGCGAGCTTGAACTGGGCGTGCGTCAAAGGGGCCTTGATCTTCACGTCGCCGCGCCCGCGCGCGGAGACCTTGAACGCCAGCGGCGTGCCCTTGCGGACGAACATCTGCCAGGTGTACGAGCGGTACTGGCCGCCGCCGGTGGGCGCCGAGTCCGTGGTCGCCGTCGAGTCGTACCCGGAGCCGAGCGGGTCGCGCACGAATCTCGCGCGGTACTCGGAGGGCCGCGAGTCCGGGTCCCAGAACGCGAGCGCGGACAGCACGCCCCAGCCGTCGTGGCTCGGCCATATCAGGCCGGACCGGGCGTCCGGGAACTTCGACGGCGCGTCACCGCCGTGCGCCGGGTCGTGCATCTTCCACGGGTCGTACGACTCCTGGCTCTCCCCGTACGGGAAGCGCACCAGGTGATAGCCGTCCTCGTCGTAGGTGATCGACTGATTGCCGCCCTTTTCGGCGTCCCACAGCAGCGAGCAGATCACGAGGCTCATCGGCACTCCTTCTGACGTCGGACATGGTGCGGGCCTGTGGTGAACGGTGCCCGCGCGACGGTGGTACTGAACCGGCGTGCGGGGAGCGCTACTTGCGCCCCTCGGCGAGCAGCCGGGAACCCGTGAGCCGGTCGCCGAAGACATCGTCCGGGTTGGAGAGCACACAGTTCTCCAGGGACAGGCAGCCGCAGCCGATGCAGTCGGTGAGGTGGTCGCGCAGGCGGCCCAACTGCTTGATGCGCTCGTCGAGTTCGGTGCGCCAGGTCTCGGAGAGCTTGGCCCAGTCGTCGCGGTTGGGGGTGCGCTCCTCGGGGAGCTGGGCGAGCGCGTCGCGGATCGTGGCCAGCGGGATGCCGACGCGCTGCGCGGCCCGTACGAAGGCGACGCGACGCAGTGCGTCCCGGTGGTAGCGGCGCTGGTTGCCGCTGGTGCGACGGCTGCTGATCAGCCCTTTGGACTCGTAGAAGTGCAGGGCGGAGACGGCGGCGCCGCTGCGCTGGGACAGCTGGCCGACGGTGAGTTCGTGGACCTTCTCGGGAATCTGCGGCACCCATGGACCCTACCTGCGACATCCGTTGACAGGCAGGCGCCCGGCGAGCATGCTGAGCAAGCGCTTAGACACACTCACCCGGGAGGCATGGGACATGGCGGAGCCGAGGATCTTCAGGTCGGTCGAGGAGTTGCGGACGGCCGTCGGCGAGCAGCTGGGCACCGGCGACTGGCTCGAGGTCGACCAGAAGCGGATCGACCTGTTCGCGGACGCCACGGGCGACCACCAGTGGATCCATGTCGACGCGGAGAAGGCCGCCGACGGCCCCTTCGGTACGACCATCGCGCACGGCTATCTGACGCTCTCGCTGCTGCCCACCCTGGTGCCGCAGATCATGCGGGTGGAGAACGTGCGGATGGGCATCAACTACGGCACGAACAAGGTGCGTTTCCCCTCCCCGGTGCCGGTCGGCTCGCGGCTGCGCGCCACGGGCACGCTCAAGGAGGTCACCGAGACCAAGGACGGCGGCGTACAGATCACCACCGTCGTCACGGTCGAGCGTGAGGACGGCGACAAGCCCGCCTGTGTGGCGGAGGCGGTGTCCCGCTTCTACTTCTGAGGTGTGCCCGAGAGACAGCGAGGCGCCCCGGCCGTCACGGCCGGGGCGCCTTCGCGTACGACTCAGCGAGGTTCTGACGCGCCGCCCTGGGCGCCGACCATCCGCAGCACCAGGTCCGCGTACATCTCGCCGACCTGGTCCGGGGTCCAGCGCCCGGCCACGTTGAACCAGCGGGCCACGTCGATGCAGAGCGAGAGCACCGCGAGGGTGGTGCCGGAGACGTCGGGCACCTCGAACTCGCCCGCGCGCACGCCGTCGCTGAGGATCCGGCGCACGGCGGCGTCGCAGCGGCGGCGCAGCAGGACGACCTCGGCGCGGTGCTCGGCGCCGAGCGCGTCCAGTTCGTACTGCACCACGCGTGCGGTGGTGTGGTGTCCGGCGTGCCAGACGACGAAGTCGCGCACCGCGGCGGCGAGGCGGTCGGCCGCGTCGCCGGGGCCGTCCGCCGCGGTCTCCAGGATGTCGAGCGCCTTGGCGTGCCCCATGGTGCTGATCCTGTGGAGCAGTTCTTCCTTCGTCTTGTAGTGGATGTAGAGGGCGGCGGGACTCATGCCCGCGCGGCCCGCGATGTCACGCGTGGTGGTCGCGTGGTACCCGCGCTCGGCGAAGGCCTCGACCGCGGCGATGAGCAGCCGCCTGGCCGCGTCCGGCGTCACCTCGCCCCACGGCAGGTCGTCGCCGTCGGTCTCCTGCGCCGTACTCATCACGGGCCCCTTCCCTCATCCAGGACGCACACCATACCCCTGCCGGTGAGCAAGCGCTTAGGGGCAGGGGCGGCTACGGGCGCCGGTGTGGGTTCAGGGGCTCTTGAAGGGGTCGTGGTCGGCGAGGATCTTGTCCAGTCTGGCCTGGTCGACCCGGCTGACCAGGGCTCCGGCCTCCTGTCGGTCGCGGACGACCTTGGCGAGCGTGAAGGACGACGTGACCAGGTAGAGCATCGCGACGGCGAGGAAGGCCCGGATCCAGACGTCGACGTCCATGTAGAGGACGGCGATCACGACGGCGGCCAGGGCGACCGCGAAGGAGGCGACCGCCATGCCGTAGTACGCGGCGGTGCTCTGCTGCTTGATCGGCGCTTCGGTTGTCATGTCCCAGAGCATCGACCCACGCAGCCGCGACCCCTATCCGTACAGCTACTCAACTGCGTACTCAGAAAGCCGAGATGCCGGTCAGAGCGCGGCCGATGACGAGCTTCTGGATCTGGCTGGTGCCCTCGTACAGCGTCATCACGCGGGCGTCGCGCAGGAGTTTGCCCGCCGGGTACTCGTCGATGTAGCCGTATCCGCCGAAGACCTGGAGTGCGTTGTTCGCGGCGCGCACCGCGGCCTCGGAGGCGAACAGTTTGGCCTTGGAGGACTCGGTGGTGAAGGGCAGTCCGCGGTCGATGAGGTCGGCGACGCGCCAGGTCAGCAGGCGGGCGGCGTCCACGTCGACGGCGATGTCGCTGATCAGCTCCTGGACCAGCTGGTGCGCGGCGATCGGCTTGCCGAACTGCTCGCGCTCGCCCGCGTACTTCACGGCCGCGTCGAGCGCCGCCTGGGCGATGCCGACACAGCCCGCCGCCACCGACATCCGGCCCTTGGCGAGCGCGGACATCGCGACCGAGAAGCCCTTGCCCTCGGGCGCCATCATCGCGCTCGCCGGCACCCGCACGCCGTCGAGGACCAGTTCCGCGGTGGCCTGACCGCGCAGCCCGAGCTTGCCGTGCAGGGTGCGCCGGGTCAGGCCGGGGCTGTCGGTGGGGACGAGGAAGGCGGAGACGCCGCGGTGGCCGGGTTCGGCGCCGGTGCGCGCGAAGAGGAGCACGACATCGGCCCAAGTCCCGTTCGTGATGAACATCTTGGTGCCGTCGATGACGTACGAGTCGCCGTCCCGTACGGCCCTGGTGCTGAGGTTGCCCGCGTCGGAGCCGGTGCCCGGTTCGGTGAGGCCGAAGCAGCCGACGTACTCGCCGGAGGTCAGGCCGGGCAGCCACTGCCGCTTCTGCTCCTCGCTGCCCCAGGCGGCGATGGACTTGGCGACCAGGCCGAGGGAGACGGAGACGATGCCGCGCACCGAGGAGTCGCCGCGGCCGAGCTCCTCGGTGACGAGGCAGTACGCGAGGTGGTCGCCGCCGGAGCCGCCGTACTCCTCGTCGACGGTGAGGCCGAGGAAGCCGACCTCGCCGAGCTTCTTCACGATGGCGCGGTCGACGTTCTCGGCCCGGTCCCACTCGACGACATGCGGGGTGATCTCCCGGTCGACGAAGTCCCGCGCGAGCTGCCTGACCGCGGTCTGTTCCTCACTGAGCTCCAGGTTCACGCGGTGCACCCCACTTTTAATTACCACTGCTAGTTTTCTGTCGGCAGGGCCTACTATGAGCCGCATGGCCCGACCGCGCAAGCCCCTCCTCAGCCGAGAAAAGATCGTCGACACGGCCCGCGCGCTCGTCGACGCCGAGGGGCTCGCCGCGCTCTCCACCCGGCGTCTCGCCGCCGAACTGGGCGTCAGCGGCCCCTCCCTCTACAACCACTTCCGCACCAAGGACCAGCTCCTGGAAGCGGTCGCCGACTCGGTGAGCGCGCGGGTCGACCTGTCGATGTTCGAGGACGGCCGCCCGTGGCGCACCGCGCTGCACGACTGGGCCGTCTCGTACCGGGCGGCGCTCACCGAGCACCCCAACATCGTTCCGGTGCTCGCCCAGGGTCCCGGCCGACGGCCGGCCGGACTGCGGCTCGCGGACGCGGTGTTCGGGGCGATGACCGCGGCGGGCTGGCCGGCCGCGCAGGCCACCTCCATCGGCGCCCTGATGCGGTACTTCGTGATGGGCTCCGCGCTCGGCTCCTTCGCGGGCGGCTTCGTCGACGACGAGGCCGCGTACGACCCGGCCGACTATCCGCACCTCGGCCAGGCGCATCTGCTCGCCGACCGGCAGGAGAAGGTCGACGAGCGCGCCTTCGAGGCCGGACTGCAGGCGCTCCTTGACGGGCTCGCGGTGCAGTTCGCCGCGCTCGGCGGGGGCGGGGACGTGGTGGCCGGAAACGTGGATACGCCTGCGGGGAACGGGAGTTGACCGGTTCCGGGAGCGCGGACGCGCGAGCCGGGAGCGGCGGTTGACCGGTTGACGATTGACGGTTGCCGTCAATTCGTTCGCCGCCGAACCGTTCCGCCTTCTAGGTTCAGCTCCATGACCACATCCCCCCGGGCGTTCCTGCGCCCCGAACGTCTCGCGGTCCTGGCCGCCGCCGTCACGGTGGCGCTCTGGGCCTCCGCCTTCGTGTCCATCCGCAGCGCGGGCGAGGCGTACTCCCCCGGCGCACTGGCCCTCGGGCGGCTGCTCTCCGGGACGGTGGTCATCGGCCTGATCTGGGCGGTGCGCCGGGAAGGGCTGCCGCCGCGCGCCGCCTGGCCGGGCATCGCGGTCTCCGGAGTGCTCTGGTTCGGCCTGTACATGGTCGCGCTCAACTGGGGCGAGCAGCTGGTCGACGCGGGCACGGCGGCCCTGGTCGTGAACATCGGCCCGCTGATCATGGCGCTGCTCGGCGCCCTCCTCCTCAAGGAGACGCTGCCGCCGCGGCTGCTCGCCGGGATGGCGGTGTCGTTCGCGGGCGCCGTGATCGTGGGCCTGTCGATGTCGGGCGGCGGCGACGCGTCCCTGCTCGGCGTCGCGCTCTGCCTGGTCGCCGCCCTCACGTACGCGAGCGGTGTCGTCGCGCAGAAGCCCGCGCTGCGGTACGCGAGCCCGCTCCAGGTGACCACGTTCGGCTGCGCGATCGGCGCCGCGGCCTGCCTGCCGTTCGCCGGGGTCCTGGTCGACGAGGCCGCGCACGCCCCGCTCTCCGCCACCCTCAACATGGTCTACCTGGGCGTCTTCCCGACCGCCCTGGCGTTCACGACCTGGGCGTACGCCCTTGCCCGTACGACGGCGGGCCGGATGGGCGCGACCACGTACGCCGTGCCCGCGATCGTGGTCCTGCTGTCCTGGGTGCTGCTCGACGAGGTGCCGGGCTGGCTGACGCTGCTCGGCGGCGCCTTCTGCCTCGCGGGCGTCGCCGTGTCCCGCTCCCGGCCGCGCGGGTCCGCGTCCACAGCCGCGGCGGCCCCCGGAGCCGACGGGGACACCGAGGGCTCCGAGGGCTCCGAGGTCAGCGCTTCGCAGCGCGTCCGGCCAGGATCTTGATACTGATCAGCGCGATCACGGCGAGCAGGATGATGTACGCCGACACCGACATGGACGTGCCGGTCGCCTCCAGGAGCAGCACCATCACGAACGGCGCGAGCCCGCCACCGGCCACGGCCGCGATCTGGTAGCCGAGCGAGGCACCCGTGTACCGCATCTCGGCCGTGAACAGCTCGGCGAACAGGGCTGCTTGGGGCCCGTACATGATGCTGAGGAAGCAGCTGCAGACGAAGGTGCCGACGGCCAGCCAGAGCAGTGAGCCGGTGTCGATGAGCAGGAACATCGGCACCGCCCACACCCCGAGTCCCACCGCGCCCAGGGCGTAGATACGGAGCCGGCCGATGCGGTCCGAGAGGGCCGCGGAGAGCGGGATCAGGGCGAGCTGGGTGAGGCTGATGCAGAGCGAGACGAGCAGGACCGAGCTGCGCTCCATGTGGAGTTCGCGGGTCGTGTAGTCCAGGACGCCGGTGATGATGATGTAGAACGTCGCGGTGTTGACGGCGAACGAGCCGCCCGCGAGGAAGACCGTGCCGAGGTGCTCGCGCAGGATCGTGCGCAGCGGCGAGCGCTTCTGGCCCGCGCCCTTCTCCTGCTCGGCGAGCGCCCGCTCGGCCTCCTTGAACGCGGGGGTCTCCTCGACCCGGGTGTGGATGTACCAGGCGAGGCCCAGGACGAGCAGGCCGACCAGGAACGGCACCCGCCAGCCCCAGGCGGCGAAGGCGCTGTCGCTGGTGACGGCACCGGCGACGAGGAAGACGGTGTTGGCCGTCACCACGCCGATGGGCACGCCGAGTTGGACGAGGCTGCCGTAGAGACCGCGCTTGCCCTCGGGGGCGTACTCGGTGGCCATGAGCATCGCGCCGCCCCACTGGGCGCCGACGGCTATGCCCTGCAGGACGCGCAGGAAGACGAGCAGCAGCGGGGCGGCGATGCCGATCGTCTCGTACGTGGGGAGCAGGCCGATGCCGGTGGTGGCCAGGCCCATGATGGTCAGGGCGAGGACCAGCATCGGCTTGCGGCCGCGCTTGTCGCCGAGCTGACCGGCGATGACGCCGCCGATGGGGCGGGCCAGGAAGCCGACGGCGAAGGTCGCGAAGGCGGCGAGGACACCGGCGGAGGAGCTGCCCGCCGGGAAGTAGAGGTCGCCGAGGACGAGGGCCGCGGCGATGCCGAAGACGAAGTAGTCGTACCACTCGACGGCCGAAGCGAGCGCGGCCGCGGTGGCCACCTTGCGGCGGTGGCGGTCCGCCGGGGCGTCGGCGGCGGGCTTGGCGGCGGAAGGTGCCGTGTCCATGCGGATGCACACTCCGGTGGGTGCGGGGACGGAGAATTCGGGGGGCGGCGCCGTGATGTCCGGGGAACGTACCGACCAGTCGGTGCGGGGTCAACGGGTCGTGCGGTCACAGTTTTTGCTCACGGTTTGCCTGTCCGTCACCGGGATGCGGGC
>NZ_JAAAHS010000347.1 GCF_009908195.1 Streptomyces boluensis | reverse complement strand
GGCCGGGGGCGGGGGCGGTGGTGGCCGCGGTGGTGGCGGCCACGGATGTGGCGACGGCGAGCGCCGTCAGGGTTCTGGCCAGGCGGGGCACAGCGTTCCTCCAGGTCGTTCGGTGGTGGTGACGTGGGGAGTGCTCAGGCTGCTCAGGAGTGATTCAGGGCTGCTCAGGCCCAGCGGACCTCAGCGGTCGCCGGGGCGCTGCGGGTGCCGTCCGGGGCCACCGCGACGAGCCGCAGCCGGGTCGTGGGCTCACCGCCGGACCGGGCCAGGGACTTGACGTAGTACACCTCGTCGTAGATCCGGCCGACCGCCTCCAGGCCGCCGTCCGACAGCTCACGGTGCAGGTCGTAGTACCAGACGCCCTGTGCGCTGAAGCGCCAGGAGAGGAACACCTCGGCCGAGCCGGAGCCCTCCGCGAGATGCGCCGCGTCGACGGTGAACCCGGCCGGGGCCGCCGGGCGCTCGGCGGCCCCGCCGAGCAGCGCCAACTCGCCGATGTTCAGGGCGTACTGGCCGCGCTTCGCCGCCGCGACCCGCACGCCGACCGCCGCGACGGTGCGGCCCGCGAACGCGTCCAGGCCGAGCGTCGCGGTGGTCCAGCCGCGCGCGGTGCGCCCGGCCGGGAGCCAGACGAACCGCTCCGGGTCGTCGGCGAGGATCAGCCCCACGTCGAGGCCGCTGTCCCCGCCGTCGTGCCCGGTCAGGAACGTCACGGAGAGCCGCTCCCCGCCGGTCACCCGCAGCGCGGTCTTGAACAGCCGCACGGTGGTGGGGTTCTCGGGGCCGAGCTCACCGGCGATGCGCAGCGAGGAGCCGCCGTCGTGGGCGCGCGTGTAGTCGTAGTCGACGGGCAGCGGCTCGCCCGAACCGCCGCTGCGGGTCCAGAACTGCCAGGTGGGCAGGATGTCCTGGATGCTCGCGTTGTTCCACTCACGGTCGCTCGCGCGCTTGCCGTCGAGGAAGAAGGCCCGCCCGTGGCCGGTGTTGAAGCGGGTGACGAACGGGAACGCGCCGATCACCGACCGCTCGGTGATGTAGCGGGCGACGCCGTCCCACTTCTTGTGGTTGTCGGCGTCGCGCGGCTTGCCGTCGTCCTCGTGCGGCCACGGCACGTACTCGGTACGGCCGGTGCGCGTCGGGTCCTCGTTCGGGCCCGACCAGTAGCGCCGCTCGCGCTGGAAGACGGCCGGCTGCGCGTCCGGGTTCTCGCGGTCCGGGTAGCGGTCCCACGCGAAGTGCGAGCCGAACAGGGCCCAACTGGTGCGGGCGGGCTTGCCCTCGGGGAAGACGAGGCGGGTGTCGTACGGCGGGTTGTAGCCGTACTTCTCGTTCTCCGTGCCGTGGAAGACCGCCTCGTACGGGTCGAGGCCCAGCTTCTTCGCCGTCTCGACGGACTTCTCGACCTGCGCGTCGTCCGGCATCCAGTAGTTCGCGAACAGGCTGTTGTTGACCGGGGTCTTGCCGTCCTGGATCCAGGGGGCGTTGCTGTCGTTCAGCTGGTTCTGGTAGTCCAGCTTCCCGTTCACCATGATCGTGTCGTACCACTGGACGTGGAAGCCCTCGGGCGCCTGCGCGCGCAGGTACTTCAGCATCTCCATCAGCTTCGCCGCGTCGGCGGGCGCGGTCTCGGCCTCCTGGTTGATGAAGTAGCCGTCGAAGCCGAAGTAGCCGGCCATCTCGATCAGCTTGTCCGCGACCGGGAATCCGCCGTCGGCGCGCTGCTCCAGATAGTCCGCGAACTCCCCGCTGCGCGGCCAGAACCAACAGCCCAGACTCTTCGCGCCGTTGCGGTGGGCGGCGTCGGTGTACGCCGGGTTGGGCAGGTTGATCAGGCCGTGCTCGGGCTCGTCGGTGGGAGATCCGTCGACGGGCATGCCGTGCCAGGAGCCGTACAGATCGGTGTACTGCCAGAAGCGCAGCAGCCGCCGGGCGAAGACATCGTTGTACTTGTACGCGGTGAAGAACGAGTTGTCGTAGTCGTAACTCAGGTTCATCAACTGCGCCCCGGTCGCGAGCTCCGGGTCGGCCTGGGTCGCCGCGAACGGTGCGATACGCGTGGCCAGCGGGACGCGCGAGCGGAAGTACTTGGCGTACCGGTCGCTCTCGGGGCTCCAGCTCTTGAGCGAGGCCGCGTTGTAACCGTGCAGGTAGGGCTGGTGCGGGGCCCGTCCGGGAGCCGGGTCGTCGGCGGCGTGGGCGGGGAGCGCGAACGGGCCGACCGGTCCGGCGAGCCCGATGGTCACGCCCGCGGCGCCGAGCATCCCGAGGAAGGCCCTGCGGTCGACGCCGCCCTTGCTGCCCTTGCTGCTACTGCCCTTGCGGTCCATCAGGCGTCAGCCCTTCGCGTCGTCGCTCCGCCCGGGGGCCCGGGGCACACGGAAAGCGGGGATTTACAGGAAGTCCGGAAGGAAAGCTGCCCGTGTTTCGCGGTACGCGTCAATACTTCGTGCTCAACTAATGCGATTTAGTTGGCCCGCACTAATGCGGTTTATCTTTCCCCTTACGTTCCCCTTGTTGAAGCGTTTAGAAGTGGCTACGATCCGGTGATCCGGCAGCCCCAACCCCGGCCCCGCGCAAGGGCGTTGCCCCTCCCCGAAGGCGCACGCGTCGACGTCAGTCGGTCTCGCGGGGCGCTGTCTCCTCGGCCCCCTGGGGCTCGGTCTCCTGAGGCTCGGCCTCACGGGGCTCGGTCGCCTGGGTTTCCGGCTCCTGGGTTTCCGACTCCAGGGTTTCCGACTCCCGGTTCTCCGTACCCGTGAAGTCGTACGGCTCGAACTTCGCCTCGCTCCCGCCGTCCCCTGACACACGCCCGCGCCGCCACCACCGCACCCGAGGGAGCCGTACGGAAGGCAGCCGCACCGACGGCATCCGCACCGAAGGGAAGGGCATGGCCGGGAGCCGGACCGCCCTGATCCGCACCCACAGGCCACGTACGCGCCACGTCCGCAGCCGCCAGGCCCGAAGGCCCAGCGCCCCCGGCACGCCGAGCGCGCCCGCCCAGAGCAGGGCGGCGATGCCCGTCTGCCACCAGACCGGGCCGAAGTCCGCCAGCCTCCCGTCGCCGAGCGGGCCGCCCGCGAGCCCGGCGAGCAGCGCGAGCGCCACCCCGCAGAGCGCCGCGGCGAGCCCGGCCGTGAGCGCCGTCTCCTTCCGCGACCAGGCGTCGGCGCGGGCGTCGTCCGGAACGCCCTTCGGAGCCGCGGCGCGTGCCGTGAACCCCGCGACGGCAAGCCCGCACGCCCCGCCCACCGCGCCCGCCGCCCAGGTCAACGGCGTACCGGCGCCCGCGTCCGGCACCGCGGCGAGCAGCGGGAACGGCGGCAGCAACGGTTCGGCGGGCGCACCCCCCGGCCAGGCCACGCTGCCGGTGCCGAGGGCGAAGCCGGGCCCGAGCCCGTAAGCCGCGCCCCACACCGCCGCGTTGGGCACCAGCGCGAGCGCGAGGAGCAGCACCGCGACCCGCCCCGCCCACACATCGGTCAGCTGGAGGTACGAGGTCTGCCCGGCCTGCGTGTGCACCACCAGGGAGACGGCGAGCAACAGCGCGCCGCCGCCGATCAGTACGACCGTCCCGGCCGCCCCCGCCCGCAGCGCCGCACCGACATGGGGGCGCAGCGCGAAGCGCCCGCCCGCGTCCTGGTCGAGCACCCGGCGCAGCGCGGCGGGCAGCGGACCGAGCGGCCTGCCGTACGCGGTCCACACCCCGGCGGCCGCGCCGAGCAGAGCGACCGCCATCAAGTGCGCGACGGCGCCCACCGGGTGCGCGCGCAGCGGCCCGCCCCCGACGAACAGCGTGACCGGAACGCCGACCACCAGATACCCGGCGACCACCCCGCCGAACGCGACCCGCGGCCGGTCCGCCGAGTCGACGGCGTCGCGGCCCGCGCGGTACAGGAACAGCGCGGGCAGCGCGACGAGCAGCAGCGGGGTGACGCCGAGCGGGGCCGGGGCGCCGGAGAGGGTGTCGGTCCTGACGAGTTCGGCGCCGTGCGCGAGGAGCCAGAGCCCGGCCGTGGCGTGCAGCGCAGCGTCCGGACCGCTGTCCGGATAGGGCGAACTGATCCACGCCGCCATCACCAGGACCGCGATCGCGCCGAGTCCGAGCCCGGCCGCGACGGCCCCGCCGACCAGACAGCTGACGAGTGCGGCCGTTCTGCGACGGCCGCTGCGGGCGAGCCCACCGAGCACGGACGACGGGCTGTGGTCGGTCGTTTGCGTCACGCCCGCCATGCTCCCAACGACACGCGCTTTCACGGCGTAACAGGCGAATGCACGTAGTGTCGCCCAATATACGTTTATGTACTTTTTCGTACGGCATTGGGCCGCCCGCAGCACCACGGCCCGTCCTGCGAACAACGGTCCGAACGACGGGCCGAACGACGGTGCTACGGCCCACGGTGTGGAGAGTCCGACATGACCCAGAGCCCCGCCACCCCGCTGCCGCCCCCGAAGGAGTGCCGACGGCTGCGCGAGGCGCAGGAGCTGACGCAGGCACAGGTCGCCGCGAAGGTGGGTGTCACCCGCGAGACGGTCAGGTCCTGGGAGACCGGCCGCACCACCCCGCGCGGCAGCAAGCGCGCAGCATACGCGCGCCTGCTCGCCGACGCCCCGGTGCGGACCCGGCCACCGACCACCACCACGGAGAAGAACCGGAAGGGCAAGTCCCGGTCGTCGTCCCGGTCGTCGTCCCGGCGTCCGGAGAGCACGGAACGTACGGAGCGGACGGAGCGGACGGAGCGGGCGGAGCGGGCGGCGAAGGTGGCGTCGACACCCGTGTCCGTGCCCGTGACCGCCACGGCTTCCATCCCCGTACGGGCTGCCGCGCTCACCGCGTCGGCCACCGCCCCGGCCGACGGAGCTGTCGAAACCGGCACCGACACCGATGAAGCCGAGACCGACACCGATGCGCAGGAGCCGTCGGCGGGTGGCGGGCTGACGCCCGATCAGGCCTTCGACGCCCTGTACGCGTTCACGTCGCCCGCCCTCGTACGCCAGACGTATCTGCTCACCGGGCGGCGGGCGCTCGCGAAGGAAGCGGTCGAGCGGGCCTTTCAGCAGGCCTGGGAGCGGTGGCCCGAAGTGGCCGTCGACCGCGACCCGGTGGGCTGGGTGCGGGCGGTGGCGTACGAGTACGCGCTCTCGCCCTGGCACCGGCTGCGGCGCCGGCACCGGCAGCCGGAGGCGCCGCCCGCCGAGGCCGAGGACCGCAAGCTCCTGGACACCCTGCTCAGCCTGCCCGCTCCGTACCGCAGGACCCTGGTGCTCTACGACGGGGTCGGGCTCGACCTGCCCGAGACCGCCGCCGAGACGGAGGCCACCACTCCGGCGGCGGCGCACCGGCTCCTGCACGCCCGCGAGGCCGTCGCCGAGCGGCTGCCCGAGCTGTCCGACCCGGCCGAACTCCAGCGCAGGCTCGACGAACTGGCCGGCGCCGAGAAGCTCGGCACCAGCAGGTCCACCGTCGTACGGGAAGGCGGAGAGCACCGCTCTCGGTTCTGGACGCGGGCGGCCATCGCGTTCACGGCCCTGATCATCGGGGCCTCGGCGCTCGCGCTCGCCACCTCACCCCGGCAGTACGAACCGGTGCCCGCGCCCGGCGCCCCGATCAGCGGGGTGCCGCCGCGGATGGGGCCCGCCAAGCCGACGCTCCAGGACAAGGCGCTCTACCGGAAGCTGCACGCGCACCCGGCCGCCGGTCCGGAACGGCTGGCCCCGCAACCCCGCTGACCGCACCGGCTGTTCGGACACATACGTGGGCCCGCACCCCTGGCAGGAGGGATGCGGGCCCACGTATGTGTGCCGTCAGGGCGTCAGCCCGTGGGGCGGTGTCAGCCGGCGAGGATGGCGCGCGCCAGCTTGGCCGTCTCGGTCGGGGTCTTGCCGACCTTGACGCCCGCGGCCTCCAGGGCCTCCTTCTTCGCCTGGGCGGTGCCCGACGAACCGGAGACGATGGCGCCGGCGTGGCCCATGGTCTTGCCCTCGGGGGCGGTGAAGCCCGCGACGTAACCGACGACCGGCTTGGTGACGTTCTTGGCGATGTAGTCCGCCGCACGCTCCTCGGCGTCGCCGCCGATCTCACCGATCATGACGATCAGGTCGGTGTCGGGGTCGGCCTCGAACGCCTCGAGGGCGTCGATGTGCGTCGTACCGATGACCGGGTCGCCACCGATGCCGACGGCCGACGAGAAGCCGATGTCACGGAGCTCGTACATCATCTGGTACGTCAGCGTGCCGGACTTCGAGACCAGGCCGATGCGGCCCGGCTTCGTGATGTCGCCCGGGATGATGCCGGCGTTCGACTGGCCCGGCGTGATGAGACCGGGGCAGTTCGGGCCGATGATGCGGGTCTTGTTGCCCTTCGACTTCGCGTACGCCCAGAAGGCGGCGGAGTCGTGGACGGCGATGCCCTCGGTGATGACGACGGCGAGGGGGATCTCGGCGTCGATCGCCTCGACGACGGCGGCCTTGGAGAAGGCCGGCGGCACGAAGAGGACGGACACGTTGGCGCCCGTGGCCTCCATGGCCTCCTTGACCGAGCCGAAGACCGGTACCTCGGTGCCGTCGAAGTCGACCTTCGTGCCCGCCTTACGGGGGTTCACGCCGCCGACGATGTTGGTGCCGTCACCCAGCATGAGCTTGGTGTGCTTCATGCCCGTGGCACCGGTCATGCCCTGGACGATGACCTTGCTGTCCTTGTTGAGGAAGATAGCCATGGCTGTTCTGTCCCTCGTCCCTTACTTCGCGGCCGCGAGCTCGGCGGCCTTGTCGGCCGCGCCGTCCATGGTGTCCACGCGCTGCACCAGCGGGTGGTTGGCGTCGCTCAGGATCTTGCGACCCAGCTCCGCGTTGTTGCCGTCGAGACGCACGACCAGCGGCTTGGTGACCTCTTCGCCCTTGGACTTGAGGAGCTCCAGGGCCTGCACGATGCCGTTGGCGACCTCGTCGCAGGCGGTGATGCCACCGAAGACGTTGACGAACACGGACTTGACGTCCGGGTCGCCGAGGATGATCTCCAGGCCGTTCGCCATGACCTCGGCGGAAGCGCCGCCGCCGATGTCGAGGAAGTTGGCCGGCTTGACGCCCGCGTGGTTCTCACCGGCGTACGCGACGACGTCCAGGGTGCTCATGACGAGACCCGCGCCGTTGCCGATGATGCCGACCTCGCCGTCGAGCTTCACGTAGTTGAGGTTCTTGGCCTTGGCTGCAGCCTCGAGCGGGTTGGCTGCGGCCTTGTCCTCGAGCGCCTCGTGGTCGGGCTGGCGGAAGTCGGCGTTCTCGTCGAGCGAGACCTTGCCGTCCAGGGCCAGGATGCGACCGTCCTTGGTCTTCACCAGCGGGTTGACCTCGACGAGGAGCGCGTCCTCGGCGACGAAGGTGTCCCACAGGGTCACCATCGCCTCGGCGACACCCTCGGCCACGTCGGCCGGGAACTGCGCCTGGGCCACGATCTCGCGGGCCTTCTCGATGTTCACACCTTCGACGGCGTTGACCGGGACCTTCGCGAGGGCCTCGGGGGTCTTCTCCGCGACCTCCTCGATGTCCATGCCGCCCTGCACCGAGGCCATGGCCAGGAAGGTGCGGTTGGTGCGGTCGAGGAGGTACGAGACGTAGTACTCAGCCTCGATCTCCGGGGAGAGCTCGGCGATCATCACCTTGTGGACCGTGTGGCCCTTGATGTCCATGCCGAGGATGTCCGTCGCGCGAGCGACGGCCTCGTCCGGGTCCGCCGCCAGCTTCACGCCGCCGGCCTTGCCGCGGCCGCCGACCTTCACCTGAGCCTTGACGACCGACTTGCCGCCCAGCTTCTCGGTGGCCTGACGTGCCGCCTCAGGCGTGTCGATGACTTCACCGGCCAGCACCGGTACACCGTGCTTGGCGAAGAGGTCCCTCGCCTGGTACTCGAACAGGTCCACGCGCGTCCGTCCCTATCAGTGGTATCGCGTCGATCGCGGCGCGGCAGGCACTTGCTGATGCGTGCTGTCGCATTCGCGTTCTGTCACGTTCGTTGTCTACGTGGGCGTGCCGCGAAGGGCAACGTGACTGCGCTGTCACTGAGGGAGGCGTGCACGGTGTCCGTGGACGCGGCATGTCCGTCTCGCAGGTTATCGCCGCAGGACGTAGGTCCCTAAATCGCAGATCACACTGCGGCGGTGATTACGGTCACAGAACACGGGCCGGGCGGCGCTGCGCGTTGCCTCGGGGTCCCCTCCGAGGGCGTACGCGCGGGGTGCGCCGCCCGGCC
>NZ_JAAAHS010000346.1 GCF_009908195.1 Streptomyces boluensis | reverse complement strand
CCCCCCGCCCCAGAAAAGGAGCAGAGGACGAGGTCCAGGTTTGTGCTGGGTGGATCCGCACCCGCGTGGCGAACGCAGGCCGCGTGCGGATCCGGGGGTGCCGGGCGGGAGCGGATGAGAGGGCCCGCTCGGGTCCGTCCGGCGATCAAATCAAGTGGGTTCAGCCCTTGAGGCCGGCAACCTTGGAAGCAAGCGCCGACTTCTTGTTGGCGGCCTGGTTCTTGTGGATGACGCCCTTGGAGACGGCCTTGTCCAGCTTGCGGTTGGCGTCGCGGAGGGCCGTGGTGGCCTTCTCGACGTCGCCCGCGGCGGTCGCCTCACGGGCCTTGCGGATCGCGGTCTTGAGCGAGGACTTGACGGCCTTGTTACGCAGGCGCGCCTTCTCGTTCGTCTTGTTCCGCTTGATCTGGGACTTGATGTTCGCCACGAAAGAGCCTTTTCAGGTTCGATGATTCTTAACGGCAGCCACCCGGCGGCAGCCCGCCCTCAGGCGGGAAGGTCCGGGGGACCGAGGATGTGCCTCGTACGCTGAGAGGGCACGCGAGACACAGCTGACCAGGCTACCAGCGCCCCTCCCGGCGGCCCAAACCGAGCCTTCCTCGTCGCGCATGGGACGATGGAGGCTGCGTAATGATCCGACCCGAGGCTGCAGAGCGCTGCCGACGTCTCAAGAATCAGGACCCTGCGTGCCCGCGACCCCTACGAATGTGCCCGAGCCGAGCCGTACCGACCCGGCGCTGATCCGCAATTTCTGCATCATCGCGCACATCGACCACGGCAAGTCCACGCTCGCCGACCGCATGCTCCAGCTGACCGGTGTGGTCGAGCAGCGCCAGATGCGCGCTCAGTACCTCGACCGTATGGATATCGAGCGTGAGCGCGGCATCACCATCAAGTCCCAGGCGGTCAGGCTGCCCTGGGCACCCACCGAGGGTGAGGGGCAGGGCAAGACCCACATCCTCAACATGATCGACACCCCGGGCCACGTGGACTTCACCTATGAGGTCTCGCGCTCGCTCGCCGCGTGCGAGGGGACGATCCTGCTCGTCGACGCCGCCCAGGGCATCGAGGCCCAGACCCTCGCCAACCTGTACCTGGCGATGGAGAACGACCTCCGGATCGTCCCGGTGCTGAACAAGATCGACCTGCCGGCCGCCCAGCCGGAGAAGTTCGCCGAGGAGCTGGCGAACCTGGTCGGCTGTGAGCCCGACGACGTACTGAAGGTGTCCGCGAAGACCGGTCTCGGCGTCGAGGCGCTGCTCGACCGGGTCGTGAACGAGGTTCCGGCGCCGGTCGGCGTCCAGGACGCCCCCGCCCGCGCGATGATCTTCGACTCGGTCTACGACTCGTACCGCGGCGTCGTCACGTACGTCAGGGTGGTCGACGGAAAGCTCAACAAGCGTGAGCGGATCCGGATGATGTCCACGGGCGCAACGCACGAGCTCCTGGAGATCGGTGTCTCGTCGCCCGAGATGACTCCGGCCGACGGCATCGGCGTCGGTGAGGTGGGCTACATCATCACCGGCGTGAAGGACGTCCGGCAGTCCAAGGTCGGTGACACGATCACCTCCCTGAACAAGGGCGCCACCGAGGCGCTCGGCGGTTACAAGGACCCGAAGCCGATGGTCTTCTCGGGGCTCTATCCGCTGGACGGCTCGGAGTACCCCGACCTGCGCGAGGCGCTGGACAAGCTGCAGCTCAACGACGCCGCGCTCGTCTACGAGCCGGAGACCTCGGCCGCGCTCGGCTTCGGCTTCCGCGTCGGCTTCCTGGGGCTGCTCCACCTCGACGTGATCCGGGAGCGCCTCGAGCGCGAGTTCGGGCTCGACCTGATCGCCACCGCCCCCAACGTGGTCTACCGCGTGATCATGGAGGACGGCACCGAGCACCAGGTCACGAACCCGAGCGAGTTCCCCGAGGGCAAGATCGACAAGGTCTTCGAGCCGGTCGTACGGGCCACGGTGCTCGCGCCCAGCGAGTTCATCGGCTCGATCATGGAGCTCTGCCAGAACCGCCGCGGTGTGCTGCTCGGCATGGACTACCTCTCCGAGGACCGCGTCGAGATCCGGTACACGCTGCCGCTCGCGGAGATCGTCTTCGACTTCTTCGACCAGCTGAAGTCCAAGACGCGGGGTTACGCGTCCCTGGACTACGAGCCCACCGGTGAGCAGTCCGCGCAGCTCGTCAAGGTCGACATCCTGCTGCACGGCGACAAGGTCGACGCCTTCTCGGCCGTCACGCACAAGGACGCGGCGTACGCGTACGGCGTGCGGCTCGTCGCCAAGCTGCGCGAGCTCATCCCGCGCCAGGCCTTCGAGATTCCCGTGCAGGCGGCCATCGGCTCCCGCGTGATCGCTCGCGAGACCATCCGCGCCATCCGCAAGGACGTCCTCGCCAAGTGCTACGGCGGCGACATCTCCCGTAAGCGGAAGCTGCTCGAGAAGCAGAAGGAAGGCAAGAAGCGGATGAAGATGGTCGGCTCCGTCGAGGTGCCGCAGGAGGCCTTCATCGCGGTGCTCTCCAGCGACGAGGGATCCGCGAAGAAGAAGTAGCCAGAGGAAGTAGCCACACGGTGTGGGCCCGTCGTGCAGTAGCGCGGCGGGCCCTCGTCATGTCCGGGTGCCGTGCTCGGGACGGAGTGTGCGCGGTCCGTTGAAAGTGAAAGGTCGTAGCCCCTTACGCGAAGGGGGTGGGCGCCTTACTCTGATCACTGCTCGAAGGTTACTCGCTAGTTAAACAACAGCACATCAATCCCCCCTTCTCAGACAATCGCCCCCTTCGCCAACAGTCGTACGCACTGTCGCGGGCCCCGGAGGATGTCGTGAGCGACACACAGACACTGATCGAGAACCGTCCGCCCTCCGTGGCGGGCCTCTTCCTGGAGCGCGTTGCCGCCACCCCGGATGCCGAGGCGTATCGCTATCCGGTGCCACCGGCCGCAGGCTCGGGCCCCGACGACTGGAAGTCGCTGAGCTGGGGTCAGGCGGCCGAGCGGGTCTTCTCGATCGCGGCCGGGCTGATGGACCTCGGGATCGAGCCCGAGGAGCGGGTGGCGCTCGCCGCCGACACCCGGGTCGAGTGGATCCTCGCCGACCTCGGCATCCTCTGCGCCGGCGCGGCCACGACCACGGTCTACTCGTCGACCAACGCCGAGGAGTCCGCGTTCATCCTCTCCGACTCCGGCAGCAAGGTGCTGATCGCGGAGAACGAGGCGCAGCTCGCCAAGGCGCGGGAGCGGCGCGCGGAGCTGCCGGACCTCAAGTACGTCGTCCTGATCGACGGCGACCACGGCCTCGCCACCGGTGACGACGAGGGCGACGACTGGGTGCTCTCGCTCGCCGATCTGGAGGCGCGCGGCGCCGCGTACCTGGAGAAGAACCCGGCGGCGGTCAAGGAGCGGATCGCCGCGATCACCAAGGACCAGCTCGCCACGATCATCTACACCTCCGGCACCACGGGCAGGCCCAAGGGCGTGCGGCTGCCGCACGACAACTGGTCGTACATGGCGAAGGCCATCGCCGCGACCGGGCTCGTCGGCGCCGACGACGTGCAGTACCTGTGGCTGCCGCTCGCGCATGTCTTCGGCAAGGTGCTGACCAGCGGTCAGATCGAGGTCGGGCACGTCACGGCCGTCGACGGCCGGGTCGACAAGATCATCGAGAACCTGCCGGTCGTGCAGCCGACGTACATGGCCGCCGTGCCGCGGATCTTCGAGAAGGTCTACAACGGGGTCGTGGGCAAGGCGCGTGCCGGTGGCGGCGCCAAGTACAAGATCTTCCAGTGGGCGGCCGGGGTGGCCCGCGAGTACGCGAAGGTCACCCAGGACAACTTCCGCAGGACCGGGAACGCCTCGGCGCCCTTCCCGCTGTCCGCCAAGCACGCCCTCGCCGACAAGCTGGTCTACGGGAAGCTGCGGGAGGCCTTCGGCGGTCGACTGCGGGCCTGCGTGTCCGGTTCGGCGGCGCTCGCGCCCGAGATCGGCTACTTCTTCGCGGGCGCCGGCATCCACATCCTGGAGGGCTACGGCCTCACCGAGTCCTCGGCCGCGTCCTTCGTGAACCCGGGCGAGGCGTACCGCACCGGAACCGTCGGCAAGCCGCTGCCCGGCACCGAGGTGCGGATCGCGGACGACGGCGAGATCCTGCTGCGCGGCCCCGGCATCATGGAGGGCTACCACGGCCTTCCCGAGAAGACCACCGAGGTCCTGGAGTCCGACGGCTGGTTCCACACCGGCGACATCGGCGAGCTGTCCCCCGACGGCTACCTGCGGATCACCGACCGCAAGAAGGACCTGATCAAGACCTCCGGCGGCAAGTACATCGCGCCCGCCGAGGTCGAGGGCCAGTTCAAGGCGGTCTGCCCGTACGTCTCCAACATCCTGGTGCACGGCGCCGACCGGAACTTCTGCACCGCCCTGATCGCCCTCGACGAGCCGTCCGTGCTCAGCTGGGCCGAGGAGCAGGGGTTCGGCGGGAAGTCGTACGCCGAAGTGGTGGCCGACAAGCGGACCGTCGCGCTCATCGACGGCTATGTGCGGGAGCTCAACCAGGGCCTGCAGCGCTGGCAGACCATCAAGAAGTTCCGGCTGCTGCCGCGCGACCTCGATGTCGAGCACGGTGAGCTGACGCCCAGCCTGAAGCTGAAGCGGCCGGTCGTGGAGCGCGAGTACAAGGGTCTGATCGACGACATGTACGCGGGCGCCATGGAGAAGTGAGGCTCGGGTACTCCTGAGACCTACGGGCGCGGCCGCCGGATGACCTCCGGTGGCCGCGCCCGTTGTCATGTGCCCCCGCGCTCGCCGTGAGCGGAGGGAAATCCTCCGTTCGAAAGTGACCGTTCCGGGCGCGGGCGTGGGCCGGTTTTCGTTCAGGGTGGCCCACTTCGGTAACTCGGTGCTTATGCGCGGGTCCGGTCTGTCACTCTGTCCGGGTCGCCTGAGGCGTCAGCCCGAACTGCTCAGGAGCTGCAAACGTGGGGTCCATTCCAATGCAGCGGGAGACCGATACACGGGATTCTCGCCCGTCGCGTCCGCACGTCCCGTCCACCGGCCGGGACGTGCGGGCCTGCGTGCGGGTCACCCTGTCCGGCGACTCGCTGGCCGCCCGCGCCGCCCGGCGCTGTGTGCGTGGCGCGCTCGCCGAGTGGACGGAGCAGGGCCGACCCGCCGCCGAGGGCATCACCGACCGCCTCGCCGACGACGCCGTGGTCCTGGTCAGCGAACTCGTCACCAACGCGGTGGTGCACGCGGGCACCGACGTGGAACTGCTCTGCCGCCTGGAATACGCGGAGGAGAGCGCCGAGGGCGAAGGCACCTCGCTGCTCCTGGAGGTCACCGACCACCACCCGGCCCGCCCCGTACAGGGCGACAGCGCCGCACCGCCCGCCTCCACCGCCGAGTACGGCCGCGGCCTCCAACTCGTCGCCGGGCTCTCGGAGTCGTGGGGCATCACGTACCGCACCGGCAGCAAGACCGTCTGGGCCCGGCTGCCCGTGGACGGCGTCGATGTGTCCCGCGAGCTGGAGGTGTACGCGGGCGAGCAGGCCGCCGAGCGCCGGCTGCGGGTCGCCGAGCTCGCGCCCGCGCCGGGCGACCACGGCGGGGAGTGGGGCAACCGCGGCACCCTCTCCTTCCTGGCCGAGGCGTCCGACCTGCTCGCCGGACAGCTCGACGAGGACATGGTCGCCGCCCTCGCCGGACAGCTCCTCGTGCCCCGGCTCGCCGACTGGTGCGCGGTCTGGCTCGACGACGAGGGCGACCGGCGCACCGCGGGCCCCGCCGACGTACCGCGCCTGGCCCGCGTCTGGCACAGCAGCGAGAACCGCATCGAGGAGCTGCACCGCACCCTGGAGAAGGACCCGCCGCGCCACCAGGGGCCGCCGCGTTCGGGCGCCGTGCCCGCGCCGTGGCCCGCCGAAGGGCTCGGCGGCACGACCGGTACCGCGCTCGCGCACCGCCTCGTCGTCGGCGGCCGGGCGCTCGGCACGCTGCTCGTCGGGCGGGCCGGGCTGCGGCGCTTCCCCGACGAAGTCACCGGTCTCCTGGAGGACTTCAGCCGCCGGGTGGCCCTCGCGATCGGCGCCGCGCGGCAGTACTCCCGGCAGGCCACCATCAGCCGCGTCCTGCAGCGCGGTCTGCTGCCCAGCTCCGTCGCCCAGGTTCCGGGACTCCGCACCGCCCTCGTGTACGAGCCCCGCGACAAGGGCCTCGCGGGCGGTGACTTCTACGACGTGTTCCCCGCGGGCGACGGCCGCTGGTGCTTCGCCCTCGGCGACGTCTGCGGCAACGGACCGGAGGCGGCCGTCGTCACCGGCCTCGCCCGGCCCTGGCTGCGGCTGCTCGCGCGTGAGGGGTACCGGGTCGGCGACGTCCTCACCCGCCTCAATCAGGCCCTCCTCGACGACGGGATGCAGGCCGCCGAGGCCGCCGCCCGTGCCGTCGCCGCCGCGGGCCTGCCGGGCATCACCGGCAGGCCCGTCGCCCCGACGGTCGTGAGCGGTTCACCGGAGGACAGCTCGCCCGCCCGCTTCCTCTCCGTCCTCTACGGCGAGCTGGTCCCCTCCGACGACGGCGTGCTCTGCACCGTGGCCTGCGCGGGCCACCCGCTGCCGCTTGTCCTCGACCCCGAGGGCGGGGTGCGCGCGGTGGCCGAGCCGCAGGTGATCCTCGGCATCCTGGACGACGTGGAGTACGCCAGCGAAACCTTCTTGCTCGGCAAGGGCGAGACCCTGCTCTGCGTCACCGACGGCGTCACCGAGCGGCGCGACGGCCCGCGCCAGTTCGACGACGGCGACGGGCTCGCGGCCGCCCTCGCCACCTGCACGGGCCTGGCCGCCGACCAGGTCGCCGAACGCATCCGGCACCTCGTCGACGCGTTCTCGGAGGTTCCGCCCGACGACGATCTGGCGCTGCTTGTGCTGCAGGCGGACTGAGGCTCCCGGCTGGGGTACGGGTCGGCTTTCCGGGGCGGCTTCCGTGCCGAGTTCCGGGACGGCTCTCGCGTTGGTTGTTCTGCCCGTGGCAGAGGGCCGACGGGTTATGCCGTTCGGTACGGGACAATGGGGTGCATGCCCTCCGTACTTCCCGATGGTGAACCCGTGCCCTTCGACGGGGCGCTGCCCGCGCACGCCCTGGCCGACGCGGCAGCCCGCCCCCTCGGGTTCTATCTGCACGTCCCGTACTGCGCCACCCGCTGCGGGTACTGCGACTTCAACACCTACACCGCGAGCGAGCTGCGCGGCCCCGAAGGTGCCCTGGCCTCGCGGGACAACTACGCGGACCACCTGATCGAGGAGATCCGGCTCGCCCGCAAGGTCCTCGGCGACGACCCGCGCGCGGTGCGCACCCTCTTCGTCGGCGGCGGCACTCCGACGCTGCTGCCCGCGGCCGACCTGGTGCGGGTCCTGGGCGCGGTGCGCGCGGAGTTCGGGTTCGCGCCGGACGCCGAGATCACCACGGAGGCCAACCCCGAGTCGGTCGACCCGGCCTATCTGGAGGAGCTGCGCGGCGGCGGCTTCAACCGGATCTCGTTCGGTATGCAGAGCGCCCGGCAGCACGTCCTGAAGATCCTCGACCGCACGCACACCCCCGGCCGCCCCGAGGCCTGCGTCGCCGAGGCACGCGCGGCGGGCTTCGCGCATGTGAACCTCGACCTGATCTACGGCACACCGGGCGAGTCCGACGACGACTGGCGGGCCTCACTCGAAGCGGTGCTCGGCGCGGGCCCCGACCACATCTCGGCGTACGCCCTGATCGTCGAGGAGGGCACCCAGCTGGCCCGCCGCATCCGCCGCGGCGAGGTCCCGATGACCGACGACGACGTGCACGCCGACCGCTATCTCATCGCCGACGAGCTGCTCGCGGCGGCCGGATACGACTGGTACGAGGTGTCCAACTGGTCGACCACGGACGCCGCCCGCTGCCTGCACAACGAGCTGTACTGGCGGGGCGCCGACTGGTGGGGCGCGGGCCCCGGCGCGCACTCCCACGTCGGCGGGGTCCGGTGGTGGAACGTCAAGCATCCCGGGGCGTATGCGCAGGCGCTGGTCGCGGGGAGGTCGCCCGGGGCCGGGCGGGAGCTGCTCTCCGAGGAGGACCGGCGGGTGGAGCGGGTTCTTCTTGAGCTCCGCTTGCGCGAGGGGGTGCCGCTTTCGCTGTTGCGTACGGCGGGACTCGCGGCTTCGCGCCGGGCGCTGGAGGAGGGGCTGCTGGAATCCGGTCCCTATGGCGGGGGGCGAGCCGTACTTACCCTGCGGGGGCGGTTGTTGGCGGATGCGGTGGTGCGGGATC
>NZ_JAAAHS010000345.1 GCF_009908195.1 Streptomyces boluensis | reverse complement strand
GGGTGGGGGGTGCTCATGGGGCGTCTGCCTTGCTTTGTTGGCTGCTCAAGTCGGCTGATTACTCAAGTGGGCTGATTACTCAAGGGCGTTGGGCACCCCAGAGCGCTGGGAGCTCAAGGGCACTGGGAGCTCAAAGGCACTGGGCACTCAAGGGCGCTGACCGCTCGAGGGAACCGCGCGCAGCAGCGCGTCGAGGGCGTCGAGGATCCACGGCCACGTCTCCCCCGCGTCGGGCGCGCTGTGGCTGAAACCGCCCACCGTCTCCAGGCTGACGAATCCGTGGAAGACGCTGCCGAGGAGTCGTACGGCGTGGGTCTCGTCGGGCTCCGACAGCTCGTAGCCGCGCAGCAGCGCGCGGCTCATCCGCGCGTGCCGGGGCCCCGCACTGGCGGCCGCGGTCTCCGGGTCGAGTGGGTACCGGGCGGCGGTGTAGCGGCCGGGGTGCTCGGTGGCGTAGCCGCGGTAGGCGTCGGCGAAGGCGGTCAGGGCGTCCCTGCCGGCGCGTCCGGCGACGGCGTCGGCGGCCCGGTCGGCGAGCTCATCCAGGGCGAGCAGCGCGATCCGGGTCTTGAGGTCGTGGGAGTTCTTCACATGCGAGTAGAGGCTCGCGACCTTCACGTCGAAGCGTCTGGCCAGCTCGGAGACGGTGACGTGCTCGAAGCCGACCTCGTCGGCGAGCTCGGCGCCCGCTTGCACGAGCCGTTGCGTGGTCAGTCCTGCTCGCGCCACTGCGCCGCCTCCCGTTTCACCGATTTCTCCGATCCGATTTCTCCGATCCGAAGATTTCCTACAGCAATAGTGCATCTACCTAACACCATTAGGCAAATCCCCATAGGGCAAGGGGCATGCACCCGCCCCAGGCACCCACGCACCGCAGGCGCGACAAACGCCACGACACCCGACCGCGCACGATCATGGGAACGTGTGTTCTATTGTGTGGCCAGTGCTACCTAGGAGGCGCCATGCGCTGGGACAACCTGCTCTCCGACGACTCCGCGCTGTTCGGCGCGGACGCCGTGACCACCCGGACCTTCGACACCCCTGAGTTCCGCGGCGTCACCTTCCACGAGATCCGCGCCCGGTCGATCCTGAACCGCGTGCCCGGCGCCTCCCGCCTGCCCTTCGAGTGGACCGTGAACCCGTACCGGGGCTGCACGCACGCGTGCGTGTACTGCTTCGCCCGCAAGACGCACAGCTATCTGGACCTGGACACCGGGCTCGGTTTCGACTCGCAGATCGTGGTGAAGGTCAACGCGCCCGACCTGCTGCGCCGCCAACTGGCGTCCGCGCGCTGGCAGGGCGAGCACATCGCGATGGGCACCAATGTGGACTGCTATCAGCGGGCGGAGGGGCGGTACCGCCTGATGCCCGGCATCATCGCGGCGCTGCGCGACCACGCGAACCCCTTCTCCATCCTGACCAAGGGCACGCTGATCCTGCGCGACCTCGACCTGCTGCGCGAGGCGGCCGCGGTCACCGAGGTCGGCATCTCCGTCTCCGTCGGCTTCATCGACGAGACCTTGTGGCGCACCGTGGAGCCGGGCACCCCGGCGCCGGAGCGCCGCCTCGACGTCGTACGCACCCTGACCGGGCACGGCATCGGCTGCGGTGTCCTGATGGCCCCGGTGATCCCGTTCCTCGGCGACTCCCCCGGCCAACTCCGCGCCACCGTGCGGGCCATCGCCGCCTCCGGCGCCACCTCGGTGACCCCGCTGGTGCTGCACCTGCGCCCCGGCGCCCGCGAGTGGTTCATGGCCTGGCTCACCGAGCACCACCCCCATCTCGTACGCCGATACGAGCGCCTGTACGCGGAGGGTCCGTACGCGCCCAAGTGGTACCAGCGCCGCATCACGCGCCATGTGCACGAACTGGCGCAGGAGTACGGCATCGGACCGAGCCCTTCCACCCAGCCCCGCGCCCCGATAACCGACACCACGCGCGTGCGCCCGCGTGACGAGCGGCCCACCCAACTCACCCTGCTGTGACCGGCACCTGAGCACCCACCAGACACCGGACACACTGGGCACCAGGCACCGGACGCCAGAACCTCAACAGCAACCCCCGTAGCACCCATTGGAGTCGACTTACCAGATATCAGCGCAAATCCTCACAGAGCACTGCTTTCCGGGCGGCCTTTCCGAGACGATGCGGGACCGGGACTGTGCCCGCACAGTCCGAACTCCTCCGTCTCGGGAGGCCAGATGAGATCTCGTGCCGTCGCCCTGTTCGGCGCCGTCGCCGTCGCCGCGGTAGGGGGCATGCTCTCCGCGATTCCGTCCGCCGCGACCCCGCCCACCGCAAGCACCACAGCCCCACCGGGCACCGCAGCCGCACCCACCACAAGCACCGCCGCCGCACCCGGAACCGACGCCCTGAACTGGAAGGACTGCCCCACCAAGTCCTATCCGACCCTTCAGTGCGCGTCCCTGAAGGTGCCCCTCGACCACCGGCGCCCGGCCGCCGCGCAGGGGCGGCAGATCACCCTCGCCCTGTCCCGTGTCCCGCACACCGACCGTGCCGGATTTCAGGGACCGCTCCTGGTCAACCCCGGTGGCCCCGGCGGCAGCGGCCGCACCCTCGCCGGGTTCGTGGCGGGCGCGCTGCCCAAGGAGATCGCCGCGCAGTACGACGTCATCGGCTTCGACCCGCGCGGCGTCGGCGCCAGTGAGCCCGCGCTCGACTGCAGCCCCGGCCACTTCGACCCGGTGCGCCCCGACCCGCTCGCGGCGACCGCCGCCCTGGAGCGGGCCAACGTCGACCGGGCGCGGGCCTTCGCGACGGCCTGCGGCGAGAAGTACGGGGACTTGCTTCGACACCTCGGCACGGTCAGCGCGGCCGAGGACATCGAGGTGATCCGCCGCGCCCTGGGCGCCGAGCGAATCAACTACTTCGGCTACTCGTACGGCACTTACCTGGGCGCCGTCTACGCCAAGCTCCACCCCGACCGGGTCCGCCGGGCCGTACTCGACTCCGTCGTCGACCCGACCGGCGTCTGGTACCGCGACAACCTCGACCAGAACCTCGCGTTCGACGCCCGCCACAAGGCGTTCACCGCGTGGGTCGCGCGGCACGACAGCACGTACGGGCTCGGCACCGACCCGGCCGCCGTCGAGGCCGAGTGGTACGCGATGCGGGCGACCCTCGCCCAGCACCCCGCGGGCGGCAAGGTCGGGGCGGGCGAGCTGGAGGACACGTTCATCCCGGGCGGCTACTTCAACGGCTACTGGCCGGACCTGGCCGAGGCGTTCGCCGCGTACACGCACGACCGGGACACCGCCCCGCTGCTCGACGCGCACAAGAAGCTCGGGGCGGTCGACGCGGACGGCGACAACGGCTACTCGATGTACGCGGCGGTGCAGTGCCGGGACGCCAACTGGCCGCGGAGTTGGGCGACCTGGCGCGCGGACACCTGGAAGACGCACGCCAAGGCCCCGTTCATGGCCTGGAACAACGCCTGGTACAACGCCCCGTGCGCGTTCTGGCCGACCACGCAGCTCGACCCGCCGGACGTGACCAACCGCGAACTGCCCCCGGTACTCCTCTTCCAGGCCACCGAGGACGCGGCGACACCGTACGAGGGCGCGGCCGTCCTGCACCGCAAGCTCCGCGGGTCCAGCCTCGTCGTGGAGCGGGGCGGCGGCAACCACGGCGTCACCCTCAGCGGAAACGCCTGCCTGGACCGGCACTTGACCACGTACCTGGCCACCGGAGAGGTCCCGCGCGGCACCGGCCAGGGCGCACCGGACGCGACCTGCGCCGCCCTGCCGGACCCGGAACCGGACCCGGAACCGGAGCCGAAGTCCCAGCCCAGGTCACGCACATCGGCCGACGGCAACAGCAACAGCAACAGCAACAGCGGCACCACACTCCACGGCCTCATCGGCAGACACCGCTGACCGCCCGCCGGGGCGCACCCACACACGTGCGTCCCGGCACGCCCGAGGGCGAAAGGGAGACGACCACTGTCAGAGCCGCCTCGTAGGGTGCGCTCATGGACGTACGCGTGCGGGAGATGACGGAGCACGACTGCCCCTCCGTGGCCGAAATCCGGGTGCGCGGCTGGCAGTTCGCGTACGCGGACCTGATCCCGCGGTCCTATCTCGACGCGATGGACGTCACGAAGGACACCGCGCGATGCGGCGAACGATTCGCGCGGGGCGACCCGGCCGTGGTGGGGCTCGTCGCCGAACGGGACGGCGCGATCGTCGGCTGGGCCAGCTTCGGCCCGTACCGGGACAGCGATCTGCCGCCCACCGACACCGAGTTGTACGCGCTGTACGTGCACCCCGAGCACATCGGCACCGGCGCGGGGCGGGCCCTGATGGCCGAAGTCCTGGCCCGCTGCGCGGCATCGGGGGTGCGGCGGCTGCTGCTCTGGGTACTGAAGGAGAACGCCCGCGCCCGGCGCTTCTACGCGCGCGCGGGTTTCGGCCCGGACGGCGCGGAGGAACAGTTCGCGGTCGAGGGGGTGCCGGTGCCGGAGGTCAGATACGCGCGAACTCTGCCCTGAACACGGCCTGTTGAGGGACCGGACCTCCTACAGCTCCCCCCTACAGCTCCCCCTGCGACTCCTCCGACAGCTCCCTACAACTCCCTACAACTCCCTACAACTCCCCGATCCGAGCCAGCGCCGCCGTCGCCGCCGCCGCGAGCCGTGGCTGCGTACGCGCCGCGACGAGCACCGGCACCGCCCGCTTGTCGGCCAGCGCGCCGAGCCCCTCCACACAGGCGAGCGCTATCCGCCAGTACGGGTCGTGCGGCGAGGCGAGCCGTCGCTCCAGAGCGGTGATCAGGGCGGGCGCCGACTCGGGGGCGCGCAGCGCGGTGAGCAGCCGCACCGGATGCAGGGCGTAGGCGACGCGGAGCTCATTGGTGGCGAGCGCCGCGGCCGCACGCGCGGTGCGCGGGTCACGGAGCCGGGCGAGGGCGTGCGCGGCACCGGCGCAGCGCTCCGGGTCCCGGTGGTTGAGCAGCAGGACGAGGGCCTCGAACGAACGCCGGTCGCCCGCGCGGCCGAGCCGGAACGCGGCCAGTTCGCGGGCCCACAAGGGCTGTTGGGGCGCGACGAGGACGCCGGCGAGTTCGTCGTGGTCGTCCGTCCCGCTCAGTCGCTCGAAGTGCGCGGAGCCCGCGGACTCCTTCCGCAGACGTTCCGTGACCGATCGCGACTCTTCGTCCATGACGGTCAGCGTAGCGATCGTCACGCAGCGGCAGGAGGGGGCGATCAGCGGCAAGAGGGCGCGATCACACGTGAGGCGATCCAGGTCACAGTGCCCGAGGACTGGCGCGCTCGTTACTCGCTGGTTAAGCTCATAAGAGCGGGTCACACCCGCGACCCTCTCGGCGGCCTGGTGACGCAGCCGCCGAGCAAGTCGGTTCGGCTCGGTACAGCACGACGCTCACGACATGGCCCGGGGACAGGGCCTGTCGACCTCACCCTCACCGGATCCGCCCGCATGCCGCGCGGCCCGGACCTCGACAGCTCAACTCCCGCACGCGCAGAAGCGGTTCACCCGCTGCGCGCCCCGGCGGCCCCTCCGCCGTACCGCCGCGCGCCGTGCGCCCCTCTCAGTCGTCACTCACACTCTTCTGGAGTCCGCGATGGACCGTACCTCCCTGCACACCGTCGCCGTCATCGGCCTCGGCACCATGGGCACCGGGATCGCCGAGGTCCTCGCCCGCGCGGGCCGCGAGGTCATCGGCATCGACATCAGCGAGGCGGCCGCCGCTCAGGCCGTCGGCGCCCTCGAAGCCTCGACCGCACGGGCCGTGCGCCGCGAGCGCCTGACCGAGCAGGAGCGGCGCGACGCGCTCGCCCGCTTCCGCACCTTCACCGATCTGCAGGCCGCCGCCGAGGCCGATCTGGTGATCGAGGTCGTGCCGGAGTCGTACGAGATCAAGAACCAGGTCTTCCGCGAGCTCGACGGCATCGTGCGCCCCGACGCGATCCTCGCGACCGGCACCAACGCCCTCTCCGTGACCCGGCTCGCGGCCGACTCGGCCAAGCCGGAGCGCGTCGTCGGCCTGCACTTCTTCAACCCCGCACCGGCCATGAAGCTGGTCGAGGTGGTCTCCTCGGTGCTCACCGCCCCGCAGGCCGTCGAGGCGGTCACGGCGCTCGCCCTCGACCTGGGCAAGGAGCCGGTCTCGGTCGGCGACCGCCCCGGCTTCGTCGCGGACGGGCTCCTCTTCGGCTACCTCAACCAGGCCGCCGCGATGTACGAGGCCAAGTACGCCTCCCGCGAGGACATCGACGCCGCGATGAAGCTGGGCTGCGGACTGCCGATGGGCCCGCTGGCGCTGCTCGACCTGATCGGCGTCGACACCGCGCGCACCGTCCTGGACGCGATGTACGCCGACTCCCGCGACCGGCTGCACGCCCCCGCGCCGATCCTGAAGCAGCTCAGCGAGGCCGGCCTGACCGGGCGCAAGACGGGCCGCGGCTTCTACACGTACGCGCAGGCAGGCAGTGACGAGGTGGTGCCGGACGCGCTCACTCCGGCCGCCACTGAGGGGACCGCGCAGGGCCGCACCGTCAGCTCCGTGGGCGTCGCGGGCTCGGGCACCATGGCGTCCGGGATCGCCGAGGTCTTCGCGAAGGCCGGGTACGCGGTGGTGCTCGCCGCGCGCAGCCAGGAGAAGGCCGACACCGCGAAGGCCCGGATCGGCAAGTCCCTCGCGCGTTCCGTCACCAAGGGCCGGATGACGCAGGAGCAGGCCGACGCGGTGCTCGCCCTGGTCACGCCCGCCGGGAGCCTGGACGCGTTCGCCGAGGTCGACCTCGCGGTGGAGGCGGTCGCGGAGGACCTGGAGGTCAAGCAGCAGCTGTTCGGGACGCTCGACAAGGTCTGCAAGCCGGGCGCGGTCCTGGCCACCACGACCTCCTCGCTGCCCGTCGTCGCCTGCGCCCGCGCCACCTCGCGCCCGCAGGACGTGATCGGCATGCACTTCTTCAACCCGGCCCCGGCGATGAAGCTGGTCGAGGTGGTCCGCACGGTGCTGACCGCGGACGACGTGCACGCCACGGTCCGCGAGGTGTGCACGAAGATCCGCAAGCACCCGGTGGACTGCGGCGACCGTGCCGGGTTCATCGTGAACGCGCTGCTGTTCCCGTACCTGAACAACGCGATCAAGATGGTGCAGGAGCACTACGCGACGCTCGACGACATCGACGCCGCGATGAAGCTCGGCGGCGGCTACCCCATGGGCCCCTTCGAGCTCCTGGACGTCGTCGGCCTGGACGTCTCGCTCGCCATCGAGAAGGTGCTGCACCGCGAGTTCCGCGACCCGGGTCTCGCCCCGGCGCCGCTTCTGGAGCACCTGGTCGCCGCGGGGTGCCTCGGCCGCAAGACGGGCCGCGGCTTCCGCGAATATGCCAGGCGCTGAGTCGCACGCCGGCTGGGGCGGGCTGCTCGGAACGTCGGGCGGCCCGCTCCCGGAGGCGCGGCCAGCTGCGGACATGCAGTACGTTCGATCCATGCCCAAGGCCGCCAAGTCCCCTCGTACGCCCGCTTCCGCCGACGCCCCTGAGACCCCCGCAGGCTCCCGCGCCGCGGCCCAGCGGCTCAAAATGCGCCGGGAGTTGGCGGCCGCCGCGATGGAACTGTTCGCGACCAAGGGGTACGAGGCGACCACCGTCGACGAGATCGCCGCGACGGCCGGGGTCGCCCGGCGGACGTTCTTCCGCCACTTCCGCTCCAAGGAAGAGGCGATCTTCCCCGACCACGACGACACCTTGATCCGCGCCGAGGCGGTGCTCAACGCGGCCCCGCCGCACGAGCACCCGCTCGACACGGTGTGCCGGGGCATCAAGGAAGTCATGAAGATGTACGCGGCCTCGCCGACGGTGTCCGTGGAGCGCTACCGCCTGACCCGCGAGGTGCCCACCCTGCGGGAGCGCGAGATCGCCTCGGTGGCGCGGTACGAACGCCTCTTCACCCGCTATCTGCTCGGCCACTTCGACGAGCAGGCGCACCACGACGGCAACGACGACCCGCTGCTCGCGGAGGTCGCGGCCTCGGCCGTGGTGACCGCGCACAACCACGTGCTCCGGCGCTGGCTCCGGGCCGGCGGCCAAGGCGATGTGGAGAACCAGCTGGACCACGCGTTCGCGATCGTCCGGAAGACCTTCGGGTCCGGGATAGGCGCGGGCCGGGAGACCACTCTCCCGGCCCCTGCGGCGACCGCCTCCGCGCACGGCGAGGTACTGGTCACCGTGGCCCGCACGGACGCTCCGCTCGACGAGGTCATGCGCACCATCGAGGCGGCCCTGCGGGACCACTGACCACACCCGCTCCACC
>NZ_JAAAHS010000344.1 GCF_009908195.1 Streptomyces boluensis | reverse complement strand
GGCACCCTCACCGTCACCCGCAAGCCCCGCGGCGCATTCCGAGCAAAGGAGATCGACCCACCCCCCGCAGCCAGCAAGGCCCGAGTGATGGAAAGCCCAAGCCCGGAACCCTTCACATTCTGGTGCCGCCCACTCCGCCAGAAGCGATCACCGACCCGCTCCAGTTCGTCGTCCGTGAGCCCGGGTCCGCCATCCGCGACGACGATGGTCGCGGACGAACCGTTGGACGCGACGGTCACCGTCACCCCCTCCCCAGCGGGCGTGAACTTCAGCGCGTTGTCGATCACCGCGTCCAGCGCGCTGGACAGAGCCACCGGGTCCGCCCACGCGGTCGCCGCCGACAGGCCCTCACAGCTGAGCGTGACTCCCCGGTCGTCGGCCAACGGCCGCCACGCGTCGACGCGTTCGGCGGCCAGCTCCCCGATGTCGGTGAGCCGCAGGTCGGCGGCGGCGTGCTCGGCGAGCGCCAGGTCGAGCAGGTCGTCGAGCACCTGGGCGAGCCGCTTGCCCTCGGTACGTACGGACGCAATCTCCTCGTTGCCCTCGGGCAGTTCGAGGGCGAGCAGCTCGATCCGCAGGAGCAGCGCGGCGAGCGGGTTGCGCAACTGGTGCGAGGCGTCGGCGACGAACGCCCGCTGCTGTTCGAGCACGTCCTGCACGTTGTCGGCCATCTCGTTGAACGACCGGGCGAGGCGCCGCAGTTCGGGCGGTCCCCCGGCGGCCGCGACCCGGGACTTGAGGCGTCCCGTCGCGATGTCGTGGGTGGTCGCGTCGAGGACCCGTACGGGCCGCAGCACCCAGCCGGTGAGCCGGAGCGCCGCCCCGATGGCGAGCAGCATCGCGGCGGCCTCACCGGCGCCGATGACCAGCCAGCCGTCCTGGGTCGCGGAGCGCATCTTGCCGGTGGGCGAGTCGGTGACGACGACCGCGACGACATCGCCGTCGCGGATCACGGAGGACGCCACGTACAGGCGGCGGTTCTGCCAGGGCCAGACCTGCCGGGGGTTGTGGCTGCCGCGCCCGGCGAGCGCCTCGCGGAACGCCTCGTCGCCCTCGCCGGACTCCGGCACCTCGAAGCCGGGTGTGCTGGCCATGACGTCGCCGTCGCGGTAGAAGACGCCCGCCTTGATGCCGTACACGGCGTGGTAGCGGATCAGCTGCTTCTGCAGCGTGGCGAGGCGCTCGTCCTTCTGCACCTGCCGTGATCCGGTGGGGCGCTGGGTGACGTACTGCGCGAGGCCGGCGAAGCGGGCGGTGTCGTCGATGCGGTCTATGACAACCTTCTGCTGCTGGGCCGCGGCGAGGCTGACCGCGAGCGGGAAGCCGAGGGCGAGCAGCACACCCGCCATGAGGACGATGAGCAGCGGGAGCAGTCGGGTCCGCACCGGGCGGCCTAGCCCTGGGTGGGGGCGACGAGGCGGTAGCCGACGCCGCGGACCGTCTCGATGAGCGCGGGCATCCGCAGCTTGGAGCGGAGCGAGGCGACATGCACTTCGAGGGTGCGCCCGGTCCCCTCCCAACTGGTGCGCCACACCTCGCTGATGATCTGCTCCCGGCGGAACACCACACCGGGCCGCTGCGCGAGGAGCGCGAGCAGGTCGAATTCCTTACGGGTCAACTGCACGCCCACCCCGGCCACGCTGACCTGCCGGGTGGGCAGCTCGATCCGCACCGGGCCGAGGCCGATCGAGTCGTCCACCGGGTCCGCGACGTCGTCGGGGGCGGTGCGGCGGCCGACGGCGTGGATCCGGGCCAGCAACTCCCCGGTGTCGTACGGCTTGACCACGTAGTCGTCGGCGCCGAGGTTGAGGCCGTGTATGCGGCTGCGCACGTCGGCGCGTGCCGTCACCATGATCACGGGGGTGGTGGTGCGCTTGCGGATCTTGCCGCAGACCTCGTAGCCGTCCTGGTCGGGCAGGCCGAGGTCCAACAGGACCACGGCGAAGCCGGACTTGGCCGACTTGTCCGGATCATCTGCGTCCGGCGGCAGCAGCGCCCGCAGCGCCTCCTCGCCGCTGCGCGCGTGCACGACCTCGAACCCGTGCCGGGCGAGCACAGCCGAGAGCGCGGCGGCTACATGATCGTCGTCCTCGACGAGCAGCAGTCTCATTCCGGCCCCCTTCGGTTCATCGGTCGTTCGGTCGGTACGTGCACCCTGCGCGCGCACGCGAGACGCACCAAGGCAGTCACGCTGATGACCGAGGACGCCGTCAAGAGTGTTCCGGTCACGGGCAGGTTCCGTTATGCAGCCGGTACGGAGCTTGCGCGTCCTCTTCACACGGTGTGTCCGGTTGCAGCCGGATCGTTATGCTCAATTTCCCCTCAGATGTAATGACGCTGGTCGTACGGCCTGATTACTGTCCTCTCCAACCGAGGAGGACGGAGCAGGAACCCCCATGGCCGAAGTATCAGTGACCAAGGACGCCGCACCCGTGGCGGACGAACTGGTCGCGCTGAAGAACGTCAACAAGCACTTCGGCGCGTTGCATGTACTCCAGGACATCGACCTGACCATCGCCCGAGGCGAGGTCGTCGTCGTCATCGGGCCGTCCGGCTCCGGCAAGTCCACGCTGTGCCGCGCCATCAACCGCCTGGAGACCGTCGAGTCGGGCACCATCACGATCGACGGGAAGCCGCTCCCCCAGGAGGGCAAGGAGCTGGCCAGGCTGCGCGCCGATGTCGGCATGGTCTTCCAGTCCTTCAACCTCTTCGCGCACAAGACGGTGCTCGAGAACGTGATGCTGGGCCAGATCAAGGTCCGCAAGGCGGAGAAGAAGGCGGCCGAGGAGAAGGCCCGCGCACTGCTCGACCGCGTGGGCGTCGGCGTCCAGGCGGACAAGTACCCGGCGCAGCTCTCCGGCGGCCAGCAGCAGCGCGTCGCCATCGCCCGTGCCCTGGCGATGGACCCGAAGGTCATGCTCTTCGACGAGCCGACCTCCGCGCTCGACCCCGAGATGATCAACGAGGTGCTCGAGGTGATGCAGCAGCTCGCCCGGGACGGCATGACGATGGTCGTGGTGACGCACGAGATGGGCTTCGCCCGCTCCGCCGCCAACCGCGTCGTGTTCATGGCCGACGGCCGGATCGTCGAAGAGGCCACCCCCGACGAGTTCTTCAGCAACCCGCGCAGCGACCGGGCGAAGGACTTCCTGTCGAAGATCCTGCATCACTGACGGCGTCCCGCCGACGTCCCCGGCACCGGCCCCGGACGTCCGCTGACGTCCCCGACGCCGCGTCCCGGACCCGCGTCCGCCCACGTCGTCACCTCAAGTCCTGCTGACACGAAGGATGTTCACGATGAAGCTCCGTAAGTCCGCCGCCACCGCGGCCGTCGTCGCAGCGCTCGCGCTGACCGCCACCGCCTGCGGCGGCAAGGAAGGCTCCGCCGGCGACAAGCCGAAGGGCCCGGACACCTCCGGCACCAAGGCCCTCAGCTACGAGGTCAAGAAGGACGCCAAGGTCGACTCCCCGGTCTTCGAGGCCGCCAAGAAGCGCGGCAAGCTGGTCATCGGCGCCAAGGCCGACCAGCCGTACCTCGGCTTCGAGGACCAGTCGACCAAGGAGCGCTCCGGCTTCGACATCGAGATCGCCAAGATGGTCGCCGCCGACCTCGGCTTCTCCGCGAAGCAGATCGAGTGGAAGACGGTCGACTCCGGCGCCCGCGAGACCGCCGTCTCCAAGGGCGACGTCGACCTGATGATCGGCACGTACACGATCAACGACGAGCGCAAGAAGCAGGTCGACTTCGTCGGCCCGTACTTCCACGCCGGTGCCTCCCTCCTGGTCCGCAAGGACGAGAAGGACATCAAGGGCGCGGAGACCGTCCGGGACAAGAAGGTCTGCTCCATCGTCGGCTCCACGCCGCTGCAGAACATCAAGAAGCCCAAGTACGGCGCCAAGGTGACCGAGCTGTCCAAGTACTCCGAGTGCGTGGCCCAGCTCCTCAACAACCAGATCGACGCTGTCACCACCGACGACGCGATCCTGATGGGCTACGCCGCGCAGAACGAGGGCAAGCTCAAGGTCGTCGGCAAGCCGTTCTCCGACGAGCCGTACGGTGTCGGCCTGAAGAAGGGCGACGCGGCCCTGCAGAAGGCGGTCGCCGAGGCCATCACGGCGCACACCGACAACGGCGACTACAAGAAGGCCTTCGAGGCCACCCTCGGCAAGTCCGGCTCCGAGTACAAGGCCCCGCCGGCCTTCACCGACCCGAAGTAATGCTTTCCGCCCCGCTCCGTACGCACCCTCGGGCGCGGCGGGGCGGGGCGCTCCATGTGCGCCTCGCTGCCGGACCCGTCCCTGCACCTCAGGGCCCCGTCGCGAAGTCCTGCGACCGTCGCGAACCCCTCGCGGAGAATTCATGAACGTACTGCTCGACAACCTGTCGCTGTTCCGCGAGGGGTTCATCGGGACCCTGAAGCTGACCGGGGCCAGTGCCCTGGTGGCCATCGTGCTCGGCGTGATCGTCGCCGGGTTCCGGGTCTCGCCGGTCCCGCCGCTGCGGATATTCGGGACCCTCTGGGTCACCCTGCTGCGGAACACCCCGCTGACGCTGCTGTTCCTCGTGGCGTTCTTCGTCGTACCGAAGGTCCTCTTCCCGGACCTCGACTCGTTCCTGCTCGCCGTCGCGGCCTGCGGGTTCTACACCTCGGCGTTCGTCGCCGAAGCGGTGCGCTCCGGTATCAACACGGTGCCGCTCGGCCAGGCCGAGGCCGCCCGCTCCATCGGCATGACGTTCACGCAGACCATGCGCCTGATCGTGCTCCCGCAGGCCACCCGCACCGTGGTGCCGCCGCTGTCGAGCATCTTCATCGCCCTGACGAAGAACACCGCGATCGCCGGCGCGTTCAACAACGTCGACCTGTTCAACGTCTCCAAGACGCTGAGCAACGACGGCTACGACATCACGATGATCTTCATCTGGATCACCCTCGCGTATCTGATCGTCACGTACGCCATCAACGGTCTCTTCCGGCTGTTGGAGCACCGCCTGGAGGTCGCCCGATGAGCGCGAGCGTTCTCTTCGACGCCCCCGGCCCCAAGGCCCGGGTCCGCAATGTCATCTACACCGTCGTCGGCTTCGCGGCCCTCCTCGGCGGCATCGCCTGGGTCATCCTGCGCCTCAACGAAAAGGGCGAGTTCGACCCCGCCCTGTGGGACATCTTCAACTACGCGGGCATCCGGCAGAACATCCTCGACGCGCTGCTCGCCACCCTCAAGGTGTTCGCGCTCGCCGGTGTCTTCTCGCTGGTCTTCGCGGTGTTCCTGTGTGTGGCGCGGCTCTCCGACCACAAGCCGGTGCGCTGGGTCGCGGTCGCCTTCATCGACCTGTTCCGGTCGATCCCGCTGCTGATCACGATCTTCGCCCTGTGGGTCGGCATCCTCGGCTCGCTGACGCCGTTCTGGGCGCTCGTCGTCGGCCTCACGATCTACAACGGCTGTGTCCAGGCCGAGGTCCTGCGCGCCGGCATCAACGCCGTACCGAAGGGCCAGAAGGAAGCCGCGTACGCGATCGGCCTGCGCAAGTCCCAGGTCATGACGCTGGTGCTGTTCCCGCAGGCGATCCGCTCGATGCTCCCGACGATCATCAGCCAGCTCGTGGTGACCCTGAAGGACACCTCGCTCGGCTTCATGATCCTCTACCCGGAGCTGCTGCACTCGGCCCGTCTGATCGCCAACAACACGCCCGTCAACGGCGTGTACCCGTTCGTCCAGACGGTCGCCGTCTTCGGCGCCATCTACATCGGCCTCTGCCTGATCCTGTCGTGGATCGCCACGTGGATCGAGAAGCGGGGGCGGCGGGCGAAGACCGGCATCAAGGTCGCCTCGGCCAAGGAGCCGGCCGCCTCGGAGGTCGCTCAGGCCAGCGGAACCACCGTGCTCACGGTTCCCGACCCGCGCGGCGAGACGATCGTCGACACGACTCCCGACAGCAGCAGCTGACGGACCGTCGAAAACCCTGAAGTGCCCGGAGGCAGCGACGTCACGTCGCTGCCTCCGTCACTTGACGCAAGCACCGGCAATGGGTTGCATACGTTCTGTGATCGCGCACCCCGCCCCAACTGCCAGTACCAGCACGCCCTTCAAGGCCTCTTCCCTGGCAGGAGGCGCCGCGCCGTGGACCCGGTGATCGTCGTCGGGGCGGGGCCCGTCGGCCTCACCCTCGCCCTCGCGCTCGCCCGCGCCAAAGTCCCCTCGGTCGTCCTCGACGAAGGCCCCGGCAACGACGAACAGCGCCTCGCGCGTACGGCGGTGCTCCGCGAGGACGTGTCCGAACTCGTCGCCCGGCTCACCGGCGGCGACTTCTCCAACTCCCGCTGGGCCGGCTGGCGTTCGTACCGGCGCAAGCAGGAGATGCGACGGCACGCCTTCACCGTGGACGAGGTCAGCCCGGCCCCCGTCCACCTCACCCAGCACGCCCTCAGCACCGCCCTGCGCGCCGCCGTCGCCGACGAGGAGCTCGTCCGGCTCGTACCGGACAGCCGCCTCGACGCCATCGAGCAGGACGCGAGCAGCGTCACCGCCCACACCCGCGGCCCGCACGGCACCTGGTGGCGCGGCAGTCACCTCGTCGGCTGCGACGGCCCGCGCTCCACGGTCCGCAAGCTCCTCGACATCCGCTTCCCCGGCCGCACCGCCGTGGAACGCCGCGCGGTCGCCGCCCTGCGCACCGAACTGCCCTGGCCCGGCGAGGCCGTTCTGCACCGGATGCCCCCGTGGCCCGGCGCCGCCACCGAGATCACCGCCCGGCCACTGCCGGACAACGTCTGGCGCCTCGACTGGCTGCTCCCCGCCCGCAGCGAACTCGTCACCCCCGATGTCCTCATCGCCAAGATCCGCGACACCCTCGCCGGCTGGTGCGGCGGCAGCACCCCGCCGTACGACCTGCTCGACACCGGCGTCCACACCGTGCACCACCGCCTCGCCCGCAGCTGGCGCTCGGACCGCTGCTTCCTCGCCGGGGACGCCGCGCATCTGCTCGGCGCCCTCGGCACCCAGGGCGTCGACGAGGGCCTGCGGGACGCGGACAACCTGGCCTGGAAGCTGGCCCAGTGCTGGCACCACGGCGAGTCCACGGCACTCCTCGACAGCTACCAGTCGGAGCGCCGCAGCGCCGTCGCCGCCCGCCTGCGCGCCGCCGACCAGGCCCTGCCGATACTGCGCGGGGGCGGCGGCCTGCGCGCCTACGTACCGGGCACCGCCCGTGGCCACGACACCCTGCTCACCGACGGCCATGTGGGCCGCGGCCCGCTCGGCTCCGCCCCCTCGTACGCCGGCTCACCGCTGGCCCCCGAGGCGCCCCCGCAATCCGCGGTCTCCGCCGGTACGGAACCGGGCACGCCGGTCGTCGACGTGCCGGTCACGGCGCCCGACGGAACCACCACACGGCTGCGCGACCGGCTCGGCCGCGGCACCTTCCTCACCGTTCTCGTCGCCCCCGGCACCGGCGTCTGGGACCGCCGGCACTGGATGACGGCCGGAGTGATGCCCCGCCTCGCCGCCGCCGTGACCGCCCTGCCGGTACGCGGCGAACTCCTCGTCACCGAGCACTACCCCGGCGCCGGCGCCCACACCGTGCTCCTCGTCCGGCCCGACGGCCACCTGGTGACGGCCATCGGCGGCGTCCGCCCCGCCGAGCTCTACGCGGCCACGGACACGGCCCGCGGCGGCCCACCCTCGGCGACACCCGGCCACCCTGCCGCCGACGACGCGGTCGGTCCGGAGGAGGTCGAGGTGGTCGAGGACGTCGAGAAGGCCGAGGAGGTCGAGGAGGAGGTGGTCGTGGACGAGGTGGATGTCGTGGACGAGGTGGATGTCGTGACGGACCTCGCCGAGGGACCGGCCGACTCCCGCCCCCGCGTTCGCCAAGCGGACACCGGTTGACCCGGACCTGGCCGCGTGCTGTACTCCGCCTCATGAACGACACCAGCCGACGCCTGTGGCGGAGGGTCCATATGGACCTGGTCCGCTACGCGGGCTGTGTCTGTCGTACGTCCTGATCTCGCCTTCCCCGACGCGCCCGCGCCCGGTGACATCCCGGTGCGCCCGCGCGTCTCCAGCGACTTCTCAGGACGGCACCCGTGTCTTCGACGACTCCCGCGAGTTCCACCGCGCCCGCGGCACCTTCCGCTTCCGTCTCCGCTTCGGCTTCCACTTCCACGTCTGCGGCTCCGGCCGCGCCCGTGGCTTCCGCCTCACCCACCCCTGCTCCCTCCTCCACTCCCACTCCCGCGCAACTCCTCGATTTCGTACGCCGCACCGCCGCCGACGCCGAGTTGGTCGCCTCGCTTCCCCTCGACCCCGAGGGCCGCACCTGGGTGCGG
>NZ_JAAAHS010000343.1 GCF_009908195.1 Streptomyces boluensis | reverse complement strand
GTCCTGGTCCGGACGCTCTACTCGGCGGTGAGCCGGGGCACGGAATCGCTGGTCTTCAACGGTCGGGTGCCCGCCAGTCAGTACGCCGCCATGCGGGCGCCCTTCCAGGAGGGCGACTTCCCCGGGCCGGTCAAGTACGGCTACCTCAATGTCGGCCAAGTCGAGGCGGGCCCACCCGAGTTGACCGGTCGTACCGTGTTCTCGCTGTACCCGCACCAGGACCGCTTCACCGTTCCGGCCGCCGCCGTCACTCCCGTACCCGAGAATGTCCCGCCGGAACGGGCCGTGCTCGCCGGGACCGTCGAGACGGCGCTCAACGCCCTGTGGGACGCGCCCCCACGCATCGGTGACCGTATCGCCGTGGTCGGTGCCGGGCTCGTCGGATCGTGTGTGGCCGCTCTGCTGTCCCGGTTCCCCGGCCTCCGGGTGCAGCTCGTCGACACCGATCCGGCCCGCGCGGACCTTGCCGAGGCGCTCGGGCTGACCTTCGCACGGCCCGCGGAGGCCGTGGGCGACCGTGACGTGGTGTTCCATGCCAGCGCCACCCAGGACGGACTCGTACGATCCCTCGAACTCCTCGCCCCCGAGGGCTCCGTGGTCGATCTCAGCTGGTACGGCGACCGGCCGGTGAGCCTTCCGCTCGGTGAGCACTTCCACTCCCGGCGGCTGACCGTCCGCAGCAGCCAGGTGGGCGCCGTGCCGCCGTCCCGGCGTGGGCGGCACACCCTCGCAGACCGGCTCCGCATCGCCCTCGAACTCCTCGCCGACCCGGTCTTCGACGCGCTCATCACGGGTGAGTCCCGCTTCGAGGAACTGCCGCACGTCATGGCCGAGATCGCCGCGAACCGGCTGCCGGGCCTCTGTCACCGGATCCGCTACGACCCTGCCTGAGCCACCCCGCACCGAGCGCACAACCGTCAACCACCCTACGGAGCCGACTTGTTCACCGTCACGGTCCGCGAGCACCTCATGATCGCCCACAGTCTGAGAGGTGAGGTCTTCGGGCCCGCGCAGGGCTTGCACGGGGCGACGTACCTGGTCGACGCGACGTTCCAGCGCCCGGAGCTGGACGCCGACAACATAGTCGTCGACATGGCGCTCGCGGCCACCGAGCTGCGCGGCATCGTCGGGGCCCTCTCCTACCGGAACCTCGACGACGACCCCGACTTCGCCGGCATCAACACCACCACCGAGTTCCTCGCCAAGGTGGTCGCGGACCGCCTCGCCGCCCGCGTCCACGAGGGTGCCCTCGGCGCCGGGGCGCGCGGTCTCACCGGGATCACCGTCCAGCTGCACGAGTCGCACATCGCCTGGGCCGGCTACCACCGCGAACTCTGAGCCGCCGGACATGGTCATACGCCCGTACGTGCTGCTCTCCGCCGCCGTGTCCGTCGACGGCAGACTCGACGACACCGCCCGGGACCGGCTCGTACTCTCCAACGAACTCGACCTCGACCGCGTCGACCAGGAACGCGCCGCCGCCGATGCCGTGCTCGTCGGCGCCAACACCCTGCGCAAGGACGACCCGCGGCTGCTGGTGCGCAGCGCCGAACGGCGAGCGCGACGGATCGCGGAAGGAAGGCCCGAGCACCCGCTGAAGGTCACCGTCACCGGAACCGCCGAACTCGACGCAGGCGCACGGTTCTGGCACTGCGGCGGTGACAAGCTGGTCCTCACGGTCGACGCCGCGGAACACGAGGCCCGGCGCACGGTCGGCGCTCTCGCCGACGTGGTCAGCACCGGACCCGCACTCGACTGGGGCCGCGCCCTCGACGAACTCGGGCGGCGCGGGGTGCGCAGGCTGCTCGTCGAGGGCGGCGGCATCGTGCACACCCAGCTGCTCGCACTGGACCTGGCCGATGAACTCCAGTTCGTCGTCGCCCCGTTGCTGATAGGCCAGGGCGGAGCACCGCCGTTCCTCGGCCCTGCCGCGTACCCGGACGGCCCCCGAGCCCGTATGGAACTGCTCGAAGCCCGCCCCATCGGCGATGTGGTGCTGCTGCGGTACGCCCCCAAGTACCGTTGTCCACAGGCCCCGTGAGGCCCGCTTCGGCGTGGGTATGATCGCCGCAGCACGCACTCGGAACGGGTCTGGACGGGGGGCCGCAGGTGGAGAACGCGGTGGAACTGGCGGACATGATCGCCCAGTTGAGAAGCGAGATCGGCCAGGCGATGGCCGACGGTGAGGGCGCCGGACTCCGCTTCCGGGCGGAGCGCCTCGAACTCGAGCTGACCGTGGTCGTGGAGCGGAGCAAGGAGCCCGGCGGCAAGGTCAAGTTCTGGGTGGTCGAGGCGGGCGCCTCGGCCCGCACCGCACACCTCACCACCCAGCGCATCACGCTCAGCCTGCTGCCCGTCACCGCCGACACCCCAGAGCAACCGGCGCTGATCTCGGGCGCCGAACTGCCCGATGAGGACTGACCCGACGGCCGCCGGGGCCGGACTCGACCCGCACCGGATCGCGGAGATCATCGTCAGCGGCGCCAAGGGCGGACGACGCGGATCCGGGTACCGGATCAACACAAACGCCTTCCTCACCGCGGCCCATGTCGTCGCGGGAGCCACCGAGTTACGCGTCCGCTGCGACGCCGACCGGCCGGGTGAGTGGACCGCTCCGGCCGTCGTCTCCTGGGCGGACGAGGAACACGATCTGGCGGTGCTCACCGTCACCGTGCCTGCGCAGGCCGCCCCCACCGTGGAGCCGGTCCGCTTCGGGCGGATCCCCGAGGACCAGCACTCCGTGGTCGAGGTGCACACCGCCGGATTCCCGCTGTACAAGCAGCGCACGTCCGGCGGACGGGTCTTCCGCGACCAGGTCGTCGCGCTCGGCAGGACCGCGGGGCTCTCCAATCTCCGGGAAGGCAAGCTGGAGTTGGTGGTCGACCCTCCCGGCGCCGACCCGGACAAGAACGTGTCGCCGTGGTCGGGCATGTCCGGCGCCGCCGTGTGGGCGGGCGAACACATCATCGGCGTCGTCGCCGAGCACCATCGGGCCGAGGGCCTGGGACGGCTCTCCGCCGTCCGGTTCGACCAGGTGCTGCGCCGGCTCAGGACCGACTCCCGTGCCGAACTCGTACGGCTCCTGGGCATGCCCGACCCCACCGGTGCGCCGCTCGCGGTGCCGGGCGACCCGGCAGGAGGCGTGCGCGTCGTCGGCGTGCCCGTCGCCTACGGCATCGAGCTGTTCAAGAACCGCACACGTGAACGCGACGAGATCGCCGGGCACTTGACGAACCCGGCCGTCCGCATGGTCACCGTCACCGGCCGCCGCGGCATCGGAAAGAGCGCCCTCGCCGCCAAGGTCATGGACCTCATCGAACGCGGCGACTGGCCAGGACCCGTACGGGGCCCGCTCCCGTACGGCCTCGTCAACATCTCCAGCCGCACGTCCGGGATCTCCCTGGAACGCCTCTACTTCGACTGCGCCCGACTGCTCGGCCCCGAAGAGGAGACACGGCTGCGCGACACGTGGTCGGCGGGCGGCACCGCGCCCGAGCGGCTTGGCGAACTCTTCGAGGCCATCGGCGAGCGCCTGATCGTCATCCTCCTCGACAACCTGGAGGACCTCCTCCACGACGACGGCAGCATCGCCGACCCCGACCTCGACGTGTTCGTCGACTACCTGTGCAGAGCGCAGAACGCTCCCCGGCTCCTGATGACCAGCCAGGTCCCGGTACGCCTCAAGCCCGAACTGCGCCGGTTCGCCGCCCAGGTGGAGGTCTCCGAAGGCCTCGGCCCGGCCGAAGCGGTCGTCCTGCTCCGTGAACTCGACGGGGACGGCAGCCTCGGCATAGCGGGCCTGTCCGACGACGAACTGCTCCAGGCCGCCGTACGCGTCCACGGTGTGCCGCGCGCCCTCGAACTCCTCGTCGGGGCGGTCGCCGACGACTCGGTGTTCCTGCCCACGCTGCAGGAAGTCCTGGCGGACTTCACCCGTCGCCACGACGTCGTCGCCGCTCTCGCGCACGCCCGGCAGAGCCGCCTCGACCAGGAGCCGCGCGCGGTCCTCGGCGTGCTCGCCGCGCTGCGCACCCCCGTGGCGCAGCGGGCCGTCGAGGACATCGTCGGAAAGCTCGACCCACAGCTGCGGGTGCGGCCCGCCCTCGCACAGCTGGTCCGCGTCCATCTCGTCTCGGCGGACCGGACGAGTCGCACGCTCGCCCTGCACCCCCTGGACGCGGACCTCGCCTACGAAGAGTTTCCCCAGCACGGACCGTTCGGGAGGCAGTCGGTGGAGCGACAGATCGCGTCCTGGTACGCACGCGAAGGACAGCCGCGCGAGGAGTGGCGGACCTGGGACGACCTCGAACCCCAGCGCAGACAGTTCGACCACCTCGTGCGCGCCGACGACCACGACGGCGCCGCGCGGGTGCTGTGCGACATCAGTGAGTGGCTGGTCTGGCACGGTTCGGTGCTCGCCGCCGTCGCCATGCACCTCGCCGTCGACGGGCACATCGAGGACGAGCAGGTGCGGCTCGCGCACCTCGCCGCCTACGGGCACGCCCGGCTCAGCGCGGGTCCGATGGAACAGGCCGTCGACCTGTTCGCGCAGGCGGCCGACCTCGCCGAGCGGCTCGGCGACCGGTCCGCGCTGCAGAACGCGCTGTTCGGCCTCGGTGACGCCCAGCGGCAGATCGGCGACCTCGACGCCGTGGTCACGACACTTGCCCGCGCCGCCGACCTCGCGCACGAACTGGGCGACACCGAACGCGAGGAGCACACCCTCCTCTCCCTCAGCCTCACGTACAGCTACCGAGGCGACGGTGCGGAAGCCCTCGACATCGCCGACCGGCTCATGGCCGCGGCCCGGTCGAGCGGCGACCCGCTCACCGAGGCCCGCGCGGGCAACGCCCGTACGATCGCGCTGCTCACTCTCGACCGCTGGCAGGAGACCGTCGAATCCGGCGCCGAGACGGCCCGCGCCTACCGCGCCGCGGACAGTCAGGAGGCTGTCGCGTACGCGCTGAACGCGCAGGGGCTCGGCCTGATCGGCCTGGAGCGTGCGGAGCGGGCGGTCGAGGTGCTGAAGGAGGCGTTCCACGAGGCCTCGCTGATGGAGAACCCGCGCGCGGAGGGCGTCTGCCTCCTCAACCTCGCCTGGGCGTACTGGTGCGACGACAGCCACGACCAGTGCGCCGCCACCGCCGACCGTGCCTCGGCGGCCCTGCGGAAGGCCGGAGCGTCCCAAGCCCCGGCGGCCCCGGCCCTGGCGGAGGCGGCGCGGGCCCTGCCAGGTGACCGGCGCACCGCGGCGGACGCGCTGACCATGGCGGCCGCCGCGCTCGACGGCAACGCCGAGGTCGTACGGGCCGGTTGGTTCGCCGGCCGGGCGGAGCGGCTCCGCGAGGACTGAACCCAGGCCGGAGACGCGTGGAGGGGCCACCCGCGAAAACGGGCGCCCCCTCCACGCGTGACGTCCGAGGCGTCCTCGGACGGTGACCGGCTCAGACCTTCGCCGGCTCCGCCGCCACCGCCGTGTCGAGGCTCGGGGCGGACTCCGGCAACCCCTTCCCGTCCGGCCGCAGCGTCCACACCGAGATCGCCGTGAACGCGGCCACGCAGGCGGACATGATCAGGTACGTCGGGGCGTAGCCCACGCTGTCGTAGCCGATGCCCGCGAGCGGGGAGATGACCGCGGCGCCGACCTGGGTCGCGAGCTGGAAGCCGACCAGGTAGATCGAGGACGAGAGCCGCGGCTCGAAGTGCCGGTTGATGTACTTGAAGATCGCGATGAGCATGATCGGCAGCTCGACCGCGTGCAGCAGCTTCACCGCGGAGATCAGAGTCGGGTCCGTGACCAGGCCGGACAGGAAGATCCGGGTGGCCATGACGCAGCCGGAGACGAGCAGCGACTTCTTCGGGCCGAGCTTGTTCACCAGGAACGGCGCGAGCGCCATCCCGCCCGCCTCCAGGAAGACCTGCACGGAGTTCAGGTCGCTGTACATCCGGTTGCCCTCGGCCGTGGTCGAGAACAGGGAGGCGAAGTAGGACGGGAACATCGCGTCGTACGTGTTGTACGTGGCGGTGACCGCGACCACAAAGAGGAGCAGGCCCCAGAACGCGGGGTAGCGAAGCAGTGACTTCACGTCGGCGAAGGACACCGTGGCGGCGGCCTGGTCGACGGCGGCGGCGCGGCGGCCGTCGGACACCCGGATCGCGACGAGCAGCAGTACGAAGACCGCCGCACTGCCGGACGCCGCCCAGAAGTTGAGGGACGGGTCGATGTTGAAGAGTCGTCCCGCGAAGAACGTCGCCGCGGCCCAGCCGAGCGAGCCGAACATCCGGGCCCGGCCGAACTCGAAGCCGTGGAAGCGGCCGAGCCGCTCGGCGTAGCTCTCCAGGGTCGCGACCGCGACCGCGAAGGCCATCGCCAGGTACACCGAGCCGACCACGAGGCCGAGCGCGAACTGTGCCTTGAGCAGCGGCCCGTACACGTAGATGTACATGGGGCCGACCATCAGCATCAGGCCGCCGATCCAGTACAGCAGGTTCTTGCGCAGGCCCAGCCGGTCCTGGAGGAAGCCGTAGATCGGCATGGTGACCAGGCAGCCGATGGCGTTGGCGCTGATCACCAGGGAGCTGCGGCCGGCGCTCAGGCCGATGTCCTGGGTGAGCCAGATGGAGAAGAGTGACCAGGACAGGGACCAGGTCACGAAAAACATGAAGAGGGCCGCGCTGATCAGCGAGAAGTTCAGGCGGCGCCTGCTCTTCCCCGGCTCTGCTGTCGTCGCGGTGGGCGAAGCCGTACGGCTCTGCGTCGTCATGGCGCTCCCTTGCGCGCGGGCACCGCGGTGTCCCGCGCGATGCCCGCTCATGATGCCGGAAGTCGGAATGTGTCATTCCGTGGGCCCGATCCGTGAGATCCGGGGCCATCCCTAACACGTGCTAGGGCGGCACAACTATCACGTGTTAGGTTCCGAAAGGCAAGGGTTCGACGAAGAGTTCCAGGACGAGGAAGTGACAGCGACATGGCCGACAGGAATCTCCCCCGTCACCACGTGCGGCCCGCGGCGGGGCAGTGGTGCAACGACCCCAACGGGCCGGTCTTCCACGCGGGGCGCTACCACCTGTTCTTCCAGCACAACCCCGGCGCGGCCGTCTGGGGTGACATCCACTGGGGCCACGCCTCCAGCCCCGACCTGGTGCGCTGGACCGACCACGGCATCGCCCTCGCGCCCACACCCGGCGGCCGCGACGGGCTCGGGGCCTGGTCCGGCTGCGCGGTCGTCGAGGACGGCGTGCCCACCGCCGTCTACACCGGCATGGACCGGCACGACGGCATCGGCTCGGTCATGCTGGCCCGCGCCACCGACGACTCCCTCGACGAGCTCAAGGCCGAACCCGAACCCGTCGTCCCCGGCCCGCCGCCGGAGCTCGACCTGAACGCCTTCCGCGACCCGTTCCTCTTCACCCACGAAGGTCGCCGCTGGGCCGTCGTCGGCGCCGGACACCGCGCCACCGGCACCGGCGACGTGCTGCTCTACCGCGTCGACAGCCTCACCGAGTGGACCTACGCCGGTTCCCTCATCGACGCCACCGACCCTGTCGCGGCCCGCGTCGCCGGACCCGCAACCGCCTGGGAGTGCCCCGCGCTCGTACCGGCCGGTGACGGGCGCTGGGTGCTGCTGCTCTCGCTGTGGATCGACGACATCACGTACTCCACCGCGTACCTGACCGGTGAACTGCGCACCCAGGGCGAGGGGTTGAGCTTTGTACCCGCCGGCGGCGGCATGCTCGACCACGGCCGGGACTTCTACGCGCCCACCGCGCTCGTCGAGGACGACCGCACCCTGGTGTGGGGCTGGAGCTGGGAGTCACGCACCGAGGACGAGTCGGTCGCGGCGGGCTGGGCGGGCTGTCTCACCCACCCGCGCGAGCTCGGCGTCCACGCCGACGGCGCCCTGCGGCTCGCCCCCGCAAGGGAGTTGACCGGCCTGCGCGGCGCACCGCTCGCGCCGGGTATGGAGCTGCCCGCGGCGTACGACATCGAGCTCGACGTGACCGTCGCGCAACCCGACACCGAGGTCGCCCTCGGACTCGGCCCGAACCTGTCGCTGCGCGTCAACCCCACCCGCGGCACGCTCGTCCTGGACCGCCGCGGCGCCCCGGCCACAGCCACGCACCCCAAGCCGCGCACCCCCGAGGCGATCGCGACGGTGCCCGCGGGGACGACGGCCCACCTGCGCGTCCTCGTCGACGGACCGCTGGTCGAGGCGTTCCTCGACGAGCGGGCGATGCTGACGGAGAAGGTGTACCCGGCGCCGGAGGGCGAGCTGGTCGTCGACGTGGTCACGGGGGTGGCGGAGGTCGAGGTACGGGGGTTCGTCCTTCCCTGACCCGCGCGGCTGACTTATCAGCCCCTCCGGCGTTTGAGGAGCGGGGGTCCGGG
>NZ_JAAAHS010000342.1 GCF_009908195.1 Streptomyces boluensis | reverse complement strand
CCCTAGATCCCCTCCCCCTGGAGCTCCGTATGCGTGCCGTCCGCGTCCCCCTCGCCGCCGCCGTGGCGGTGGCCCTCGCCGCCGTCGCGACGGGCTGTACCGAGAAGACCGACGCCGCGAAGGGCACCGACGAGCACGTGGTGAAGGTGACCGCGAGCGACGACGCCTGCGAGGTGTCCAAGAAGGAGTTCCCCGCCGGGCACGTCGTGCTCGACGTCGAGAACACCGGCTCCAAGGTCACCGAGGTGTACGTGCTCTACCCGGACGACCGGATCGTCACCGAGCGCGAGAACATCGGCCCCGGCACGCGCCAGAAGGTCAACGCCGAGGTGAAGTCCGGCTCGTACCAGATCGCCTGCAAGCCGGGCATGGTCGGCGACGGCATCCGGCAGCAGGTGAAGGCGACCGGCGGCGGCAAGGCGGCCGCGCGTGACCCGAAGCTGGACGCGGCCGTGGCGGCGTACCGCAAGTACGCGCAGGAGCAGGCCGACGAGACGCTGCCGCTCGCGAAGAAGTTCGCCGACGCCGTGAAGGCCGGCGATCTCGACGCGGCGAAGAAGGCGTACGCGCCGTCCCGGATCGGCTGGGAGCGCACCGAGCCCGTGGCCGAGTCCTTCGGCGACATCGACCCGAAGGTCGACCTGCGCGAGGACGGCCTGGAGGACGGCCAGGACCTGGAGAAGGACTGGACCGGCTGGCACCGCCTGGAGCGCTCGCTCTGGCAGGACAAGAAGATCACCGCCCGCGACAAGGAGCTCGCCGGCCTGCTGATCAAGGACCTGGAGGACTGGCAGGACAAGGTCAACGAGGCCGAGATCACGCCCACTTCGATGGCCAACGGCGCCAAGGAACTCCTCGACGAGGTCGCCACCGGCAAGGTCACCGGCGAGGAGGAGCGCTACTCGCACACCGACCTCGTCGACTTCAAGGCGAACGTCGAGGGCGCGGAGAAGTCGTACACGCTCCTGAAGCCGGTCGCCGCGAAGAACGAGCCGAAGCTCGCCACGGAGCTGGACCGGCAGTTCGCCGCCCTGGACAAGCTCCTCGACCAGTACCGCGAGGACAAGAAGTCCTACGACTTCGAGTCCTACGACAAGGTCGGCAAGGCCGAGCGCAAGGAACTGTCGGACGCGGTGAACGCGCTGGCCGAGCCGCTGTCCAAGCTGGCCGCCGCCGTGGTCGCCAAGTAGTCCCGGAACGAAGCGAGTTGGAGGTCGGACCATGACGGACGAGGCGAACACGCCCTCCCCCTCCCGGCGTGCGCTGCTCGCCGCCGGAGGTGCCGGGCTCGCGCTCGGCGCCGCCACGGGCGCGGGCGCGGTGACCGCGGCGCGCACGGACGACACGGCACCGGTGGCGGACACGGGGGCGGCGGTGCCGTTCCACGGCCGCCACCAGGCGGGCATCGCCACGGCCGTGCAGGACCGGCTGCACTTCGCGGCCTTCGACGTGAAGACCGACGACCGGGCCGCGCTCATCGACCTGCTCAAGGAGTGGACCGAGGCGGCCGCGCTGCTCACCGCGGGCCGCGCCGTCGGCGAGGGCGCGTACGGCGGCATCCCCGAGGCGCCGCCGGACGACACCGGCGAGGCGCTCGGCCTGAAGCCGTCCCGGCTCACCCTGACCTTCGGCGTCGGGCCCGGCCTGTTCGACGAGCGGTTCGGGCTCGCGGATCGGCGGCCCGAGGCCCTGGTGGACCTGCCGAAGTTCCCGGGCGACAACCTGGACGCGGCCCGCAGCGGCGGCGACCTGTGCGTGCAGGCCTGCGCGGACGACCCGCAGGTCGCGGTGCACGCGATCCGCAACCTGGCGCGGATCGGCTTCGGCAAGGTGGCGGTGCGCTGGTCGCAGCTCGGCTTCGGCAAGACCTCGTCGACGACGCCGGACGCGCAGACCCCGCGCAACATGATGGGCTTCAAGGACGGCACCCGGAACATCGCGGGCAACGACACCTCGAACCTCGCCAAGCATGTGTGGGTGTCCGAGAAGGACGGCCCCGACTGGATGGCGGGCGGCTCGTATCTGGTGGCCCGCCGGATCCGGATGAACATCGAGACCTGGGACCGTACGTCGCTCAAGGAGCAGGAGGACATCTTCGGCCGCACCAAGGGCGAGGGTGCCCCGTACGGGAAGCGGCACGAGCGGGACGAGCCGGAGCTGCGGGCCATGCCCGAGGCGGCGCACGTCCGGCTCGCCCACCCGGACCGGCACGGCGGCGCGATGATGCTGCGCCGCGGCTACTCGTTCACGGACGGCACGGACGGCCTGGGCCGCCTGGACGCGGGCCTGTTCTTCCTCGCCTACCAGCGCGACGTGCGGGACGCGTTCATCCCCGTGCAGCGCGCCCTGGCCCGGCGCGATGTGCTCAACGAGTACATCCAGCACGTCGGTTCGGCCGTCTTCGCGATCCCGCCGGGAGTGGCGGACGAGGGCTCCTGGTGGGGCCGCGAACTGTTCACCGGAAAGGCGTGAGGGCGTGTTCGCCAACTATCTGATCGGGCTGCGCGAAGGCCTCGAGGCCTCCCTCGTCGTCTGCATCCTCGTCGCGTACCTGGTGAAGACCGACAACCGCGCGGCGCTGCGCCCGATCTGGCTCGGCGTCGGCATCGCGGTCGGCATCAGCCTGGCCTTCGGCGCGGGACTGCAGTTCGGTACGCAGCAACTCACCTTCGAGGCCCAGGAGTTGATCGGCGGCAGCCTGTCGATCGTCGCGGTGGGCCTGGTGACGTGGATGGTGTTCTGGATGCGGCGCACCGCCCGGCACCTCAAGACCGAGCTGCACGGCCGCCTGGACGCGGCGCTCGACACGGGCACCGGCGCCCTGGTCGCGACGGCCTTCCTCGCGGTGGGCCGGGAGGGCATCGAGACGTCGCTGTTCGTGTGGCGGTCGGTGGACTCGGCCGACGACGGCTGGCGGCCACTGGCGGGCGCGCTGCTCGGCCTTGTCACGGCGGTCGCGATGGGCTGGCTGTTCTACCGGGGCGCGCTCCGCATCAACCTGGCGAAGTTCTTCACCTGGACCGGCGGCATGCTGGTCGTGGTCGCCGCGGGCGTCCTCGCGTACGGCTTCCACGATCTGCAGGAGGCGCGCTTCCTGCCCGGCCTCGCCGACAAGGCCTTCGACATCAGCGCGACGATCCCGCCGGACAGTTGGTACGGAACGCTCCTCAAGGGCATCTTCAACTTCCAGCCGGACCCCACCCTCGTACAGGTCACGGTGTGGGCTCTGTATCTGATCCCGACGCTTGTGGTGTTCCTGTCCCCGGTAGGGTTCCCAGCGTCAGTGGGGGCAGTTGGAGCGAGTGAGCAGAAGGCAAGCGATGAGCAGGCTGCGCAAGGTGAGTCGGCCGGCCGCGGCGGCCGCGGCGGTGACGGTGCTGGCCGTGACGGCGAGCGGGTGCGTGACGGTGCACGGGGAGCGGGAGATCGTCCCGGCGGCGACCGAGGCTGAGGCCGCCGAGGCACTCAAGGACTTCACGAAGTCGTACAACGCGGCGGAGGCGAAGGCCGATCCGGCCGAGGACGCGGGCCGGGTCACCGGGCCGTTCGGCGCCGTCAAACAGGCCTCGTGGAAGGCCGGTTCGATCCAGAAGAAGGACGGCGCCGCGCTCAAGACGCCGACGCCGCTGAAGCTCTCGGACGTGAACTACACGATCCCGAAGCAGGCGGGCTGGCCCCGCTGGTTCGTCACCGACTCGGCCAGCAACAAGTTCCAGGACGGCTCGTTCCGCTGGGTCATGGTCTTCACCCGCGACGGCATCGCCGAGAAGTGGGAAGCCTCGTACCTGGCGTTCGTGAAGCCCGGCGACATGCCCGAGTTCAAGAAGGACAAGGACGGCTTCGCCGAGCCGGTACGGGCGGACGACCCGAAGCTCGCCGTGGCCCCCGAGAACCTCAGCAAGAAGTACGTCTCCTACCTGAAGGGCGGAGGCAAGGGCTTCGCGGACGGTTCGTACACCACGGACTGGCTGGCCGAGCGCGCGAAGAACGAGAAGCGTCTCGGCATGGCCACGCAGTACGTCGACGAGCCGCAGAACACGGGCGACTTCGCGCCGGTCGGGCTGCGCACGAAGAACGGCGGCGCGTTCGCCTTCTTCTCCACCCGGCACTTCGAGAAGCGCACCGCGTCGGAAGGCCTGAACCTGCGCATCAGCGACGACGTACGCGCGCTGATGAAGGGCGACGCGAAGGGCGCGGTCACCCTTGAGTACGCGGCAGGCCAGGCCGCGACGGTCCCGCTGAAGGGCGCGAACGGCGCACAGGTGCAGATCCTGAACCGGGTCCAGGGGCTGACGGGCGCCAAGGGCGAGTGAACCGGCCGGGGTGCTCGGGGGTTGTGGCCCCCGGGCACTCTTCGGCGCCGGGGTCAGCCGCGCAGGGGCCAGGCCGCGGTCTCCGGCTCGCTGCCGGCGTGCTGCGCGATGGCGTCGGTGAGCGCTTCGAGCAGGGTCAGCGGTTCCGGCAGCGGGTGCTCGGGGCCGCGGACCCAGCTGACGCCGAGGTCGCCGGGGAGCCGGGCGGGCGGCACCAGAACGTACGAACCCCGGCAGTGCCAACGCAGGCCGGGGTGTTCGTCCATCGTCTCGGGGTGACAGTCCAGCTCACAGGGCCACCACTCGTCCTCGTCCTCGGGGGTGCCCCGGGTCGCGGTGAAGAACATCATCCGGTCGCCGCCCGACTCGGACACGGGGCCGACCTCCACACCCGAGGAGAGCAACCGCTCCAGGGCGCTGCGTCCGGCCGCGAGCGGGACGTCGAGGACGTCGTGGACCATGCCGGTCGCGGTGATGAAGTTGGCCTCGGGCTGGTGCCTCGCCCAGCGCTCGATCTGGCCGCGGTCCGTGGTGGACTGCGTCTGCCAGGCGAAGGAGACGGGGTGCCGGGCGGGGGTCGGGCAGCCGATGCGGTCGCACGAGCAGCGGTACCCCGCCGGATACGCGGCCGGGGCGAGCGGCAGTCCTGCTTCGGCGGCGGCGAGCAGCAGGCCCTCGCGGTCCACGTCGTCACCCGCGTCCTTGGGGCGGCGGGTGCGCAGCCACTGGGAAAACCTGCTCTGTCCGCTGGTCCGACGGCCGAACTCCGCGCCCATCTATCCCCTCACCTTGCATCGTCCCGTTCGTCCATGGTGCCACCATCCTGCGCCCCGGGTGGCCGCACTCCCCATCCGGGGTACCTGGGGTGATGCAAGCCCTTGGGTGTCAATGACGGGCAAGTACCGACATATCGGCCTACCTTGTCGCCATGGTCACCTTGGCTGCACCCGCGGTAATGACCGCGCTGGCCCTGGCGGGACAGCTGACCGGCGTCGGGGCGAGCGGCACGGCCGCACCCCTGGAGTGGAGCGCCGGCGGCCCGCTCACGGTCGACGCGCTTCCCCGCGTCACGTACACCGCCCATCGCGGCGGCGCCCTCGAAGTCCCCGAGAACAGCATGTCCGGGCTGATGACCGCCTTCGAACGCGGCACGGCGCAGGTGCTCGACGTGGACACCCGGATACTGCGTGACGGCACTCTCGTCGCGATGCACGACGCGACCCTGGACCGCACCACGGACAAGTCGGGCCCGGTCCGCGCCCTCGACCGCGAGCAGTGGCAGCAGGTGCGGGTGATGCCCCGCCCCTCGCTCCACGGCAACTGGCGCCCGGAGCGTCCGCCCACCGTGGCCGAGGTGCTCGACCGCTTCGGCGGGCGGATCGTGCTGCTCCTGGAGGTCAAGGACACGGACGGGCTCGTACCGCTGGCGAAGATGCTGCGCGAGCGCGGCCTGACCCGCTCCGTCCTGGTGAACTCGCACTGGCCCGCGGAGGCCGAGCGCGCCCACAAGCTCGGCCTGCGGACCCAACTCTGGCGTGACGCACGGCAGATGAGGACCGACCGGCCGCAGAAGTGGCGGACGTTCGTCGACGTCCTGGACGTGGACTACAAGGCGCGGGACCAGGACCTGAAGCGCGCGGTGACCTCCGGCATCCCGCACATCTGGGCGCACACGGTGAACTCGACGAAGCAGCGGGACCGGGTGCTGCGGCTCGGCTGCGACGGCGTGATCACCAACGCGCCGGGCCGCCTGGCCCGCACCCGGGTCGAGGGCCCGGTCCCCGCGCTGCCGCTCAGCGAGGGCTGAGACCGCCGAGCGCGTAGTCGACCAGGGCGTCGGCGTACGCGTGCGACAGCTCCCCGGTGCCCTGGAGCCAGCGCTGCGCGAGCGGCGAGACGAAGAGTTCCAGGGCGATCCGGGGGTCGACCTCGGCACGCACGGCACCGGATTCCTGGGCGGCGCGCAGCCGGTCGACGTAGAGCTGGAGGCCGGGTTCGAGCAGCTGCTCCACGACGCGGGCGCTGAGTTCGCGGTTGACGATGCCCTCGGCGGCGAGTGCGCGGTAGGGCGCCTCGAACGCGGGGTCGTTGAGCTCGTCGACGGTGGCGCGCAGCACGTGCTTCAGGTCGGCCGCGAGGTCGCCGGTGTCGGGCAGGGCGCGTACGGAGGCGGGGTCGGTGCCGGCCGCTTCGGCGGCGGCGGCCATGTTCCGCTCGCCCATGTCGACGAAGGCCTCGAGGAGCACTTCGGCCTTCGACGACCACCAGCGGTAGATCGTCTGCTTGCCCACACCGGCGCGGGCGGCGATGCCTTCGATGGTGGTCTTCGCGTACCCGGCCTCGCTGATCAGGGCGAGCGCCGCGTCGTAGATCGCACGGCGGGAACGCTCGCTGCGCCGCGATGAGTCGGGGGCTGTCTTGGTGGCCATGGCTCGAATGTAGCAGCCACATGAGGCGAGACGTATCGTCTTAGATAGGTTGACAAGACGGAGCGTCTCGCTCATGGTGGTGGACGTGGCGAGACGAACCGTATCGTCGCATTGGGGCCCGCGAGGGCTACGGAGGGAGTACGTCATGACACGTGGTGGAGCCGGAAACATGCTGGGCGTGGGCGGCACCCGCAACAAGCTGTCCCGCAAGGCGCTGCGCGGCGGCGGCCGGGACGGCAGGGTCGGCGGCGGGCTCGACGCGCAGGCGCAGAAACGAGAGTTGCTGCGCAGGCTGCAGGAGGGACGCGGCGCGACGGACACGTCGTGAACCGGCGTGACGGACACGTCGTGAACCGGCGTGACGGACACGTCGTGAACCGGCGTGACGGACACGTGGTGAACGGGCGCGACGGACACGTGGTGAACGGGCGCGGGGCCGACGGGATCCGGCCGCCGGGCCGCGGTCTGAACGCTCGCGGCGCCGCCGGGCCGCGGTTGTGAACGCTCGCGGCACGGCCGGAGAACAACCCGTTCGCCACCGCGCAGGAGGGCTCCTCACAGCGGACCATGGGCAGCACACGGGCGGGAGACACCCTGCCGCCCTGCCGACCGTGAGGAGCCCTCATTGCCTCGTCACGCCACACCCCGGCGCTACCTGATGTGCCCACCGGCGCACTTCAAGGTCACGTACTCCATCAATCCATGGATGGACCCCGCCAAACCCGTCGACGTGTCCGTGGCCGTCGCCCAGTGGGAGGACCTGAGGGAGCGCTACCGCTCGCTCGGCCACACCGTCGAGGAGCTCACCCCCCGCCCCGGACTGCCCGACATGGTGTTCGCCGCGAACGGCGCCACCGTGATCGACGGCCGGGTGCTCGGCGCCCGCTTCGCGCACCGCGAGCGCTCCGCCGAGGCCGCCGCACACCTCGACTGGTTCCGTACGCACGGCTTCGCCGCGGGCGACGTGCGCGAGCCCGACCACATCAACGAGGGCGAGGGCGACTTCGCCGTCACCGCCTCGTACGTGCTCGCCGGGCGCGGGTTCCGGGCCAGTCCGCTGTCGCACGGGGAGGCCCAGGAGTTCTTCGGGCGGCCGGTGATCGGGCTCGACCTGGTCGACCCGCGCTACTACCACCTCGACACCGCCCTGGCCGTCCTCGACGACGCCGGGGACGAGGTCATGTACTACCCCGGCGCCTTCTCCCCCGGCAGCCGGGCCGTGCTGCGCCGCCTCTTCCCCGACGCCCTGATCGCCGGGGAACGGGACGCCGCCGCGCTCGGCCTGAACGCGGTCTCCGACGGCCGGCACGTGCTGTTGCCGCAGGCCGCTTTGGGGCTGTTCGAGCCGCTCCGGCGGCGCGGGTTCGAGCCGGTCGGGATGGATCTGGGCGAGTTGCTGAAGGGCGGCGGCAGCGTGAAGTGCTGTACGCAGGAGCTGCGTTGCTAGGAGGCGCCCCCTAGGCGGCGCCTCCCCGGTCCGGTGGGCGGAAGCGTTCATCCGGGGGCCATCCCGAGGCCACGGTGACGCTCGGCAGGTCACGTATCACTAACGGGTCTACACCGAGCCCAGGGCAGGGCGGCGAGCGGCCGGGAGAGTTTCCGGCCGCTCTGTCGTGCCCGTCCCGCCCACACCACACCCCGCCCCGCCC
>NZ_JAAAHS010000341.1 GCF_009908195.1 Streptomyces boluensis | reverse complement strand
GTGCCCACCCTGCGCGAGCGGTTGCCCGCGGATCTGCGGGAGCTGCCGGTGAACACCGGCCTCGACACCCAACCCTTCGTGCCGCTCTACGAGTTGGAGCACGAGTGGGCCGCCGAGATGGCCAACCGCACCGTGCACGCCGTCATGCATCTCAGCTGGGTCGAGGACCCGGAGGTCGAGGGCGGGTACCGGGGGCGGATGGCGGTGCTCGTGAAGCCCAACGGCCTGTTCGGCCAGGCGTACATGGCGGCCATCGCGCCGTTCCGGCGCCTCATCGTCTATCCGCAGCTGATGCGGTTCTGGGAGCGCCGCTGGAACCAGCGGGCGACCTCTTGCCCTCCAGCCAATAGCTGACGGATCATCAGGAACGGGATCTTGTACCCCAGTTGAACGTCGCGGACGGCCGGTGCGCCGCCCCCTGACCGGGGAGGGAACCCTTAGTGGACGAGCAGGAGTTCGCCGGGCGTGAGGGTGTCGCCCTGGTCGCGGGCGGGACCGGTGGGATCGGTGCGGCGGTCGTGCGCACCCTGGCGCTGCGCGGGAGTGACGTGGTGTTCACGTACCGCAGCAGCGAGGGCGCCGCCCGTGAGCTGGTCGACGGGTTGACCGCCGAAGGGCGTCAAGTCCGGGCGCTGCGGGCCGACTTGGCCGATGAGGGTGAGGCCGCCGGGGCGGTGCGGGAGGCTTCGGCGGGCGGTCTGCACACGCTGGTGTACGCGGCCGGGCCGCACGTGCCGATGACGCACCTCAGCCAGGTCCCGCCGGCCCGCTACCGCGAGCAACTGCACGCCGACGCGGCGGCGTTCTACCAGCTGGCGCACCCCGCGCTTGCCGCGCTGCGGGACAGCGGCGGCAGCCTCGTCGCGGTCACGACGGCCGCGACCCGGCGCTTTCCGGTACGCGACGGGCTGTCGTCCGGCACGAAGGGCGCGGTGGAGGCGGTGGCGCGGGCGCTCGCCGCCGAGGAGGGGCGGTTCGGCGTACGGGTCAACTGTGTCGGCCCCGGCATGCTCACCGACGGGATGGCCGCCCGCCTGGTCGAGAGCGGCGAACTGGACGAGGCGGCCCTCGCGGTGACGCGCCGCAACATTCCGCTGCGCCGCTTCGGCAGCGCGCAGGACATCGCCGAGGCGGTGGCGTTCCTGGCGTCCGACCGGGCCGGGTTCATCACCGGGCAGACGCTCGACGTGGACGGCGGGTACACGGTGTGAGGCGTGCGCCGTACGCGTACACCGTGCGCCGCCCCGTACGCGTATACCGTGCGCCCGCCCCGTACTCGAATCAGGCGCGGGCCGGGGCCTGTTCGGGTTCGGCGGGTTCGGCGGCTTCCGTGCTGCGGGGCGCCGGGATGAGGGCGGCGACGGCGGCCGCGAGGAGGGCGGCGCCGCAGCCGATCACCAAGCCGGTGCGGAAGCCGTCCTCGGAGGCGAAGGTGTGGCCGCCGACGGTGACCGTCATCTGGGCGAGCACCACACCCACCACGGCGGCGCCGATCGTGGTGCCGAGTGAACGCATCAGGGAGTTGAAGCCGTTGGCGGCCGCGGTCTCCGAGAGCGGCACCGAGCTCATGATGAGGGCGGGCATCGCGCCGTAGGCGAGGCCGACGCCGCTGCTGGTCACGATGCCGACGGCCATCAGGCCGAGCGCGGAGTCCATCAGCGGCAGCGCGAGACCGTACCCCAAGGAGATGATGAGCGCGCCGAGTACGAGGGCGGGCTTGGGGCCGCGGGCGCTGATGAGCTTCCCGGCGAGCGGGGACACGATCATCATCATGACGCCGCCGGGCGCCAGCCACAGGCCCGCGGCGAGCATCGACTGCCCGAGCCCGAAGCCCGTCTCCTCGGGGAACTGCAGCAGTTGCGGCGCGATCAGCATGAAGGCGTACATGCCGACGCCGACCAGGATCGAGGCGGCGTTGGTGAGGAGCACGCGCGGGCGCGCCGTGGTGCGCAGGTCGATCAGCGGGTCGCGGGTGCGCAGCTCCCACCGGCCCCAGACAGCGAGCGCCAGCACCGCGAGGGCGAGAACGCCGAGCGTGGTGCGCGAACTCCAGCCCCAGTCGGCGCCCTTGGAGATGCCGAGCAGCAGGGCGACGAGGCCGACGGCGAGGCCGAGCGCGCCGGGCAGGTCGAAGCGCTGGCCGCGCGCGGCGACCGGGACCTCCGGGACGACGGCCCGGATCAGTACGCCGCTGATCACGGCGAGGACCGCCGCGCCCCAGAACAGCGCCCGCCAGTCCGCGTACTCGGCGACCGCGGCGGCGACCGGGAGGCCGATGGCGCCGCCGATGCCCATGGACGCGCTGACCAGGGCGATGGCGGAGCTGAGCCGCTCGGCGGGGACCACGTCGCGGATCAGGGCGATGCCGAGCGGCACCATGCCCATGCCCATACCTTGCAGGCCACGGCCGACGATCATCGGTACGACGGTGGAGGAGAGCGCGCACACCACCGAGCCGACGGCCAGCGGGACGGCGCAGACGAGGAGCATCCGGCGCTTGCCCATCAGGTCGCCGAGCCGCCCCGACACGGGGACGCACACTCCGGCGACGAGGAGGGTCACGGTGACCACCCAAGCGGCGTTGGACGGCGAGGTGTTGAGCAGTTGCGGCAGTTCCGCGATGAGCGGGGTCACCAGGGTCTGCATGAGCGCGGCGACGGTTCCGGCCAGGGCGAGTGTGGCGACGACCCTGCCGGGCCGTACGGTCGACTCGGTGCCGTCGTCCATGAAGGTTCCTCCGTCGTATGGCGGCGCCGGTGGCGAGAGTGCCTCCGACGCGAGATTGTGCATCCTACATACGACATGCATGCACCATGCGATATGTGCCATGCATGGTCCGTGGTACACATGGTCCTCGAGTGGGGGACAGGAACGCCCGGAGGAGAGCGAATTCAACATGGACAGCGCCACGCGCCAGGTGGAGTACGAGCAGATGCTGCTCGGCCGGTATCTGCACCTGCACAAGTCGAAGGGGCGGAGCAAGGACAGCACCCTTGACCGCAGCGCGTACATCCTGCTGAGCCGGATCCGGATGCAGGGGCCGATGTCGATCGGTCAGCTCGGCGAGGCGTTCGGTCTTGACGCCTCCACCCTCAACCGGCAGACCGCGGCGGCCATGCGGGCGGAGCTCGTGGAGCGCATCCCCGACCCCGAGGGTGGCATGGCCCGTAAGTTCCGGATCACCGCGGAGGGCGAGCGGCGGCTCGACGCGGAGCGCGAGGGCATCGTCGAGAGCCTGGACGCGATCATGGCTGAGTGGGCCGACGACGACATCGAGGCGTTCGCCGGGTACCTCAAGCGGTTCAACACCGACATCGAGCGCATCGCCGGACGGCCCTGGCCCCGGCCCTGATCCCGGCGCTGATCCCGGCCCTGATCTCGCTGTACCCGCACCCACCCCTCTCCAACTCGCCCCGAAACAGGACCCGTTCAAGGAGCCCCGTGAGCACGTACTCGTTCGAAGGCCGCAGCACCATAGTCACCGGGGCAGCCTCCGGGATCGGCCGGGCCGCCGCGCTCGGCTTCGCCCGGCGGGGTGCCAAGGTGCTTGTCGCCGATCTCCAGGAGGAGCAGGCCCGGCGGGTCGTCGAGGGGATCGAGGGGGCGGGCGGAACCGCGCTCGCGGTCGTGGGTGACCTCAGCGAGCAGCAGGTCGTGGACCGTGTCGCGGCCACCGCCGCCGAGGAGTTCGGCGGCATCGACATTCTCGTGAACAACGCGGGTGTGATGGACCGGATGTCGCGGCTCGGCGAGACCGAGGACGCCGAGTGGGAGCGGACGCTGCGGATCAACCTCACCGCGCCGTTCCTGCTCACCCGGGCCGTGCTGCCGCACATGACGCGGGCGGGGCGCGGTTCCCTCGTGTTCACCGCGTCGGAGGCCAGCCTGCGCGGCGGGGTCGCGGGTGCCTCGTACACCGCGGCCAAGCACGGGCTGGTCGGCCTGGTGAAGAGTGTCGCCGCGACCTACCGGGACAGCGGTATCCGCGCCAACGCCATCGGTCCAGGACCGACAAGCACCGGCATCCAGGTGGACATCGCGCCGGACTCCCCCGGCGCGGCCGCCCTCGCCCCGGTGCTCGGGCTGATCAACGGGGTGTCCACACCGGAGCAGCAGGCGGCCGCGATTCTCTTCCTCGCCTCCGAGGAGGCGTCGTTCATCAACGGCGCGGTGCTTCCCGTCGACGGAGGCTGGGCCGCGCTGTGAGGCGGCGGGGCGACTGCTCGGGCACCCGCGCCCCGTCCGGGTCATCGCCGTCGGCGCCGTTCTCGCCGGCGGCTTCATGTGGCACCGAGAACGTGAGCGCCATCGACAGCCAGGCGTAGACCGGGCCGAGGGCGTTCATGGCGACCACGCAGACCCAGGCGGCCCACGGGTTGCCCGGGTCGTAGCCGAAACCGCCGAAGAACGTGGCGAAGTAGCTGGCGAAGCCGAAGAACATGCCGGGGACCAGCGAGAACAGCGGGATCCTGCCGGTGTACATGAGCGCCGAGTTGAGCACCAGGATGCACAGCGCGGCGAAGGCGTTGCGGGCGAGCCGGCCGTCGCCGAAGGCGGTGCCCGCGTTGGTCTCCGCGAGCACGATGAGCAGCGCGTAACTGGAGCCCACCGGCATCGCGCACCACAGCCGCTTCGCGTGGAAGAGGGTCGGTCCGCCGAGCAGGAAGATGCCCGCCCAGGAGATGAAGATCGCCCACGGCGGCAGATGGAGCGCGGTGCCGCCGACGAACGCGGTGGTGGCCGCGAGCACGGAGGCGACGATCTCGTGCGGGACGCGTTCACGCACGGCCGGGTTCGCGGCCGGGCGGATCCATTTTCCGGTCATGTCACTGCACCTCTCATGTCAGTGCACCTCTCATGCTCACTGCACCTCTCATGCTCACTGCGCCTCTCATGTCACTGCGCCTCCACGCCCACGGCCGGGAGGGCCGTCAGCTCGGTCGTGCGGGTCGAACGGGCCACGATCCGCCCGGACTTGACGACGGCCGTGCGGGCCGGCCTGTCGATGAGGACCGCGTCGTAGTCCTGGGTGTCGAGGAGCACCAGGTCGGCCACGGCCCCCACGTGCGTGCCGTAGTCCGCTTCGGGCAGGCCCACCACACGGGCCGCGTCGTAGGTGACCATGCGCAGCACCCGGCGCAGGTCGGCCGGGCCCGCGAGGTGGCCGAGCCGGGCCAGGAGCAGCGCGGTGTCGAGGAGGTCACCCGTGCCGTACGGGGTGAAGGCGTTGCGGATGTTGTTGCTGGAGCAGGCGGTACGGACGCCCGCGTCCCACATCTCCCGCACCGGGGCGAGGCCGCGGCGTACGGCGGTGGTGTCGCCGCGGCCACCGAGGAACAGGTCGGTCGCGGGCAGCGGCACCACCGCGACCCCGGCCTCGGCCAGCGCCTTCAGGGCGGCGCGCCGTTCGCTGGGCGGGCGGCCGCCGAGCGAGGTGGCGTGCCCGAGCGTGACCCGCCCTGACAGGCCGCGGGCGACGGTCTGCTCGGCGATGAACTCGGCGAGCGCGAACCGGGGGTCGGAGGCGTCGTCCGCGAAGTCGGCGTGCAGATCGGCCGGTACGCCGTACTCGACGGCCAGGTCGAGTACGTGTTCCACGTGCCGTCGGCAGTCGGCGAGGGAGTGCTCGCCGTACGTACAGCCGCCGACCGCGTCCGCGCCCGCAGCCAGGGCCCGGCGCAGCAGTTCGGCGGTGCCGGGGGCCTTCAGGATGCCTTCCTGCGGGAACGCGACGATCTGCAGGGTGACCAACTCGGCCCAGCTGTCCCGGAGTTCGAGGAGCACTTCGAGTCCGGTGAGGCGGGCGACCGGGTCGACGTCGGGGTGGGCGCGGACGGTGGTGGTGCCGTGGGTGACGCACATCCGCAGGACCTGTTCGGCGCGGGCGCGCACGTCGGCGTGGGTGAAGCCCGCCTTCAGTTCGGCGGTGACCCGGATGGCGTCGGCGAGGGTGCCGCCCGCGTGCGGGTGCGCGAGGTCGAGCAGCGCCTTGTCGGGGTGCAGGTGCGACTCGATCAGGCCGGGGAGGAGGACCCGTCCTGCACAGTCCAACTCCTCGTGTCCGTAGGGGCGTTCGGGGTGGCCGGGGTGGCAACCGGGACCTTCGGGCTGGTCGGGGTGGTCGAGTGCGGGGCGGCCGACAGCCTCGATGCGGCCGTCCCGGATCCATACGTCGGTGGGGTCCGGCGCGTCCTCCACGCGTGCGTTGCGCAGCAGCAGAGCGGTCACCGCAGGCCCCCCGTGCCCGGGAAGTCCGCCTTGCGGATCAGGGCGTGGACGCCCTTCACGCCGTCCACCACCTGCGACACCTCGAAGTCGGCGGCGGCACTGAGGTAGGCGTACGCGGTCGAACGGTCCATGCCGGTGCGGGTGGTGAGGAACGCGAGCGCGGAACGTACGCAGTGCCGCATCGCCTCGCCGAGGTTCTCGTCGAGGCCGAGGGCGATCCAGTGCTCGGCGGTCTCCGCGAACGGCTCGCCGAGCAGTCCGGTCACCCGGCGCGCCGCCTCGCCCCGGACGAGGGAGAGCCGGACGGTGGCGCGCAGCGGCGCCTCCAGGGCGGTGAGCGCGACCTCGCCGTTGCCCTGCGCGAAGTGCGGGTCGCCCGCGTAGAACCCGGCGCCTTCCGCCTGTACGGGCAGATAGAGGGACGAGCCGCAGGCGAGGTGTTTCACGTCGAGGTTGCCGCCGTGGCGGCCGGGCGGGATGGAGTTCACCGGCGGCTCGTCGGCGCTGGCGACGCCCATGATCCCGACGAAGGGGTTGAGCGGGAACCGGGCCTGCCGACTCGGCGCGTACCGCAGCAGCCCGAACTCGGCGCCGTCCGGCTGCCGTTCGACGGTGCAGAACGCGCAGATCGTGCCGTTCCGGTGGCGGCGGGTGTCGGGGCCCGTCAACTCGGCGCTGTCGTCGGGAAGTTCACCGGGGAGGGCGCCGCGGGCGTGCCGGTTGGAGACGATGCCGTAGTGCGTCCTGCGGTACAGGGACAGCGTCTCCACGCGCAGCAGGTCGCCGGGGCGGGCGCCGCGCACGGCGACGGGCCCGGTGACGATGTGCGGTCCCGGCGGGCCGTCGGCCTGGCGCCCGAGTCCGGATGCGGCGATCTCGCGGGCGTCCGTGGGCACATCGTGCTCGGGCACGCCGTAGTCGGCGAAGAAGGCCACGGGGTCGCGGCCCTGGTCGGGCAGGATGCCCTCGTGCGAGACGAGGTCGAGTGTCACCGTGTCGCCGTCGTCCACGGCGAGCACGGCCGCGCTCCCGGCATGCGGCAACTCCCCCCAGCGGGCCGTCTCCACGGTCGTCCGCAGATGGTGGCGGCCGTCGACGGGAAGGCGGTCGGGAGCGTGCGGCGTACCGGACGAGGCGGGCACGGCGGGGGCTGCGCTGCGAGGCATACGTGTCCTTCGGGTCGGGGGTGCGTCGCGGGTAGGGGTACGGGCCGCGCGAACAGGGCGGGCACGGGTCGAGCGTGTACGGGTCCTGATTCGGGCGTGTTACGAGTCCGCGGCCGGGGTGTTCCGTACCGGGCGGCTTGAAGTGCCGTTCCGGGACGGTGAGTTCACCCGGTGCGGCGCGGGCACGATGCGGGTGCCCGAACGGCCGCGCAGGGCCCGGCCGAGGGCTTCCGGTGAGGTGACGAGGACGCTGCCGCCGCCTGCCGCGAGGAAGTCGAGGGCGGCCCTCACCTTGGGGCCCATGCTGCCTTCGGGGAACTGTCCTGTGGCGAGGTGGCGGTGGGCCTCGTCCGTGTCGAGGCGGGGCAGTTCGCGGTGGTGGGACGTGCCCCAGTCCAGGGCGATCCGGTCCACGCCGGTGGTGACGATCAGCTCGTCCGCGCCGAGTGCGGCGGCGAGCAGCGCGGACGTGGCGTCCTTGTCGACGACCGCCTCCACGCCGCGCAGTGTCCCGTCGGGTCCCGCCGCCACCGAGATGCCGCCGCCACCGGCCGCGACGACGACGTGCCCGGCGGCCAACAGAGCTTCCAATGGTGGCATGCCTGGACCATAGGAAGGCCACGCGTACGGGTCATGGGCAGTCGGTGCCAGCGTGTGCGGGGGCGCGTTGACGCCCGCTGACAGTGCCCCGCGCCGGGGTGTCGGTCACGCGCGGCGGGCGCGGGGCGCTCCGGGGCGCCGCTCGGGGTTCAAGTACCCGTCCGGCAGGGAGTGTTGAGGCAGGCTCCCAGGCCCCGGCGAACGATCACCGACCACCGCACATCTGTATACAACATTCTGCCGACAGCGTTTACAGCCTTCGGGGCGGCGCCCATAGTGGGCGGAATGGCCTTAGGGCCTGTCCGGCGGATCAGGCCGCTTCGGGGCGACACTCACCTTCCGGTCGAGTCGAGCGGGGTCTGGTGCGTGCAGCTGCAAGGCGGAGGAGGGCGACATGGCGGAGCCATGGCAACCGACGACAACGCCGCAGATGTGCGTGCCAGGCCCCGCGACCGCGGCAAGATCCGCCGGACAGGCCCTAACACCGAGTACCGCTGCCGGCCCTGCCGCGCAGGGC
>NZ_JAAAHS010000340.1 GCF_009908195.1 Streptomyces boluensis | reverse complement strand
GGGCCTATGTGCCGCGCGGGATTTCCCAGTACGTCGGCTGACAACACGCTGGGCCGTTACCGCCCGGTCTGCCACTGTGGTCCAGGACCGGCAGCCGGGCGGGGCACGGAGGGGGACGCGTGGACGTGGAGTTGACGGCCTTGGCGGCGACCGGTGCGACCACCGTCGTCGGCCTCATGGTCACGGAGACCTGGAACCGGGCAAGGGACCGTCTGGTACGACTCTTCAGCCGGGGCGGCGACGAGGAGGCCGCAGGGGAGGAACTCCAGGACTCCAGAGACCAGTTGCTCGGCGCCCGTGACGCGGAGGACGAGTCGGCGGCCGCCGACATCGAGGCGGCGCTACGGGTGTGGCTGCGCCGAGTGCTCCAGCGGGACGCGGACGCGGTCGGCCAACTCCGCGATCTGATCGCCGAGTTCGGGCCGGAGCGGCCTGTCGACGGCGCGGTGAACAACACCGCGCACGTGGGTGTGCAGAACGGGCCGATGGTTCAGGCGAGGGACATCTCGGGGCTCACGATCCACGGCTCGACGCCTTCGCGGAGCCCTCGGCCCGAGCGGCCGTAGCGACCGTAGGGGGCGCGGGCCCTTCCGCCACGGGGCGGAAGGGCCCAGTGCTGTGCCGGTCAGCTCAGGCGCTCGCCGTGCTCCTGCGCCACGGTCGCCGCACCGCTCTGTCGAGCTTGGCTTTCCGCGTCGGACGAAGCCAGGCTCGGAATGCATATCGCCGGACTGAGGGCGAGGGCCGCGGCAGCGACGACGAGCTTACGGGCGACTTTGGACGTGCTTCGTTTCATTGTTGTCCAAACTAACGGTTCAGCGCCGGGCGGCATCGTCGCCGTCCGGGCTGAATTACTACCGCATTGCTCCGCGCGGACACAAGGCGGTGCCGCTGAAGCTTTTCGCGTCGCGGTGGGTCTGATAGTGCGGGGGAATCAGCGGTGGCGTTCTCGCCGAGAAATAGATGTGTCTTTGGCATATGCCGAATCGGTGGAGTATTCGACGGACCGCAACGCCGCCAGACTTTCCCGGGCGAGGGCCGCCTCACCGGCCGCCCCGACCTGTTCCGCCGTCACGATCGCACCCTCCAGATGTGCGACCGCCACGGCGAGGTCGCCGCGTCGCCGCGCGGCGAGACCGAGGCCGTGCAGGGCCACGGACTCCTCGTGTGCTGCGCCGATGGACCGGGCCAGGTCGAGGGCGCGGCGGTACTCGTCGGCCGCGCGGGCGACGCGGCCGGCGGCGAGGAGAGCGGCGCCCATTCCGCACAACGTGATCGACGCATTACGCAGATCCCCCAGGCGCCGGAATGTGGCCAGCGAATCCTGGTAGAGGTCGAGTTTCGCGACGATCTCGTCGGGCGAATTCATCGCGTCGGCGAGATTGGTCTGCGTGATGGCCCTTTCCAAGGGACTGCCGACGCGCGTGAGAATAGCCAGTGCCTCACTCAGGAATGCGCGTGCTGATTCTGTCCGGTTCGCCTTCTGGTAAAGGTCGGAGAGATTGTTGAGTACGCGCGCCTCTTCGTGACTGTCGAGCAGTGAACGGAAGGCGGCAAGGGCCGTGGTGAAATGAGTCTCCGCGTGGCTCAGATCGCCCCGGAACAGGCACACGATTCCCAGGTTGTTATGGCTCCGGGCTATCTGCCACGGGTCTCCCGCGCGAAGCCGCAGGGACAGTGCGTCGGTCTGGTGGCGGTGGGCGTCCGAGAGGCGTCCGAGATTCCAGTTCAGTACGCCGAGAAGATGGAGAGAATCGGCCCGCGCGCTGTCGTCGCCGATGTCCTGCGCGTACCGCAGTGCCCGCGTCGCGGTGGTGAGGGCGTCCTCGTACCGGGCCCGGCGGGACAGGGCGGCGCCGAGGTCGAGCAGCGCGAACACCTCGGCACGCCTCTCACCAGCGGCGTTCCAGTGCTGGGCGGCGGCCGTGTGCATCTGGACGGACTCGGACGCGTACGCCTCCTCGTCCAGGTAGTTGGCGAGGGCCGCGGCCAGGAGTGCCGCCTCGCGCGACTGCCCTTGGGTACGGCAGTGGCGTTCCGCGGCAATCAGGCCCGCGCGTTCGGAGGTGAACCATTGGCGAGCGGCCAACGGGCCCTCCCACGCCGGGATTTGATCGCGGGGTGCGACCGGCGGAAGTACGGGGTGCGGGCGGCGAGGATAGATCATGTGATCTGCGGCAGTGGCCGCCTGTACGTAGAAATCCACCAGGCGGTGAATCGCTCGGTCGCGATCCGCGGGAGCCTCTTCGGACATCGACAGCGTGCGCGAGTATTCACCGAGAAGATCATGGAACACGTACCGTTCCGGCGTGGGTTCCTGAATCAGGTGGGAGTCGAGCAGCACCTCCAGAACCCGCTCCGCGCGCGCCGGGGAAAGATCAGTGAGAGCCGCTGTCGCGTACGCGTCGAAATCGGCTCCCAGGTGCAGGCCCAGGAGCCGGAACACCTGCTGTTCCGTGCTGGTCAGCGTGAGATACGAGACCTCGAATGCCCGCGCTATCTCCCGGTAACCGTCCCGGAGTTCCGCCAGTCTGCTGTGCCCCTGGGACAGCCGTTGCAACAGGTGCGCGGGGGTCCAGGACGGGCGGGAGAGCAGGCGGCGCGCGGCGAGCTCGATGGCCAGCGGGAGGTGTCCGCAGAGCCGGACGATGTCCGACACCTCGTGCGCGGTGACGGAGGGGCCGGCGCCCGCCAGGGCGTGGAAGAGACCGGCGGCGTCCTCGGGCGGCAGTACGTCGAGCAGCACCGCGCGCATGCCGGGCAGGCCGGTGATGCGGCGACGGCTGGTGACGATGACGAGGCTGGCGGAAGGGCCGGGCAGCAGCGGGCCCAACTGGTCCGCGTCGGCGGCGTCGTCGAGCACGATCACCGCGCGTCGGCTGCTGAGCAACGTACGCCAGAGGCCGACGCGTTCCTGAAGCCCATCCGGCACGGAGGCGGCGGGCACGCCGAGGGTGCGAAGGAGCGCGGCGAGCGCATCGGCCGGGGCCAGCGGGGCCAGGTTGGGGGAGTGGGCCTGCAGGTCCAGGTAGAGCTGCCCGTCGGGAAAGAGCGGGGCGAGCTCGTCGGCGGCGTGCAGGGCGAGCAGGGACTTGCCGACGCCCGCCATGCCGGAGATGGTCTGCAGCGCGATCACGACACCGGTCTCCGGGCCCGCCCCGGCGGCGGGTGCCGCGTGCACGATGGAGGACAACTCCGCCGTCCGGCCCACCAGTTCGGCGTGGCTCGGCAGGGTGCGCGGGACCACGGCCGTCGGTGCGGTGGCTGTGGCGGTGACGGTGGCTGTGCGGGGTCGGGGGAGGAGTTCGTCGACGGGTGCGCCGTTGAGGACGAGGCGGTGCAGCCGGGTCAGCGCTTCGCCGGGGTCGGTGCCGAGGCGCTCCCGTAAATGGCGGCGGACCGTGTCGTACACGCGCAGCGCCTCGCTCTGCCGGCCGCACCCGTAGTTGGCGACGATGAGCAGACCGGCGAGCGCCTCGTCGTCGGGGTGCCGGTCGAGGAGCAGGGTGATGTCGGGGACGAGCTCGGCGAAGTGGCCCCGGCGGAGCCCGATGGTGGACCGGGTCAGGTGCGCCGCGAGCCGCTTCTCGCTGAGCCCGGCGCGGGTGCGCTCCGCCCACAGTCCTGGCAGCCCCGTAAGTGGGTCGCCCCGCCACAACTCCTCGGCGCGATCCAGGAGTTGTAGCGCCGTGTCGTCGTCCCCTCGGTCCGCCGCGCCGCGTGCCTGGGCGGAGAGCTGCTGGAAGAGGTGGCTGTCCACCTGGGCGGGGTCGAGGGTGAGTGTGTAGCTCCTGGCCTGCTGGACGAGCCGGTCGCCGAGGCCGCAGGCGCGCAGTCGCTTACGGATCCGGGCGACGTACGCGTGCAGGCTGGCGCGGGGCTTCGCGGGCGGGGCCTCGTCCCACAGGCGGTGGACGAGGGTGTCGAGGGAGACGGGGTGGCCGGCGTCGCAGGCGAGGGCGGCCAGAGCCAGCCGTTCCTTGGTCGAGCCGAGCCGGTCGATCTCCCGGTGGTGACGGAGTTCTATCGGCCCCAAGATTCCGATGCGCACGTCCACGAGTTGCCCCCGTCAGCGTCTCGGCCTGTGCTCTCGATGACCTCAAAGAATCGCATGCGGTCGAAAACGTTCAAATAGTGAGTTCGGTTGTGTCATTTCATTGGCTTGTTTTCGTGTGACCGATCGCCGTCCAGTCGTATTCGGTCTGCCGTGGCCTGTCGGCGGGTAGAGGAGAGAGGTCGCGCGGGGCGGAACGGGGAGGCCGGGGGGAAATGGATCAGGTGACGGAACGGCAATTGACGGCTGCCCTGACATACGCCGCCGACCGGCCCGCCGCCCGCCTCTCCCTGCTCGACGCCGTGGGGTCCGACGCGGACGCCAGGGCCCAACAGCGCGTACGGGCATGGGTGTTGGGCGAGTCGGGCGAGTCGGGCGCGGCCGGTGAGCCGGCCCCGGTCCTGGCCGCGTTGCTCGCCGAGGCGTCGCTGGCCGACCCGGTGCTGGCGGAGAACCTGAGCCGGTGGACAACCCGGACGCTCACGACAGGAGCCACCACACCGGACGGCGGCGAAGCGAGCCGCAACACCTTCGACGCGACCCGGGTCGACGGCGTGGTGGTGCAGGCCAGGAACATCAGCGGCGGACTGCACCTGCACCCCGCAGCCGAAGCGGCGGAGCCGGTGCCCCGTCAGATCCCGGCGCCGCCCGCCCACTTCACCGGCAGGGACCACGAACTCGCCGAACTGGAACGGCTGGCGCGCGCCCCACGGCAGGCCCCCGCCGTCGCCGTGATCAGCGGCCCCGCCGGGGTGGGCAAGAGCGCACTCGCCCGGGGCCTGCTCGGCAAGGTCGCGGACGCGTTCCCCGACGGGCTGCTCCACGCGGACCTGCGCGGCCGTTCCCCCGAAGGCCCCGCACGCCCCACCGAGATCCTGGCCGAGTTCCTGCGGGCCCTCGGGTGCCGCCAAGTGCCGTACGAGTTACGGGAGTTGGCCGCGTTATGGCGCACCGTCACCGCCGAGGCCAGGATCGCGGTCCTGCTCGACGACGCCCTCAGCGCAGCCCAGGCACGCCCGCTGCTGCCCGCCTCACCCACCGCGCTGACCCTGGTGACCAGCCGCGGGCGACTGACCGGCCTGGGCCTTGACGGTGCCGCCTTCCGGCCCCTCGGCGTCCTGGACGCAGCGCACTCGCTCGAACTGCTCAGCCGCAGGATCGGGGAGAGCCGGGTGCACGGTGAACCGGAGGCGGCCCGAAGCGTCGCGACGGCCTGCGGCGGCCTTCCCCTCGCCGTCTGTGTGGCCGCCGCGCACATGGCCGCAAGGCCTCGGCAACCCCTCGCGGCGATGGCGCGGGCGCTCGGGGAGAACGGCCAGCACACCCTGGACGCCCTCCGGGTGGAAGGCGAATCGGCGGTACGGACAGCCCTCGACGAGTCGTACCGCCTGCTGCCGCCCGCGCTCGGCCGGGCGTACCGGCTGCTCAGCCTCGCCCCGGTCGGCGTCCTCGACGCACCGGTGGCCGCCGCCGTCTGCGCCGTACCGCCCGAGGCGGCCGAACGCCTCCTCGACGATCTGGCCGAGGTCAGCCTGCTCGACGAACTCGGCGGCACGGCGCACTCCGGACCGGTGCGCTACCGCTTTCACGACCTCGTCAGAGCACACGCACGGCGCCTGGCCGGTACGGAGGACCCGCCCGAGGAGCGCGACGCGGCGGCCGCGCGCGTGCTTGACCACTACCTGGCCACCGCCACCGCGGCCGAGCAGATCCTCACGCCCAGCCACCGCACCCTGCGCCGCGACTACAGCGGGCCGGTACGTCAACAGCCGCCCTTCGACGACGAACAGGGCGCGATCCAGTGGCTCGACACCGAACGCGGCCGGCTGATGGCGGTCCTGCGGTTCGCCGCCGGGAGCGGAGCGGACGATGCCGCGTGGCAACTGGCCGACGCCATGTGGCCGCTGTTCCTGCGGCTGCGCCCGTACGAACTGTGGCTCGAAGCCCACGAGATCGGCCTCGCGGCGGCCCGCCGCACCGGCGACCGCGCGGGCGAGCGCCGGATGCTCACCTCCGGCGGCACGGGACTGCGCAACACGGGCCGGTACGACGAGGCGCTCCGATGGTTCGAGGAAGCCCTCCGAGCCGCCCGCGAGGACTCGGCCGAGGCCGCCGGGGACTCGACCGGGACAGCTGAGGACTCGACCGGGACAGCCGGGGATGCCGCCGCGCGGGCCCGGCACCGGCGGGACGAGGCCCAGGCCCTGCACGGCCTCGGCCAGACCAGCCGACTCGCGGGCCGACTCCCGGAAGCGGAACGGTACTTCCGTGAAGCGCTCGCCCTGCGCGCGGACATCGGCTACCACCGCGGAGTGGCGCTCAGCCGGCTCTGTCTCGGCGACGTGGCCCTCGCGGCCGGGCAGCCCGAGCAGGCCGTCGGGCACCTGGAGCGGGCGCACGGTGAACTCCTCGCCGAGCAGGACCGCTACGACGCGGCCCGCGCCCTGGCCCTGCTCGGCCGCGCTTACGCCCGCACGGGCCGGCACGCCGAGGCCGACCGTCAACTCCTCGCCGCGCTCGACGAGTTCACGGCGACCGGCTCGGTGCACTGGCAGGCGCACGTACTGGAGATGCTGGGCGAAGCGGCGGCGGAACGCGGTGACACGGAGCGGGCACGGGCCCGGTACGAGGAGTCCCGGGCCCGCTACGCGCCGGTCAGCGAGCCCGACACCCGCCGCCTGGAGGACCGGCTACGGACGCTCGGCAACCCCTGACACCGGGCGGCGCTCGACAGCCCCTGACACCGGGCGGCGGTCGGCAACCCCTGACACCGGGTAGCGGTCCCCGGCCCAGGCTCCCGCCACAAGGCGCCCGTACCACTCGACCGCGAGCGCCCACAGGTCAGCGGGCCCGGCGGCGGCCGAGCGCGGCAGGATGTGCCCCACCGCGCCGGTACGCGCCACGGCAAGACACCGCTCGCCCGAGCACGGCACCACGACGAGGACGCAGCCCGGATAGCAGGCGAGCACCTGGCGGCCCGCCCGCTCGGCGTCAGCCGCCGAGCCGAACTCGGCCCCACAGCACAGGACATCGGCGCACTGCCGCAGCGACTCCTCGGTCACCGGCCCGTCGGCGGCCACGACGACCGGGCCACCCGCGCGCCTCACGCCGACACCTCTTCCGGCCCCGCGTCCACCCGGTGCCGGGGCGCGGGAAGCGGCGGCAGCTCGGGCGCGCACGCGGGCTCGCCGAGGCCGAGGACGCGGTACAGCAACGTGCGCGCGTTGCGCCCGAAGCGGCCCGGCTCGGACGAGATGCGCCCCCCGATCCGCCGGTACGCGGCGGCCGGATACGTGGCGCGCGCGTAAGCCAGCTGATCCGGCAGCGGATGCGCCGGCGACAAGGTGGGCGCCGTACGGGCGAGTTCCGCACCCGGCGAGCCCGGATCGACGTCCGCCTCCGGGAAGCGGGCGAGTAGCACGGCCGCGCGGGTGAGCGTGGCGTAGAGCGTCACCGAGCCGTGGTCACCGATCACCCAGTCCGCGGCGATCAACGGCGCCCGCCAGTCCGCCTCCGGCGGCAGCACCATGACCCCGCGGCGCCGGGCCGCCGCCAGCCAGGAGCGGACCTGCCACTCCCCGTGCCCCGCCCAGACGTTGGGGTGCACCAGGACCCCGATCCGGTACTGCTCCGGCGGCAGTTCGGCGAACAGCCGGGGCAGCAGGGCGTCGAAGCGGTTGAACGCGGATCCCGTCCCCCACGTGCTGCAGACCAGGAGCAGCTTCTGGCCCCGGCCGAGCCCCAGCGCGGCCCGGTAGCGGCGGCGCTGCCCCAGACTGGCCACGATCCGGTCGTGGGTGGCGTCGCCGATGACTTCCGCGACCGGCAGCGCCTCCGGGCAGCAGCGCTCAAGGGTGCCGAGTTCGTCGCGGTGCGCGAGGGCGACCGCACGGGGTACGACCTCGCCGTTCCGCATCAGGTACTGGCGCCCGAGCCCGCCGACGGTGCGGGGCTGTCCGGGCGTACGGTCGTCGGCGAGCCGGGACAGCTTCATGTGCCCGGCGCCGTGCGGCAGCCGGACGAGCGGACCACGCAGCCGGTCGACCCCCTGCGAACCGGCCGCGAGCACGAGGTCGAACTCGATCCGCAGCGCCTCCTCCCACGGCAGCACCGTGCAGCCGAGCGCGCTCAAGGACCGGGCGGCACCGGAGTTGAAGGCGTGCGGCGCGATGGTGAAGTCGACCTGGATCCGCAGGTCCGCCTCGAGCAGCGGCAGCAGGTCCCGCAACCGCTGCCCGTACACCTCGGTGTGCACGACGACGAGGACGCGCCGGCAGCCGGGAATCGTCACCCACTGCCCCTCTCCGGATCGGTCCCGCGCCGCGTGGCGGCCTGGTGTGCGGTCGGTACGTGACTTCATGGCTCCCCCGATGGTTGACGCTTCGGCTTCGAGTGGGGGATGCCCGAGAGGCTCGGCGGAAGGCTTGCCCGGCGCTTGCCGAAACCTTGCAGCGCCGCGTACGGGGGAGGGAGCGGCGG
>NZ_JAAAHS010000034.1 GCF_009908195.1 Streptomyces boluensis | reverse complement strand
CGGCGCCCCTGCCCGCACGGCCCCGCCGCCGAGCCGCCCGAGCGGCCCCTGGAGCGGGGGATGCGGACCGCGTGAGCAGGCCGGTACGCCGTCACGAGCACCGCGGCGGGGACTCCGTTCAAGCCGCCACCCGTCCGGGCCTACGCTGGAGACATGAGTACGTTGCGAGGCCGGGGCACGGTCGAAGGTCTTCCTGACTGGGACCGCTGTGCGGTGATGGGGGTCGTCAACGTGACGCCCGACTCCTTCTCCGACGGCGGCCGCTGGTTCGATACCACCGCGGCCGTCAAGCACGGCCTCGACCTGGTCGCCCAGGGCGCCGACCTGGTCGATGTCGGCGGCGAGTCCACCCGGCCCGGCGCCACGCGCGTGGACGAGGCCGAGGAGCTGCGCAGGGTCGTGCCCGTCGTGCACGGCCTCGCCTCCGAGGGCGTCACCGTCTCCGTGGACACCATGCGCGCCTCGGTCGCCGAACAGGCGCTCACCGCGGGCGCCGTGCTCGTCAACGACGTCAGCGGCGGCCTCGCCGACCCCGCGATGATCCCCATGGCCGCCGCCAACCACGCGCCCTTCGTCGTCATGCACTGGCGCGGCTTCAGCCAGGACATGAACAACCGCGCCGTGTACGCGGACGTGGTCGCCGAGGTCGTCAGCGAGCTCCACGCGCGCGTGGAGGCCGTTGTCGCGGGCGGTGTGGCACCCGAGCGGATCGTGCTCGACCCGGGCCTCGGCTTCGCCAAGGAGGCCGACCACGACCTCGCCCTGGTGGCCCACATGAAGGAGCTGCGCTCCCTCGGCCTGCCGGTCCTGGTCGCAGCCTCTCGGAAACGTTTCCTCGGCCGCGTCCTGGCCGACGGCCCGGACTCCGCCCCGCCGCCCGCCCGCGAACGGGACGCGGCCACCGCCGCCGTCTCCGCCATCGCCGCCCATGAAGGCGCCTGGGCGGTGCGCGTCCACGAGGTCCGTGCCACCGCCGACGCCGTCCGCGTAGCCCGCGCCGTAGAAGGAGCCCAGTGACGCCCCATACCGACGTCGAAGCCGTCGAGACCGCCAACACCGCCTATTACGAGGCCATGGAGCGCGGCGACTTCGAGGCGGTCTCGGACCTCTGGCTGGCCGCGACCGGCGTCGACGACCCCGCCGACCTCGTCTCCGCCGTGCACCCCGGCTGGCCGGTGCTCTCCGGCCGCGGCGAGGTCCTCAGGTCGTACGCCCTGATCATGGCGAACACCGAGTACATCCAGTTCTTCCTCACCGATGTGAACGTCTCGGTGCACGGCGACACCGCCCTGGTGACCTGTACGGAGAACATCCTCAGCGGCGGCCCCGCCGAGGAGGGCGCCGACCTGGGCCCGCTCGTCGGCCAGCTCGTCGTCGCCACCAATGTGTTCCGCCGCACATCCGGCGGCTGGAAGCTGTGGTCGCACCACGCCTCGCCGGTACTCGCCGAGACGGACGACGAAGAGGACACAGAAGGCGGCGAAACACCCGCCTGAGTGGGTACGGAACCCCCGAGGAGGTTGGATTCCCCGCCTCCGGGGTATGGGCGGCTACCAGTCACGGACCGACATGTCCATAGCCCCCATGGGCAAGCGCTGTCGGTGCTCGCAGGTAGATTCGAATGGGCCTCGCGACTTGACCGCACTCGGCGCGGGCCCGCCGAACCGACGATTGCAGGAGTGATTCGCGTGGATCGTGTCGCGCTGCGCGGCCTCAAGGCCCGAGGACACCACGGTGTCTTCGCCCATGAACGCGAAGAGGGCCAGACCTTCATCGTGGACCTCGTCCTGGGCCTGGACACCAGGGCGGCCGCGGCCGACGACGACCTGACGAAGACCGTGCACTACGGCGTCGTGGCCGAGGAGGTCGTGGCCGTCGTCCAGGGCGAGCCCGTCGACCTCATCGAGACCCTCGCCGAACGCATCGCACAGCAGTGCCTGAAACACGAGGGCGTCCAGGAGGTAGAGGTGGTCGTGCACAAGCCCGAAGCACCCATCACCGTGCCCTTCGACGACGTCACCATCACCATCACCCGGAGCAGCGCATGAACACGCAGAGCGACCCGACCGTACAGCCGGTGCCCGCCTCCGTGGTGGAACAGGTGGATGCCGCGGACGTCACCCTCAACAACCCGAAGTTCGCCGTCGTCGCCCTCGGCAGCAACCTCGGCAACCGCCTGGAGACCCTCCAGGGAGCCGTGGACGCCCTGGAGGACACCCCGGGCCTGCGCGTGAAGGCCGTCTCCCCGGTGTACGAGACGGAGCCCTGGGGCGTCGAGCCGGGCAGCCAGCCCGCGTACTTCAACGCGGTGGTCGTCATCAAGACCACCCTCCCGCCGTCCTCGCTCCTGGAGCGGGCGCACGCGGTCGAGGAGGCCTTCCACCGGGTGCGCGACGAGCGCTGGGGCCCGCGCACCATCGACGTCGACATCGTCACGTACCAGGACGTCGTCTCCGACGACCCGAACCTCACGCTGCCGCACCCGCGCGCGCACGAGCGTGCCTTCGTCCTCGCCCCCTGGCACGACGTCGACCCGGAGGCCCAGATCCCCGGCCGCGGCCCCGTCGCGCACTTCCTCGCCCAGGTCACCCGCGCGGGCGTCGTGCCCCGCGCCGATCTGGAACTCCGGCTGCCCGAGTAGTCGTTAGGGTCAGCACGGGCCCCGTGTCAGGGCCCGCACGGACCGCTGGACGAAGCACGACGAAAGAGGCGACCGCCACCGTGAAGCTGCTGCGCATCCGGACGCTGATCGGCCTGTTCCTGGTGGCCGGAGTGCTGTCCTGGTCCGGCGCCAGGCTCTGGGACTCGTTCGGCGAACTGCCCGGCGTGCCCCTGGCCGCACCGATCGTCCTCGCCGTGATCGCCGTCGTCCTGCTCGCGACCGCGCTCTCGTTCCGCTCCAGGCTGCGCGCCCAGCGCGACCGCAAACCCGGCGCCAAGGGCGTGGAGCCCCTGATGGCCGCCCGCGCGCTGGTCTTCGGCCAGGCGAGCGCCCTGGTCGCGGCCCTGGTGACGGGGTTGTACGGCGGCGCGGGCGTCTTCCTGCTCACCCGGCTCGACGTCCCCGCCCGCCGCGACCAGGCGATCTACGCGGGCTTCTCGGTCCTGGCCGGCGCGTGCGTGATCGCGGCGGCGCTGTTCCTCGAGCGGGTGTGCAAGCTCCCGGAGTACGACGACAAGGACAACGGCGAGGGCGGCGCGGCGGCGGCATAGCCCCGCCCGCCGCGCCACACCGGAGAGCGCCCCCGACTCCCCGCTACAGCAGCGTCCCGCCCGACACGACCGTCTCCCGCAGGATCGCGTCAAGGCGGGCCGAGACCTCCGCGGGCAGCGTCACGCGCGCGGCGGCGAGGTTCTCCACGATGTGCGCGGGCGTCCGGCTGCCCGGGATGGGCACCACGTGCGGGTCCTGGTGCAGCAGCCACGCCAGCGCCAGTTGGGCCGGCGTGAGGCCGAGCTCCGCCGCGATCCCGCGCACCGGCGCGAAACGGTCATGGTTGGCCTGCCGGTTGGCCGCGTCGAACCGCGGCATGTTCTGCCGGAAGTCCCCGTCCTCCACCGCACCGACCTGCCCGGTCAGGAACCCGGCGCCGAGCGGCGACCAGGCGGCCACGCCGACGCCCAGCTCCCGTGCCGCGGCGAGCAGTTCGGCGTCGACCGGCCGCCACATCGACCACTCCGCCTGCACCACCGCCACCGGGTGCACGGCGTGCGCGGCCCGCAACTGCCCGGCCGTGACGTTGGACAGACCCAACTGCCGTACGAGCCCGTCCTGGATCAGCTCGGCCACCGCACCCACGGTGTCCGCCAACGGCACCTGCGGGTCGGGGAAGTGCGGGTAGTACAGGTCGATGCGGTCCGTCCCGAGCTCCCTGAGGCTCGCCTCGGCGTACCCGCGTACGTACTTGGGGTCCGCGTTGACCGCCAGCTCCCCGAAGGCGAAGCCGACCGGGAAGCGGTGCGGCTCGGCGCCCTCCGCCAGCCGGAAGCCGAACTTGGTCGCGAGCACCACCTCGTCGCGGCGGGCGCGCAGGGCCCGGCCCACGAGGCGTTCGTTGTGCCCGTCGGCGCCGTACCCGTCGGAGGTGTCGAAGAACGTGGCGCCCGCGTCGGCCGCCGCGAGCAGCGCCCGCTCGGCACGCGCGTCGTCGATGTCGCCGTACACACCAGGCGACAGCACCATCGCCCCGAACCCGAGGGCGGAGACTTCCAGTTCACCGAGGCGACGCGTCGGCAGAGTGTCATCAGTCATGGCAGTCATGGCCGGAACAGTTCCACAACTGCCAAGGCGTGCCCAGGAGTTGTCCAGGACACGGACCCGGAACTACACGCTCCGGGCCACCACGTCACGATGTCACCGCATCACGGTTTCACCGCGTCACCGCGTCACCGCGTCACCGCGTCACCGGGCTCACTTCGCCATGATCAGGCTCATCGCCTCGGCCCGGGTCGCCGGGTCCCGCAGCTGCCCGCGCACCGCCGAGGTCAGCGTCTTCGCGCCGGGCTTGCGGACCCCGCGCATCGTCATGCACATGTGCTCGCACTCGATGACCACGATCGCCCCGCGCGGCTCCAGGATCTCCATCAGGGAGTCGGCGATCTGCGTGGTCAGCCGCTCCTGCACCTGCGGGCGGCGGGCGAACACGTCGACGAGCCGGGCCAGCTTCGACAGGCCGGTGATCTTCCCGTCCGACGACGGGATGTACCCGACGTGCGCCACACCGACGAACGGGACCAGGTGATGCTCACAGGAGCTCATGACCTCGATGTCCTTCACCAGGACCATCTCGTCGTGGCCCAGGTCGAAGGTGGTGGTCAGCACGTCCTCCGGCTGCTGCCACAGGCCCGCGAATATCTCCCTGTACGCCCGCGCCACCCGGCCCGGCGTCTCGCGCAGCCCCTCGCGGTCCGGGTCCTCTCCGACGGCGATGAGCAGCTCGCGTACCGCGTTCTCGGCCCGCTTCTCGTCGAACTCGCCGATCGAGCTCACGCCGTCCAGCGTCACCGGGTCGGTCATCTCTGTGCCTCGTTCCTTCTTACGACGGGCAGCGCGTCTCTGCGTCTGCCGTGCTGCGCACAAAAATGCCGCGCCCCCCAAGGCTAGAACCAGGGGGGCGCGGCATCCATTCCGGGCCTGCTGTGCCGGCCGGGAGCCGGAGATCAGCTCTCGGGACGGTCCTCCGGTGCGGGGGCCTTCGTCAGGTCCGCGGGCGCTGCCGTCGTCTCCGTCGCCGAGGCGGTCACCGCGGGGGTGCTGCCGTTGGCGCCGTTGGTGAGCGACAGTTCCTTCGGGGAGAGCACCGGCGGCCGCGTCGACGGCGTGCGCCGCGAGGAGCCGGTCCACGCCGGGCGGGCCGGGCGGCGGACGATCTGCGCGAAGATCTCGGCGATCTGCTCCTTGTTCAGCGTCTCCTTCTCGAGGAGCGCCAGGACCAGCTTGTCGAGGATGTCGCGGTTCTCGACCAGGATCTCCCAGGCCTCGTTGTGCGCCGTCTCGATGAGCTTCTTGACCTCTTCGTCCACCAGCGCGGCGACCTCTTCCGAGTAGTCGCGCGGGTGGCCCATCTCGCGGCCGAGGAACGGTTCGGTGTTGTCGCCGCCGAACTTGATGGCGCCGAGCCGCTCGGTCATGCCGTACTGCGTGACCATGGCGCGGGCCGTGGCGGTGGCCTTCTCGATGTCGTTCGCGGCACCCGTGGTCGGGTCGTGGAAGACGAGCTCCTCCGCGGCGCGCCCGCCCAGCATGTACGCGAGCTGGTCGAGCATTTCGTTGCGCGTGGTGGAGTACTTGTCCTCGTCCGGGAGCACCATCGTGTAGCCCAGGGCACGGCCGCGGGACAGGATCGTGATCTTGTGGACCGGGTCGGAGTTCGGTGAAGCCGCCGCGACCAGGGCGTGACCGCCCTCGTGGTACGCGGTGATCTTCTTCTCCTTGTCCGACATGATCCGGGTCCGCTTCTGCGGGCCCGCGACCACACGGTCGATCGCCTCGTCCAGGAAGTGGTTGTCGATCAGCTTCTTGTCGCTACGGGCCGTCAGGAGGGCGGCCTCGTTCAGGACGTTGGAGAGATCGGCACCGGTGAAGCCGGGGGTGCGACGGGCGACGGCCGAGAGGTCGACGTCCGGGGCGACCGGCTTGCCCTTCTGGTGGACCTTGAGGATCTCCAGGCGGCCCTGCATGTCCGGGCGGTCGACGGCGATCTGCCGGTCGAAGCGGCCGGGGCGGAGCAGCGCGGGGTCCAGGATGTCGGGCCGGTTGGTGGCGGCGATCAGGATGACGCCGCCCTTCACGTCGAAGCCGTCCATCTCCACGAGCAGCTGGTTCAGCGTCTGCTCGCGCTCGTCGTGACCGCCGCCCATACCGGCACCACGGTGCCGGCCGACCGCGTCGATCTCGTCGACGAAGACGATCGCCGGGGCGTTCGCCTTGGCCTGCTCGAAGAGGTCACGGACTCGGGAGGCACCGACACCGACGAACATCTCGACGAAGTCGGAACCGGAGATCGAGTAGAACGGGACGCCCGCCTCGCCCGCGACAGCACGCGCGAGGAGCGTCTTGCCCGTACCGGGCGGGCCGTACAGCAGGACGCCCTTGGGGATCTTGGCGCCGACGGCCTGGAACTTCGCCGGCTCCTGCAGGAACTCCTTGATCTCGTGGAGTTCTTCGACGGCTTCGTCAGAGCCGGCGACGTCGGAGAACGTCGTCTTGGGGGTGTCCTTGGTGATGAGCTTGGCCTTGGACTTCCCGAACTGCATGACTCGGGAGCCGCCGCCCTGCATCTGATTCATCAGGAACAGGAAGACAACGACGATGAGAACGAAGGGAAGCAGCGAGAGCAGGATCCCGAGGAACGGGTTCTGCTTCGACGGCGAGACGGTGTACCCGTCCTTGATGTCGCCGTTCTCGTAGTTCTGCTGCAGCTTGGTGGCCAGCTGGGCGCCCTGGTCGCCGATGTAGCTCGCCTGAATCTTGGTGCTGCCGCCGTACTTGCCCTTGTCGGCGCCGGGCTTCAGTTCGACCTTGATGGTGTCTTCGTCACCGGTGGTGAGCTTGGCGGTCTGCGCCTGCTTGTCGTCGATGGCCTTGATGACCTGGGCGGTGTCCACCGTCTTGAAGCCGCCGGACGAGCCGACGACCTGCATCAACACGACCACGGCGAGGACGGCCAGCACGATCCACATGACCGGCCCACGGAAGTATCGCTTCACGTCCATCCATACGGAGCGGTGTCGCCCCGTCCCTCCTGCCATAGTGAGTTTGATAAAGACTGTTCTTCGGACGGTACCCCAGCATTGTCACCCGAAGGCGCAGGGGACGGCGGGCATTCCCGTCTTCCCATGCTCCAACGGCGGGAACACCGCAAGGGTTCCCGTGAAGTACGCGAACGGCTTCAGCCGCCGTACACGTGTGGAGCCAGAGTGCCGACGAACGGCAGGTTCCGGTACCGCTCCGCGTAGTCCAGGCCGTACCCCACGACGAACTCGTTGGGGATGTCGAAGCCGACCCACTTCACGTCGATCGCGACCTTCGCGGCGTCCGGCTTGCGGAGCAGCGTGCAGACCTCGAGGGACGCGGGCTCGCGGGAGCCGAGGTTGGAGAGCAGCCAGGAGAGGGTGAGGCCGGAGTCGATGATGTCCTCGACGATCAGGACGTGCTTGCCCTTGATGTCGGTGTCGAGGTCCTTGAGGATCCGGACCACACCGGAGGACTGGGTCCCGGCGCCGTACGACGACACCGCCATCCAGTCCATGGTGACCGGGGTGGACAGGGCACGCGCCAGGTCCGCCATGACCATCACGGCGCCCTTGAGGACACCGACGATCAGGAGGTCCTTGCCCGCGTACTCCGCGTCGACCTTCGCGGCCAGCTCGGCCAGCTTCGCGTCGATCTCTTCCTTGGTGATGAGCACCGACTCCAGGTCGGTGCCCATGTCTTTCGCGTCCACCCGCACATCACTTTCGGTTCGCCGTGTGTCAGCCCTGCCGGATGACAAGTCTGCCACCCTGCCGTCGAGCCTCCACTCGGCCGGGGAGGTTGATGCCTCCCTGACCCCGCCAACCGGTGATCAGCCGGTCGACCTCCTCGATGTGCCGGGCGAACAGCGAACCGGCGGGAGAGCCCGCGGCGATCAGCGCTCGGCGCAGCACACGGCGGCGTACGGCGGGCGGCAGGGCGTAGAGCTTGGCGCACTCCAGGAGCCCGTCCGTGTCCCGTACGGACGACTCGGCCCGCGCGGCCCAGTCGTCGAGGGCGTCGGCGTCGTCACGGGAGAGCTGGGCCGTACGCGCGAGGGCCTCGACGACTCCTTTGCCGAGTGCCTTCTCCAGGGCGGGCAGCCCTTCGTGGCGGAGCCGGGAGCGGGTGTAGGCCGGGTCGGCGTTGTGCGGGTCGTCCCAGACGGGCAGCGACTGGACCATGCAGGCCTTGCGGGCGGTCTGCCGGTCGAGGTGCAGGAAGGGCCGGCGGTACCGGCCGCTGACGCCGGGTCCGCCGGAGACGGCGGCCATGCCGGACAGGGAGCGGATGCCGGAGCCGCGGGCGAGCCCGAGCAGGACGGTCTCCGCCTGGTCGTCGCGGGTGTGGCCGAGCAGGATCGCGTCGGCGCCGTGCTGTTCGGCGGTGGCGTCGAGTGCGGCGTACCGCGCGTCGCGGGCGGCGGCTTCGGGGCCGCCGTCACGGCCCACGGAGACGGCGACGGAGGCGACGGGGTCGAGGCGCAGGGCGGTCATCCGGGCGACGACCTCGGCGGCGCGCAGGTCGGAGCCGGACTGCAGACCGTGGTCGACGGTGACGCCACCGGCGCGGATGCCGAGCTTGGGGGCCTCGAAGGCGAGGGCGGAGGCGAGCGCCATGGAGTCGGCGCCGCCGGAGCAGGCGACGAGGACGAGCGGGGCGCGGGCCGGTTCGGGCGCGGGGTTCGCGGCCGGTCCGCCGACGGGGGCGGCGTGCGTCGCGAGGTCGCGGGCGGCGAGATCGGTGAGGACGTCGTGGAGTACGCGGCGGACCGCCAGGCGTATCGCCGCGACCGCTGGATGGGGACCCATGGTCCGGTTCCCTTCGTGAAGTTGGGGAGGTGTGCCTCGGGTGGAGTCGCTGTGGAGTCACTGGAGATCGTTTACTCCGAGTGCAGTCACTCAGAGTGTGTCGATGGTGACAGAGACGAGCGGCTACCCGAGCATCGCACGCCTACCCTTGGCTCACGGTCCCTCGGAAGGGTGATTACGGCGGCTCACTTCTGCCGCCCGCGGCGCGGCACTCATGACTCTGTCCTACGGTGCACCCTCGCGACCCAGTCCGCCGGTTTGGCGATCTCCGCCTTGGTGGGGAGGGTGTTGGGCGAGGTCCAGACGCGGTTGAAACCGTCCATGCCGACCTCCTCGACGACCGCGCGCACGAACCGCTCGCCGTCCCGGTACTGCCGGAGCTTGGCGTCGAGGCCGAGGAGCTTGCGCAGCGCCTGGTCCAGGCGGGAGGCGCCCTTGGCGCGGCGCTCCTTGAACTTCTCCCGGATCTCGCCGACGGACGGCACCACCGCGGGTCCGACGCCGTCCATCACGTAGTCCGCGTGCCCTTCGAGCAGCGACATGACGGCGGTCAGGCGGCCGAGGATCTCGCGCTGGGCGGGGGTCTGCACGATCTCCACGAGGGTCCTGCCGCCCTCGTCCTCCTCGTCCGAGCGGTTGCCCGCGAGCGACGACGCGGCCTCGCGCAGGCGCTCGAGGACCGTCATCGGGTCGACCTCGGTCTCGCCAAGGAATGACTGGATCTCGCCCTCGAGGTGGTCGCGCAGCCACGGCACGGCGGTGAACTGGGTGCGGTGGGTCTCCTCGTGCAGGCAGACCCAGAGCCTGAAGTCGTGCGGGTCCACGTCGAGTTCACGCTCCACGTGGACGATGTTCGGCGCGACCAGGAGCAGGCGGCCGCCGCCGTTCGCCCCCGCGGGCAGGTCGCGGCTGGGCGGGGCGAAGGTCTCGTACTGCCCCAGTACGCGCGAGGCGAGGAACGAGAGGAGCATGCCGAGCTCGACCCCGGTGACCTTGCCGCCGACGGCGCCCATCATCGCGCCGCCCGCACCGCCGCCGCGCCGGTCCTCCATCTTGTCCAGGAGCGGCTTGAGGATCTCCCGGAACCCCGCGACGTTCGCCCGCACCCAGCCGGCGCGGTCGACGACGAGTACGGGGGTGTCGTGGGCCGCGTCGGTCGCCATCCTGGTGAAGGAACGCACGTGCTCCTCGGACGACTTGGCGTGTGCGCGGAGCTCACTGACGACGGCGCGCGCCTCGTCCCGGCTCACCTCTGGCCCCGGCCGTACGAGCCGGGTCGCGGTCGCCACCGCGAGATTCCAGTCGACCATGCCTGAAGATGCAGCACCACCGATGCTCGTCATGCGTCAACCGTACGTTGTCGACCCCTGCCGTGGACCGCCTTGGACCGTGGGGTCAGCGGCAGCCGCAGTTGGCGACCGTCGACGCGAGCCGGTCCAGGGTGGACTGGGCGGCCTTGGCGTCACCCGTGCCGGAGCCGGTGAACGCGAAGACCAGGAGTCGTCCGTCCGCGTCGACGACCGTGCCGGCAAGGGTGTTCACGCCCGTCAGCGTGCCGGTCTTGGCGCGGACCAGGCCGGTGCCGGGGGCGGTGGCGCCGCCGGCGGCGTAGCGGCTGCGCAGGGTGCCGGTGAAGCCCGCCACGGGGAGGCCGGTGAGGACGGGGCGCAGTTCGGGGTGGTCCGGGTCGGCGGCGCGGGCGAGGAGCGCGGTGAGCAGCTTCGAGGTCACCCGGTCCTTGCGGTCGAGTCCGCTGCCGTCGGCGAACTTGCCCTTCTTGACCGGGAGTTCGAGCTTGTCGAGCTGCTTCTTCACGGCCTTGGCGGCGCCGTCGAAGCTCGCCGGCTCACCGGCGGCGAGGGCCGTCTGGCGGGCGAGGTGTTCGGCGATGTCGTTGTCGCTGTGGGTCAGCATGCGTTCGACGAGCGCGTCGAGCGGGGCGGACTTCGTGGACCCGAGGGTCTTCGCCCCGTCCCCCGCCTTGGTGGGGCCCGGCTCGCCCTTGACGTCGATACCCCGGTCGCGCAGCAGCCCGGCGAAGGTGCGGGCGGCGTCGCGGGCCGGTTCCGCGGTGCGCGGGGCGGGGCCGCTGGTGGAGTCGTCGAGGCGGCCCTCGTCGGCCATGAGGGCGCTGACCGGGGCGATGTTCTCGTTCGGGCCGATCGGGTGCAGCTCGGGGCCCGCGTAGGCGGAGCTGTCGTAGGACAGCTTGATCTTGTCGACGCCGCGGTCGCCCAGGGCGTGGGCGGTGGCGTCGGCGAGGGTGTGCAGGCTGGCGTTGCCCTGGGTGCCCTTGCGGGCGGTCAGGGTGGGGTCGCCGCCGCCGACCAGGGCGACGTCGGCGCGCTTCGCGGGGTCGGCGCTGTCGGTGGCGCCCGGCTCGATCACGGTGCGGGTGACGATGCGGTGGTCGGGGCCGAGGGCCGAGAGCGCCGCCACGGCCGTGGCGATCTTGATGGTCGACGCGGGGACGACGGCGTCGCCCGCCTTCGCTCCGTACACCTCCGTACCGGTGGCCGCGTCGACCACCGAGGCGGTGCGGTCGGCGCCGAGCGAGGGGTCCTTGAGGAGGGGGTCGAGCACATCGGCGAGGGCGCCGCCGGTGGGGGCGGGTGCGCCGCCCGCGGGGGCGCCGAGCGCGGTGAGCACGCCGGGGGCGCTCGGCGCGGCGGACGGCTCACGACCGTCGCCGTGATCTGTGCCACCGTCACGCCCCGAGTCGACCGCCGCGGCCCGCTCGGCCGTACGCTGACCGGAGTCCCAAGGGCCGGCCGCGGTCACCGCCACGGCCGAGAGTGCGAGGCCGACCGTGGCCGCGCCTGCCGTGAGCTGCCAGGTCGTGACGTTCCTGAGCCGCGTGGGCCGAGGGGTCCGTGGGAGCTCGGGGAGCTTCGTCGGCCGTCTCAGCCACCGCAGCCCCGGAAGCCGCCGCACCTTGAGCTCGCCCACCATGACCAGCCCCTTTCGCGATCACACACCAGCGTGAGGGACACTTAACCACTGCGTCTTGCCGCGGGATCGCACCGCGGTGGGTCCGGCCACATAAAAAGGCCGGAGTTGGTGCCCGCGGAGTAGCCGCTGTTCACGGCGGCGTCCCACGGGAGGACGCAGCATCGCCCGTTATCTGTGTTGATCATTGAGGAGCATCCGGTGGAGTTCGACGTCACGATCGAGATTCCGAAGGGTTCGCGGAACAAGTACGAGGTGGACCACGAGACCGGTCGTATCCGTCTGGACCGTCGCCTGTTCACCTCGACCAGCTACCCGGCCGACTACGGCTTCGTCGAGGACACCCTCGGCGAGGACGGTGACCCGCTGGACGCCCTGGTCATCCTGGACGAGCCGACCTTCCCCGGCTGCCTCATCAAGTGCCGCGCCATCGGCATGTTCCGGATGACGGACGAGGCGGGCGGCGACGACAAGCTGCTCTGCGTGCCGGCCTCCGACCCGCGCGTGGAGCACCTGCGGGACATCCACCACGTCTCCGAGTTCGACCGCCTGGAGATCCAGCACTTCTTCGAGGTCTACAAGGACCTGGAGCCCGGCAAGTCCGTCGAGGGCGCCGACTGGGTCGGCCGCACCGACGCCGAGGCCGAGATCGAGCGTTCGTACAAGCGCTTCGAGGAGCAGGGCGGTCACTGACCCCCGCACCGCGAACTCCGCCGAAGAGGCCGCGCGCACCCCTGGTGGGGGTCCGCGCGGCCTCTTCGTGTGTCCATGCTCATACTGGGCCTATCGGAGGTGCGTACACGGGTCACAGAAGCGTGCGAACGGCCTGAGACCCGAGGGGAAGCAGAGGGTGGAACAAGGTGGCTGACACCGCGGAGGAGGAAGACCGCAAGCCGCAGTCGGACGAGGCGCACAGCGCGTTCTCCCCGGTCGGCGGAGTGGGGACGCCTCCTGTGCCGGAGGAGGAGCATCCGACCTCCGAGTTCACCATTCCGCAGGGCCTGCGGATCCCGGCGACGACGGAGGATCTGGAGACCTCGGCGTTCAAGCCGCCGCCCAACTACGAGGCCCGGCTCTCCCCCGCGTTCACGCCGCCCACCGGCATCCCCATGGTCAAGCTGACCAAGGAGGCGCCCTGGCAGGACCGGATGCGCACCATGCTGCGCACCCCGGTCGCCGAGCGGCCCGCGCCGGAGGCGACACAGGCGAACGACGACGAGGCGGGCCCCGCCGTCCCGCGCGTGCTCGACCTGACGCTGCGTATCGGCGAGTTGCTGCTCGCGGGCGGTGAGGGGGCCGAGGACGTGGAGGCGGCGATGTTCGCCGTGACGCGTTCGTACGGCCTGGACCGCTGCGAGCCGACGGTCACCTTCACGCTGCTCTCCATCTCGCACCAGCCGTCCCTGGTCGACGACCCGGTGACGGCCTCGCGGACGGTACGCCGCCGGGGCACCGACTACACGCGTCTGTCGGCCGTGTACTCGCTCGTCGACGACATCGGCAGCGAAGACGTCGACGTGACCCTGGAGGAGGCCTACCGCCGCCTCGCGGAGATCCGGCGTAACCGGCACCCGTACCCCGGCTGGGCGCTCACCGCCGCGGCCGGGCTGCTCGCCGGAGCGGCGGCGACGCTGGTCGGCGGCACGGTCGTGGTGTTCATCGCGGCGGCCGCCGGCGCGATGCTCGGCGACCGTCTCGCCTGGCTGTGCGCGGGGCGCGGGCTGCCGGAGTTCTACCAGTTCATCGCCGCCGCGATGCCGCCCGCCGGGATGGGCGTCGCGATCAGCCTCCTCGACCTGCCGGACGTACGGGCCTCCGCGGTGATCACCGGTGGGCTGTTCGCGCTGATCCCGGGGCGGGCCCTGGTCGCCGGTGTGCAGGACGGGCTGACCGGCTACTACATCACCGCCGCGGCCCGGCTCCTGGAGGTCGGCTATCTCGTCGTCGGCATCGTGATCGGCGTGCTCACGGTGCTCTACCTGGGCGTACGGCTCGACGCGGGGCTCAACCCGGAGACGGTGATCCACAGCACCAGCCGGCCGTACATCCAGACCCTGGCGGCGATGGCGCTCTCGTGCGCGTTCGCGGTGCTGCTCCAGCAGGAGCGGTCCACGGTGCTGCTCGTGACGCTCAACGGCGGGGTCGCCTGGGTGATCTACGGGGCGATGGCCGACGCGGGCGAGCTGTCGCCGGTGGCGGCCACCGCGGTCGCGGCCGGCCTTGTCGGCCTGTTCGGGCAGTTGCTCTCGCGCTACCGCTTCGCCTCGGCGCTGCCGTACGTCACGGCGGCGATCGGGCCGCTCCTTCCGGGTTCGTCGACGTACTTCGGGCTGCTCAACATCGCGCAGAACGACCTGAACGCGGGGCTCACGGCGCTGTCCAAGGCGGCGGCGCTCGCCCTGGCCATCGCGATCGGCGTGAACCTCGGTGGCGAGCTGGCCCGGCTGTTCCTGCGGGTGCCGGGGGCGGAGAGCCCGAGCGGACGCCGGGCGGCGAAGCGTACGCGCGGCTTCTGATCACGCACGGCTTCTGACCAGCGGTTTCCGGTCCGGAGCACGTGTTTCCCGTACGGCTGAGGGCGACGCACACGTGGTGCGTCGCCCTCGGTCGTACGGGTCCGGGAAGTGCTCCGGGTCGGTGCTAAGCCCTCAGCGCTTGGCGTGCCGGCCGCGCTGCTGCTGGTCCGGCTGGCCGTGCGGGGACGCCTGGCGCAGCGCCTGGGTGGGCTTGTCCGTGTGCGTGTCCGTGCCGGGGGCCTTGCCGGTGCCCGTGGCCGTGTCCGTGGCCGCGACTGCCTTCTTGCTCTTGGAGCGGGCCCGCAGGAACTCGATGATGATCGGCACGACCGAGATCAGGACGATCAGGATCAGGATCGCCTCGATGTTCTTGTGCACGAACTCGATCTGACCGAGCCAGGCGCCGAGCAGCGTCACGCCCGCGCCCCACAGGACGCCGCCGAGGACGTTGAACGTGATGAACGAGCGGTAGTTCATCTTCGAGACGCCGGCGATGATCGGCGTGAACGTCCGCACGATCGGCACGAAGCGGGCCAGGACCAGGGACTTCGGGCCGTGCTTCTCGAAGAACTCGTGTGCCTTCGCCACGTTCTCCTGCTTGAAGAGGCGGGAGTCCGGGCGGTTGAAGAGGGCTGGGCCGACCTTGCGGCCGAAGAGATAGCCCGCCTGGTCGCCGAGGATCGCGGCGAGGCAGACCAGCGTGCACACCAGCCACAGCGGGGCGGTGTCGAGCTTGCCCGTCGCCACCAGCAGGCCCATGGTGAACAGCAGGGAGTCACCCGGCAGGAAGAAGCCGATCAGCAGGCCGGACTCGGCGAAGACGATGATCAGCAGGCCGATGAGTCCGAACTTGTTCAGCAGAAAGTCCGGATCGAGCCAGCTTGGTCCGAGCGCAAGCGTCGTCATCACGGGTCCGGGCTCCTGGGGGTCGGTGAAGAGAAACGGCCGAAGTGGCCGCTCCAAGTTATCAACGCGAGGGACAAGGACCAGGTTCCACCGGAGCCCCCGGGATGCACCAGTCACATATCGGGACCAAGCTGTGCAGTCAACGGCGGCAAGGCGACGGAGGTGGACGAACATGGGCATCGAGGACTTCGGCGGTGGTCAGACCCCAGAGTCGGACGTTCTGGTGGTCACGACGAACGACGTGCCCGGATTCCAGGTGCAGCAGGTCATCGGCGAGGTCTTCGGTCTCACGGTCAGGTCCCGGCACCTGGGCAGCCAGATCGGCGCGGGCCTCAAGTCGATGATCGGCGGCGAGCTCAAGGGGCTCACCAAGACCCTGGTGGAGACCCGCAACCAGGCCATGGAACGGCTCGTGGAGCAGGCACGCGCGCGTGGCGCCAACGCGGTCCTGATGTTCCGCTTCGACGTGACCGAGGCGATGGACGGCGCGGCGGAGGTGTGCGCGTACGGCACGGCCGCGGTGATCGCCCGGACGGAGACCTGACACCACAGAGGTACGCGGTAAGGGGCGCCCCGCAATGGAGGGCGCCCCTTACCGCGTCACGGCCGACCGGCCGGCCGGCCGCTCCGTCACGCGTGCCGGATCGCGTTGGCGAGGATGGCGTCGCGCTCGTAGGCGGCGAGGCCCGGCTTCGCCTGGTCGATGTTCACGGTGAAGCGCTCGTCGGACACGTACATCTCACCGAGGCAGCTGTGCAGCTCGTACGAGCAGTCGTAGTGATTGCGGGAGATCCACTGCCGGTGGGCCTCGGCGGCATCCATGCCCTCCTCGGACTCCGGGTCGACGCCCGCCTCCATCAGGGCCACGAAGCGCTGGGTGACCTCGTCGCCCTCCCGCTGGATCCGCAGCCAGTCCTCCTTCGTGTACGAGGCCTGGCGGCGCTTCGACTCCGCGTACTCCTCGGTGTCGCCCCAGCGCTGCTCGACCTCTTCCTCGTACTGGTCCGGGTCGTGGTCCCCGAAGACCTCGAACTTCTCCTCGGGCGTGAGGTTGATGCCCATCTTCTTCGCCTCCATGGCCGTTTCGACGGCGGCGACCATCTCCTGGAGCTTCGCGATCCGCGCGGACAGCAGATCGCGCTGCCGGCGCAGATGGTCGCGCGGGTCCGCGTCCGGGTCGTCGATGAGTGCCGCCACCTCGTCGAGCGGGAAGCCCAGCTCCCGGTAGAACAGGATCTGTTGCAGCCGGTCCAGGTCCACGTCGCTGTAGCGCCGGTGGCCGGCGCCGCTGCGCTCGCTGGGGACCAGCAGGCCGATCCCGTCGTAGTGGTGCAGCGTGCGCACCGTGACCCCGGCGAATCCGGCGACCTGCCCTACGGAGTAGCTCATCGCCACCCGCTCCCTTCGGTGTTTCTCGGTACGGCATCACCCTGAGGCCTCACGTCACGTGAGGTGCAAGCCCGTATCGCCGGGGCGTCTCCGGCGGTCCACGGGCGGCCCGCTCGACAGGACCATGTCCCGTTTGCCCCGATATCGTGAGGCTCGCGTACGCATCGGAGCCGTCCCGCACGAGAGACCCGAGAGACACGAGAGAACCGAGAGAGAGGCGCCGCGATGCCCCTGCACAAGGGTGCCGGACCGCAGCCCGAGCCGGACGCGGATCTGCGCAGGCTCGCCCTGAACCCCTTCTTCGGCGAGGCGAACCCGGTCTCCGGCATGACCGAGGCCCCGCCCAGGCACCGGCTGCCGGACGAGCCGCTGCCGCCCGCGACGGCGTACCAGCTGGTGCACGACGAGTTGATGCTCGACGGCAACTCCCGCCTGAACCTCGCCACCTTCGTCACCACGTGGATGGAGCCGCAGGCGAGCGTCCTGATGGCGGAGTGCCGGGACAAGAACATGATCGACAAGGACGAGTACCCGCGCACCGCCGAGCTGGAGCGGCGCTGTGTGGCGATGCTCGCCGAGCTGTGGCACGCGCCCGATCCGCAGGCCACGGTGGGCTGTTCGACCACCGGGTCGAGCGAGGCGTGCATGCTCGCCGGTATGGCGCTCAAGCGGCGCTGGGCGAAGCGGAACGCCGACCGCTACCCCTCGCGCGAGGCCCGGCCCAATCTCGTCATGGGCGTCAACGTGCAGGTGTGCTGGGAGAAGTTCTGCGAGTTCTGGGAGGTGGAGGCCCGCCTAGTCCCCATGGAGGGCGAGCGCTACCACCTCGACCCGCGCGCCGCCGCCGAGCTGTGCGACGAGAACACCATCGGCGTCGTCGCGGTGCTCGGCTCCACCTTCGACGGTTCGTACGAGCCGGTGGCCGAACTCTGCGCCGCGCTCGACAAGTTGGCGGAGCGAACCGGTCTGGACATCCCCGTACACGTGGACGGGGCGTCCGGCGCCATGGTCGCGCCGTTCCTCGACGAGGACCTGGAGTGGGACTTCCGGCTGCCCCGGGTGGCGTCGATCAACACGTCCGGGCACAAGTACGGCCTGGTCTACCCCGGCGTCGGCTGGGCGCTGTGGCGGTCGGCCGAGGAACTGCCCGAGGAGCTGGTGTTCCGGGTGAACTACCTGGGCGGCGAGATGCCCACCTTCGCCCTCAACTTCTCGCGTCCGGGGGCACAAGTGGTCGCCCAGTACTACACGTTCCTGCGGCTCGGCCGTGCCGGGTACCGGGCCGTGCAGCAGGCCTCGCGGGACGTGGCGCGGGGGCTCGCGGAACGGATCGACTCCCTCGGCGACTTCGAACTCCTCACCCGGGGCGACCAGTTGCCGGTGTTCGCGTTCACCACCTCGCCCGAGGTGACGGCGTACGACGTCTTCGACGTGTCCCGTCGGCTGCGCGAGCGCGGCTGGCTGGTGCCCGCGTACACCTTCCCCGCGCACCGGGAGGACCTGTCGGTGCTGCGGGTGGTGTGCCGGAACGGGTTCTCGGCCGACCTGGCCGCGCTGTTTTTGTCCGACCTGGAGCAGCTCCTCCCGGAGCTGCGCCGACAGCCGCGCCCGGCGCCGCGCGCGGGCACGGAGGCGACGGCCTTCCATCACTAGGACACCGTCCAGGGCGCCCCGCACTTGAGGCGCGCTTGCGGACAGAAGCTGACCGCAAGGGTCCGTAGCGTCGTCATCGAGAAGTCCGGAACCGCCCGGCACCGGCGACGACAGAGAGGCGGCCGATCATGGTCAAGCACGTTCCCGCAGAGGCGCACGGCGACGAGCGCGGCGCGCTGCTCGCCTTCCTCGACGAGGCCCGCGGCGGCATCCGCAGGACCCTGCTCGGCCTCACCGACGAGCAGGCCGCGAGCCGGCCGAGCGTAAGCGAGCTCTCCCTCTCGGGCCTGGTCAAGCATGTGGCGGAGGCCGAGCAGGGCTGGGTGGCCCGCGCCAGGGGCCAGGACCCGGCGGTGGCCCGCGACGAGTCCAACTGGCACGAGTGCTTCGTGCTCGTGGGTACGGAGACGGTCGCCTCGCAGCTCGCGTACTGGGACCAAGTCGCCCAGGAGACCGAGAAGTTCATCCGCTCCGCACCCACGCTCGACGAGACCTTCGCGCTGCCGGAGCAGCCCTGGTTCCCCAAGGAGCGGGTCTCGCTGCGCTGGCTGCTGCTGCGGCTGATCAGCGAGGTGGACCGGCACGCGGGGCACGCGGACATCATCCGCGAGTCCCTTGACGGAAGGACGGCCTTCGAGCTGGTGGCCCTGGAGCAGCAGGGCCGGTAGCGCCGGGTCAGTCCCCTCCCGTCACCTCCCGCAGCCGCTCCAGGTCGGCGCGGACCAGCTCGGCCCCCTCCGGATCGAGCCGGAGGGCGGCGAGCTCGTCCGCCTCTTCGCGCATCCGGGCGGCCAGTTCCGCGTCGCCCGCGCGGTGCGCGATGTCCCCGCGCAGCGCGAGGATCCGGACCCGCTGCACGGGCGTCGGCTTCTCGTTCCGGAGCCCGATGACGCGGTCCAGGATGCGCGCGGCGCCCGCGAGGTCCTCCTTGGAGTCGGCGAAGAGGGTGGCGAAGTGCAGGGCGCGCTCGAAGGTGCCCGGGGGCGCGGGCTTGATGTGGCCGTCGCCGCCCTCGATGGGCTGGCCGACCCGGATCGAGTTGCCACTGGGATCGGTCAGCAGGAACTGCCGCATGTCGTACGCCATGTCCTTGAGCGGGCCGATCCGCGGCAGCCCCCGGCCGGGGACCTTGCCGTACACCGCCTTGAGCCCGGCGCGGAACGTCTCGAAGAGGGCGTCCACCTCCTCGGTGAGGACGTAGCAGGCGCCGTACGACGCGGCCGGGTCGAAGCCCTTCATCCCGAAGAACTGCAGCTCCACGTCACCGCGCTCGACCACCACGTACGGATAGGGACTCTTCTGCTGGAAGGTCACCTCGAAGCCGAGCGCCACGTAGAACTCCACGAGCGGCTCGACCGCGTGGCACGGGAGGAGGGGGATGGTCTTCTCGGTCATGACGGGTACCCTAGTCAAAGTTGATTAGAGTTGCAGTCGGACGAAGAAGGAGCGGCTCATGTCCGCGATCAGGCTCCTGGTGCTCGGCGCCGTCCGCATGCACGGCCGGGCGCACGGCTATCAGGTCCGCAACGACCTGGAGTTCTGGGGCGCTCACGAGTGGTCCAACGCCAAGCCCGGCTCGATCTACCACGCCCTGAAGCAGATGGCGAAGCAGGGACTTCTGAAGGCCCACGAGGTCGCGCCGTCCACCGCGGGCGGTCCGCCGCGTACCGAGTACGAGATCACCGAGCAGGGCACCGAGGAGTACCTGAGCCTGCTCCGTGAGGCCCTCACCTCGTACGACCAGAAGATGGACGTGCTGTCGGCGGGGATCGGCTTCATCGTCGACCTGCCGCGCGCGGAGGCCGTGGACCTGCTGAAGCAGCGCGTCGAGGGCCTGCGGGAGTGGCGCGCCTCGGTCACCGAGTACTACACCCCGCAGGACGGGCCCGAACAGCTGGGCCACATCGGGGAGATCATGAACTTCTGGGTGCACTCGGCGGACGCCGGCGCCGAGTGGACCCGCGGCCTCATCGAGCGCATCGAGAACGGGGCGTACGTGTTCTCCGGCGAGGGCGAGCCGTTCGTGGGCGTGCTCCCCGAGGGCGAGGAGAACCCGTACGCGACCGGTGAGCCACACCCCGGCGACGAGAACTGACCTGCCCCTGGGGGGACTTACAGCGGGAAGCGGCTCCGGCCGTGCTGTACGGAGATCCACTTCTGGGTGGTGAACGCGTCCACCGTCGAGTCGCCGTTCAGCCGCCCGAGCCCCGAGTGCTTCTCGCCGCCGAAGGCCACGAACGGCTCGTCGTGCACCGTGCCGTCGTTGACGTGGATCATGCCCGTCTCGATCCGGCGCGCGAAGCTCACCCCGCGCTCCACATTGGCGGTGTGCACCGCGCCGCTGAGGCCGTACGGGGTGTCGTTGACCAGCCGGACCGCGTGGTCCTCGCCCTCGAAGGGCACCAGGAGCGCCACCGGGCCGAAGATCTCCTGGCGCAGGATCGGCGAGTCCTCGGGCAGACCGGTGAGCACGGTCGGCTCGACCAGGTTCCCGACCGTACGACCCCGCACAAGGGCCGTGGCGCCCTCGGCCATCGCCTGGTCCACGAGCGTGGTCAGGGCGTCGGCCTGGAAGGAGTTGATGACCGGGCCGATCTGGGTCTCCGGATCGCGCGGGTCTCCGGTCCTGAGCGCCCGGACGCGGGCCACGAACTTCTCGGTGAACTCCTCCTGCACCGACCGGTCCACGAGGATCCGGTTGGCCGCCATGCAGACCTGGCCCTGGTACACGTACCGGCTGAAGACCGCGGCGTCGACCGCGTACTCCACATCCGCGTCGTCGAGCACGACCAGGGCGCTGTTCCCGCTCAACTCCAGGATGGCGCGCTTGAAGTGACTGGCCGTCACCGCTCCGACATGGCGGCCGACGCGGTCCGAACCGGCGAAGGAGATCACCTTCGGCACGGGGTGCTCTATGAGGGCGTCACCGATCTCGGCGATGTCCGTCACCAGGACGTTCAGGAGTCCGGCGGGCAGTCCCGCGTCCTCGAAGATCTTGGCGATCAGACCGCCGCCGACCACCGGGGTGTTCTGGTTCGGCTTGACCACCACGCCGTTGCCGAGCGCGAGCGCGGGCGCCACCGACTTGATCGTCACCAGGAACGGGAAGTTGAAGGGGCTGATCACCCCGACGACGCCGACCGGGACGCGGTACACCCGGTTCTCCTTGCCGTCCGTGGTGGACGGGAAGATCCGGCCCTCGGGGCGCAGCGCCAGCTGGATCGCCTCGCGCAGGAACTCCTTGGCGAGGTGCACCTCGTACTCCGCCTTGAGGCGGGTGCCGCCGAGCTCGTCGATGATCGCGTCGACGATCTCGGCCTCACGGTCCTCGGTGATGCGCAGCGCCCGCTCGACGACGGCCCGCCGCACATACGGACTCTTGAGCGCCCACTCCTTCTGGGTGCGCTCGGCCGCGCGGTAGGCCTCGTCCACCTCGAAGCGGCTGGCGACCGTCACGGCGGCCAGCTTCTCGCCGTTGTACGGATTGAAATCGATGATGTCCCACGAGCCACTGCCGGTTCGCCACTCGCCGTCGATGTACTGCTTGGCAAGGTCGGTGAAGAAGGACATACGACCCCTTACCGCGGGTTCGGGTGCGTGGTCGGCATGGTCGGTGCCGCCGTGGTCGGAGCCCTGCCGTCCGCACGCGGACGCACGACACAGCTCCTGATGGGACGTCATCGTACTTGTGTTTCAGGACAGTTGGAGGAGTCCACGGAGCAGATCCCGGGTCTCGTCCGGGTTGGGGCTGTCCTCCTGGAGGCGGTCCATGACCTTTTCGTACTGAGTGACCTCTTCGCGCTTGTCGAGGTACAGAGCACTGGTCAACTGCTCCAGATACACGATGTCGGAGAGGTCCGACTCGGGGAACCGCAGCAGCGCGAAGGCGCCGGACTCGCCCGCGTGGCCGCCGAAGCCGAACGGCATGACCTGGAGGGTGACGTTCGGCCGCTCCGAGATCTCGATGAGGTGCTCCAACTGCCCCCGCATCACGGCCCGGTCGCCGTACGGACGGCGCAGCGCGGCCTCGTCGAGCACGCAGTGGAAGCGGGTCGCGCGCTCGGACACCAGCACCTTCTGCCGCTCAAGACGGAGCGCGACGCGGCGCTCGGTCTCGGCCCGGCTCAGCTCGGGGGCGCCACGGGAGACGACCGCGTGCGCATAGGCCTCGGTCTGCAACAGGCCGTGCACGAACTGGACTTCGTAGACCCGGATGAGCGAAGCGGCGCCCTCGAGGCCGACATAGGTCTGGAACCAGCCGGGTAGAACGTCGGAGTAACTGTGCCACCAGCCCGCGACGTTGGCCTCTTTGGCGAGGCCGAGGAGTGGTCCGCGCTCGGCCTCGGCCGTGACGCCGTACAGCGTAAGGAGGTCCTCGACGTCCCGCGCCTTGAAGCTCACCCGTCCCAACTCCATGCGGCTGATCTTCGATTCGGACGCACGGATCGAGTAGCCGGCCTGCTCGCGTGTGATGCCGCGCGACTCACGCAGCCGCCGCAGCTGCGAACCCAGCAGGATGCGCCGTACGACAGAGCCTCCCCCAGGCTCGGACTCGCTCGCTCGGGGGGACCCCCATGACTCTCCAACGGTCACGCGGCCAACCCTCCCCACTCTCCCCGTCTACCGGAACCGGAATGTCGCGGCCGTCGGGGAGTTGGTCTCCACCCGCCGCCAGGAGCCGAAGTCTGCCATTAAAACGCTCCGCCCCGTACTCAGTCGATTACAGAAACAGTCCTCTCACAGAACAGCTACGAAACAGGGGGCAGGAAGAAATGAGCAAGAACCGGTACGGGAGGGCTCAACTCTGGCGCGTGCACGTGCATCTGCCCTTGCATCCGCCCTGCGCATTCGGAACGATGGGCCCCGCGCACCACCGCAACATCGCTACTGGCTGACTGGCCGCGAAACCGGGGAGTGCCTCGCATGGGGACGAATGGATCGACCATGCTCGAGCCGTTACGGCAGGGGGTGCCCCCTCTCGACCCCGCAGCGGTGTCGACCGCGGCGTCCTGCGCGCTGCCCGCCCGCTACGAAGCGGTGCGCGCGGCCCGGCAGTTCACCCGTCGCACGCTCGGGCAGTGGCACCTTGACGAGCGCTTCGACGACGTCGCGCTGATCGTCTCCGAGCTGGTCACCAACGCCCTGCGGCACGCGCTGCCCGCGGACACCCCACGCGACGAGGACCCACCGGTACGCCTGCACCTGATGCGCTGGACCTCGCGTCTGGTGTGCGCGGTGCGCGACCCCAGCCCCGAGTCGCCCGTGGCCAGTGACGACCAGGAGATCGCCGACTTCTCCGCGGAGTCGGGACGCGGCCTGTTCCTCGTGGACTCGTTCGCCGACAGCTGGGGCTGGCACCCGCTCTCGGACGTGTCCGGCGGCAAGATGGTGTGGGCGCTTTTCCAGTTGACGCCGGACCGGTCCTGACGAGCGGGACCGGGACGGGCGTCGGGCGCGGTTCCGTGCCCGGCGCTTATTGCGTTCTGGGGGCTTGTCGCGTGCCGGTCGCTTGTCGCATGCCGGTTGCTTGTTGCGTTCCGGGCGCTTGTTGGCGGCCGGGCGCTGCCTCGCGTCGAGTGCCGCCCCTGCCCCGTTCGGTCTGCCGAACCGTTTCAGCTAGTGCTCGGTCAGCCCGCTGCCAAGTGGTCGAACTCCCCGTCCTTGACGCCCAGAAGCATCGCTTCGATCTCGGCGCGCGTGTAGACGAGGGCCGGACCGTCGGGGTGGCGTGAGTTGCGTACCGCCACGCTGCCGTCCGTCAGCTTCGCGAACTCCACACAGGAGCCCTGCGAATTGCTGTGCATGCTCTTCTGCCAGACCACACCGTCGATTTCCGTGGCCGCCATGCCGTTGTACACATGCACAGGTCGCTCCCCGGTGGTGCCGTGACTCGTGTTAGCCAAGCGGTCAACTGACCCGGATCATAACCCCGTTCACATGCGGGTGCATGGGCAGATGCACGTGCACGCGGGGTGGTTGCCTGGTTACAGCGCTTGCGGCATCCGCCCCCGACCAGGCAGTACGACCTGACTCCGCCCCCTTTCTCGTGATCTTGTACGCCTCTCGTACGGCATCGGCCGGACCGGATCGTCCGGATCGCGCCCCTCACTCACAAGGAGAGACGGGCGCGGAGCCGTTTCGGATCCAGGACCGGCGGGCGAGCTCCGGGCTCACCGGCTCGCGTACGGGAGCAGTCCCATCTCGCGGGCGTTCTTGATCGCCCGTGCAAGGCGCCGCTGCTGCTGAGCACTGACCCGCGTGACCCGGCGGGAGCGGATCTTGCCGCGGTCGGAGAGGAACCTCCGCAGCAGGTCGGTGTCCTTGTAGTCGATGTACGTGATGTCCGCCTCGTCGAGCGGGTTGGGGCGGCTCTTGACCGGCTTGCCGTACCTGCCGGCCGGGTTACCGCTGCTCGGCTTGCTTGTGTCGCTGCGTCGGGACATGGGTGTCAGACCTCCAGGAAGGCGTCGAAGGCGGGCGCAAGGCGTTTCCAGGACTCGCGGCCCGCGGCGTACTCGGAATCGGTCAACAGGCAGGAGTCGAGGACCTGTTGGAGCCCGTCGCGGTCGAGCCCCGGCGAGGTGAAGACCAGGTGCTGGCAGCGGTCGCCGTGCTCGGGGTGCCAGTCGAGGGCGGCGGCGGCCCGGCGCATCGGGGGCATCAACTCCCAGGCGGCGTCCGGCAGGGAGGCCAGCCAGGGCCCCGCGCTCTCCACGCAGAGCGCGCCCCCGGCCGCGTCCCAGGCGAGCAGCGTGTCCGGCCGGTCGGCCAGCCAGAACCGGCCGCGGCTGCGCGCCGCCGCGCAGGCCAGGTCCTCCAGGGCCGCGTACAGCCGCTCCGGGTGGAACGGCCGCCTGGCCTGCCAGACGTAGGTGCCCACTCCGGCCTCGTCCGCCTCCTGCGGCAGCAGCGCGCTGGCCGGGTGCTGGGCCGCCGCGGCCGCCTCGGCGTCGAACCCGCCGAGCGCCGCGCCCGCCAGATCGCCCCGCTCCACGGACACCTGCCGTGCGGTGGGGTGGAGTTGGGCGAGCAGGGCGCGGTCCTCGTCATCGGCCAGGGGGTTGTCGACGACGGCCAGGACGGGCGCGTACTCGAGTTGCCGGGCCCAGGTGTCGGCGACGGTGCGCTGGTCGGTGGTGGCGGCGGCGAGCCCGGCTTCGCTCAGGTCGTCGCCGTTGCCGAGGCAGGGCAGCAGCAGCGCGGGGTCGACGGCGGTGAGGACTCCGGTGACCCGCAGGCCGCCGGACGCGACGACCTCGGCCATCGCCTTGGGCTCCACCGAGTCCCACAGCTCGACCACGGCGAGCCGGGTGAGTCCGGCGTCCGCGAGCCGTTCCACCTCGGGCACCAGGTCCTCGCGCAGCGCGCAGCAGGCACAGTCGTTGACGAGCGGGGCCCCGCCGGTGGACAGCACGCCGGTGGCGTCGCGGACCGTGCGGACGACCGTGCCCTGCGCCGCGGTCGACAGGTCGTGGTGCAGGGCGACGCTGTCCGGCACGGTGGCGAGCAGCCGGTCGACGGTCGCCCTGCGGGCCTCCGCGTGCAGCCCGGCGACCAGGGCGACCCCGAACTCCCGCGCCATCAGCGGCCCTTGTCCGTGCCGTACCGGCGCTCGAAGCGCTCGACGCGGCCCGCGGTGTCGAGGACGCGCGCGGTGCCGGTGTAGAAGGGGTGACTCCGGTCCGAGATCTCCACGTCGATCACGGGGTACGTGTGGCCGTCCTCCCACTCGATCGTCTTGTCGCTCCGCGCCGTGGAGCGGGTGAGGAAGGCGTAGTTCGCGGCGCGGTCGCGGAAGACGACAGGGCCGTACGCGGGGTGGATTCCGGGCTTCATCTCAGCGCTCCTCCTTGAAGTCGACGTGCCGTCCGGCGACCGGGTCGTACTTGCGGAGCACCAGGCGGTCCGGGTCGTTGCGGCGGTTCTTGCGGGTGACGTAGGTGAAGCCGGTCCCCGCTGTGGACCGGAGCTTGATCACGGGGCGTAGTTCGTTTCGGGCCATGTGGGCTACAGTAAATGAAAATGGTTTCCATTACCAAGCTCGCGTTGAGGCGAGCCCACAGAGAGGTGCTTCACCTTGTCCGCGCACTGCATGCTGACCGGCCGCGCGCCCGGGTTCGGCAACACCGTGTCCCACTCGCACCGGCGCACCTCGCGCCGTTTCGACCCGAACGTCCAGCGCAAGCGCTACTGGCTGGCGAGCGAGGGCCGGCACATCCGGCTGACGCTGAGCACCAAGGGCATCAGGACGGTCGACTCGATCGGCGTCGAGGCGGCCGTCGCCCGGATCCGTGCGCGGGGGGTGCGGGTCTGATGGCCAAGAAGAGCAAGATCGCCCGGAACGAGCACCGCCGCGAGGTCGTCGCCCGGTACGCGCGGCGGCGCGCGGAGCTGAAGGAGATCCTCCGCAGCCCTGGCACTCCGGACGCCGAACGTGCCGCTGCCCAGCGGGAGTTGCGGGCCCAGCCACGGGACGCGAGCGCCACGCGCGTACGCAACCGGGACAGTGTGGACGGGCGTCCGCGCGGCTATCTGCGCGCCTTCGGGCTGTCCCGCGTGAAGCTGCGTGAGGAAGCGCACGCGGGGCATCTGCCCGGGGTCCGTAAGTCGTCCTGGTAGCTTGGCCCGGCTTTCTCAGAGCCGAGACAGACAGCTCTCCAGCTGTCCGGCCATCCAGGTTTCCAGGGGGACCACACCGTGCTCAAGCATGTACGTATCTGCGCCGCCGCGGCCGCTGTCGCGACCGCTCTCGTCCTGACCGGGTGCAGCAGCGACGACGGCGGCAAGCGGAAGACCGACAACTCCTCGTCCGGCGAGGCCGGCCAGGACACCTCCGGCGGCACGACCGGCGGCTCCGACGGCGCCGAGGCGGGGCCGGGCAGCCTGGACGGGCTGTGGGTCTCCGTGACGAACGGTACGTCGGTCGCGCTCTCCGTCCAGCAGGGCGGCAAGGTCGCCGTGCTCGCCGAGATGGGTGTGGGCGAGACGACCGGCGTCACCTGCGTCGGCAAGGCCGGTGCCGAGGCGGGCGGGCAGACCATCGCGCTGAAGTGCCAGGGCGGCGGCAAGCGCGAGATGGGCACGATCGACTCCGTCGACGCCACCTCCATGAAGGTCACCTGGGCGGGCGTCGGCACCGACTCGTTCAAGAAGTCCGACGAGAGCAAGCTGCCGGAGGGCCTGCCGACCGGGATGCCCGAGGGCATGCCGCAGGGCTGAGGCCTCCTGCGGGGCAACTCCCTTGCCCTGTACGGGCGTTCAGTGGGCCGCGGTTCCCTTCGGGGGCCGCGGCTCACCGCTTTCCGCGTCCTTGGTGCGCGGTCTGCCGTTGTCCGTGCCCTCGGCGTTCTCGGCGCCCTCTGCGTCCTCCGTGTGCGGCTTCCCGTCGCCCAGGGCGGCGGACAGCTCGTCGAGCGAGGCGAGCAGCAGGCGGCCGCCGCGACGCACCACCCGGTCGGGCAGATCGTCGCCGTTCCAGTCGCGCAGCACCCGCCGCAACTGCTCCCAGTCGGGCACCCGCCGCTCGCGTACGTCCTTGGCGGCCCGCTCGGTGGACTCCCGCAGGGCTGCGGCCAGTTCGGCCGCCGGAGGTACGGGGGTGGTGCCGCGCTCCGGAAGGTGGGCCTCCATCAGCATTGCGACCCGGGCCATCTCGGCGAGCGCGTGCCCGGCGTCCTCCGCCGCCGCGCGGGAGAGGCCGCGGTGCCGCACCGGCTCGTCCTCGGCCCGCTCCACCGCGTCCTGCCAGGCGATCCGGGCGTCCCGCATGGTGAGCAGGGTCTCGCGCACATCGGTGCAGTGCCGTCCCGCCGGTTCCGCGTAGTGGTGCACGACCGTGGCCGCGTAACTCCCGCCCGCGACCAGCCAGTCGGCGAGCCGGGTGCGAAGCCGCGGGGTCTCCCACGCCGGGTACACCGCGTACGACAGCATCGCCAGGACCCCGCCGACCAGGGTGAGCACGACCCGCTCGGGCACGGTCTGGGTCCACTCGGTGCCGCCCATGCCGAGCAGGAACACCACGTACGCGGAGATCGTCACCTGCGAGACCGCGTACCCGGTGCGCATCAGCAGGTACGTCAGCGAGGCGCAGGTGATCGCCAGGGCGGCGGAGAGCACCGGGCCCGGGTCCGTGAGCTGGACGATGCCGGTGGCCACGGCGACGCCGACGAGGGTGCCGCCGAAGCGGGCCACGGCGCGGCCGAAGGTCTGCGAGAAGTCCGGGCGCATCACCATGACGGCGGCCATCGGCGCCCAGTACCCGTGTCCCAGGGGCAGGGCCTGGCCGATCAGATAGCCGACGACGACAACGACCGTGACGCGGATGGCGTGCCGTTTGATCGACGAGTCCCGGGTGTCCCGCGCGAGTTCGTCCCGGAGCTTGCGGGCGGCCACCGGGGCGAGACCGGGCAGCGTGGGCCGGGACAGGGTGATGGGCTGGGTGTCGGAGGCGGTGAGCGTCTGGAGGGTGTCCGACATGGAGGGGCCGCTGGTGGGGTCCGAGCGGTGGGGTTCCGGCAACTGGGCTTCCGGCGGCTGGGGTTCCGGGGCCGGGGACTTCGAGGGCGGCGGATTCGGGGACAGCGGCTTCGAGGTCGGCGTGAGGTGGCTGCCCATGGCGCGCAGCGACGCCAGCAGGGAGCGCCTGGTGGAGACCGAGCTCGGCGGGTCCGCGATCTCGACCACGTCGTCCAGGAGCGCCGTGAGCCGGGTGGCCGCGCGGCGCGGCGGGCCGCTCAGGATCGCGCCGGTGTCAGGGGTGCGCAGGGCGGCGAGCGCGGCGGGCGGCAGCTCGGCCGGTTCGCCGTGCCGGATCGCGCGGGCCGCGGTGTCCAGGACCTCCCCGGACGCCGCCAGCAACTCCCGTACCCGGTCACGCTCAAGGCCCTCCGCGGGTACGCCGACCGCCGGGTCCGCGAGCGACGCCAGGACAGGGCGGATGCGCTCGGCGAGGCCGCGGGCGCCGTGGAGTTCGGCCGGGCGGCGGCGCGCCTGGCGCGGGGTGACGGTCGCCGCGTCCCGGGCGGCCATCAGCGGGGCCGGATCGAAGGGCGCGACCGGGTCCTGGCGCAGCCGGCGGGCGTAGTCGGCCTCGGCGGCCAACGCGTCCGCGAGGGCGTCGCGCTGGGCGCCCCATCTCCGTACCGGGAACAGGACGATCAGGGCCGCCTGCACCAGGCCGCCCGCGGCGATCATCGCGGCGTGCCCCGCGGCTTCCGCGACCGTGCTCGGCAGGGTGACCGTGACCAGCATCATCGCGACGTTCGACGCGGCGATGATGCCGACCGTGGGGCCGACCGCCCAGCTCAGGCCCGCGAGGAAGGTCCACAGCGCGAGCAGCGCCAGGAACAGCACCACATGGGAGGCGGTGAGATACCCGAGGAACGTACTGATACCGAGGCTCACGCCGGAGGCGAGGGCGAGCACCGGTCGGGGCCGCCAACTGCGCTGGAACGTGGCCATCGCGGCCTGGAACGCACCGAACGCGGAACTCGCGGCGACCGCCGGGCCGAACAGCCACAGGCTGATGCCGACGACGATCGCAAGGCCCACACCCGCCCGGACCGTGATCAAGGGCTCGAGGCGGCGCCGCTCGACCTTGAGTCCCGATCGCGCGGTGTCCTTCAGGGCTCGCAGCCAGCTCACGTTCGCGAGGATACGTCGTGGGACCGACAAGGAGGAGGCCCAGTCCGAGGGTTCCGCGATCAGCGGGCCGCGGCCGTTTCGCAAGCCGGTGGCCGGGTCGTGCCTCGGCCGTCTCACATGCCGGTGGCCCGGTCCGCCGCCGCCGTGCCCTCGTGCCAGCCCGCCGCGTCCTGGGCGGAACGCACGCGCGTACTGGTCGTTTCCGGGAACATCTCGTCCGCGCGTTCCGTCACCGCCACATCGCGCGCAGCGAGCACCGGCAGCAGGTCGGCCGACGCGGCCCCCGCCTCCGCGCCCGCGGCCGCCGTGCCCTGGGCCGCGGCGTCGTCGAGGCGGGCGGCGATGCGGTGCGCGTAGGCCAGCAGGAACGACTGCCGGAACGCCTTCGTACGCTTGCGGCCGCCCGCGCGCTGCGCCGACTCCGCCGCCGTCATCGCCGCCGTGGCCTGCACGAGTAGCGAGGTGTACAGCAACTCGACGACTTCCAGGTCGGTTTCGAAGCCCACGACCGTGGAGAACCCGAACGCCTCGCTCCACACCGCGCGGCAGCGGTTCGCCCCGGCCACCGCGTCGAGCAGGATCGCCTTGGCCGTCTCGTACGGTGCGTCGACGCCCACGCGGCACGCGACCGGGGTGTCCGGCGCGTGCGTACGGTGCGCCAGGAGCGCCTCGTCCACACCCTGGCGGGCCATCAACTCCTGCGCCTTGGCGGTGAGTGCCTCCGCCTCCTCCGGGTACCCGGTGGCCTCCGCCTTGGCGAGCAGGGCCCTGATCCGGGACAGCATCTTGGGTTCGGCGTGCACCACGCGCGCGTGCACGGGGGTTCCCGGCGCCGGGCCGACCGGCTCGATCGAGGGCAGGCGGAGCAGCAGCCGGTAGAGCTCCAACAGGGCGGTGGCGTAAAGGAACCGGTCGCTCCGCCGCCCCTGCTCCGGCAGCTCGTCCAGTTGCCGCTGCCAGCGCGGGGGCAGCCCCTTGGCCTCGTACCGCCGCACCTCGTCCCTGATCAGCTCGGCCGCGACGGCCGCGTGCGCTTCGTCGGTCTCGCGGCGCACCACGCGTACGACATCGGCGGGCTGCCAGCCGCGCGCCCAGGCCGCGCGGACGAACTCCTCGCCACGGCGCCGCGCCTCGTCCACGCGCGCGGGGTCGGCGGTGAGCAGGGCGGCACCCAGGTCCACACCGTCGTCCCCGTCGGCGTACAGGGCGGCGGCGAAGGCCCGGTCGACCGCGTCCGTCACGTCAGACATGAGTGCCTCGCCGGCATGAGTGGCCTCCCTGTGCCTCCTGACGCGCACGGGCTGCTGATGCCTGCTGCCTGCCACGCGCGTGTGCGCCACTGCTCGTGCGTGCCCGCCACCACGCGCGCGTGCGCCGCGTTCACGATACGTCCCTGGTCGGAGGCTGATGCCGGGGCGGTCGGTGGGCTGGTCGGCGGTGCCGGGGAGGGGTCGCCGGTGGGCTGATCGGCGGTGCCCGAGAGGGGGCCGCCGGGGGCCTAGCTGTCGCCGCCCTCGTCGATCAGGCGCCGCACCTCGCGGTCCACGAGGCCGAGTCTGGCCTCCGCGACCAACGGCACCGCGCGGCGCTGCCTACGGGCCTCGTGCACGTCGATGTCGACCGTGACCAGTGCCGGTTCCCACTTCGGTGCCTGCGCGACGACCGTGCCGCGCGGGTCGACGGCACGGGAGCCGCCCCAGAAGGTGGCGCCGTTCTCGTTGCCCACGCGGTTCACGAAGACCACCCAGCACTGCAGCATCCGGGCCGTGTACGAGAGCAGGGTGTCCCAGTAGAGGCCGGTGTCCATGGCCTCCGGGTCGAGGCTCGCGGCACTGTTCGTGGGCACCACGATGACCTCGGCGCCGTCCTGCACGGCCAGCCACGGAAGCACCGGCTGCCAGGCGTCGTTGCACACCAGCGTCGCGGCCCGGCCGTGCCCGCCCGGCAGGTCGTACGCGCGTAGTGACTGGCCGGGGCTGACGTGCTTGCGCTCCTCCCAGGCCAGGTAGTTGGGCAGGTACAACTTCCGGTGCGCGTGCAGGAGTTGACCCGCTGCGTAGTACGCGGAGGTGTTGTACGCGCGCAGGGCGGTGTGTTCGTGCAGGCCGACCAGGACGTCGGCGCCCAGGGTGCTCAGCTCGAGGAGCCGGGGGTCGCGGGTCTCGACGGAGGTGTCCCGCTCCAGGCCGCCCAGGTGGTAGCCGTGCAGGCTCAGCTCCGGGAAGACGACCAGGTCGGCACCCTGGGCGACGGCCTGCTCGACCTGGTCACGCGCGACGGCAAGGTTCTCGTCGACCGCGCCGAGCACACAGTCCGTCTGGGCCAGGGCCACCCGCATCGGCACTCCTCCACGTAGACGCTACGTACCGGAACACCCCTTCCACCCCCTTGCGTACCGATTCCAGGGATTCAACCGATTCCACGGTACGTGCGGCTGAGGCACTCGGCGCGGGGCGGAGAGGTCGGGGAGGAGAGCGCGGGGCGGAGAGCTCGGGGAGGGGCGGCGCTCGGCGCGGGGCAGGGGCGTTGTCAGTGGCGGCTGCAAGACTCGCACCTGTGAGCGAG
>NZ_JAAAHS010000339.1 GCF_009908195.1 Streptomyces boluensis | reverse complement strand
GCCCCACCCGGCGCCCCGCCGCCCCCGCACATCGCGCCTCACGCACCCCTGCTCCGTACGCGCCAATCTCCGTACGGGGCAGGGGTGTCGGGCTGTCCGGGCCCGGTCAGACCTGGGGGCGGAGCCGGGCCGCGTCGACCGTGGACTGGCCGTCGCGAGTGTCGGCGAGCAGGACGCTGCCCTTGCGCCAGTCCTTCCAGCTCATGTTCCAGTCGCCGAGGCCGTTGCCGAAGGCCGGCATGTCCTCGCCGTAGCTGTTGACCGTCTCGACGATGTCGCCCTGGCGCAGCGTCTCGAACAGCCAGGCGGCGTTGCTGGTGCTCATGCCGACGCAGCCGTGGCTGGTGTTGGCGAAGCCGTGCGAGCCCGCGGACCACGGGGCGGCGTGCAGGTACTCGCCGGTGTCGGTGACGCGGGTCGCGTAGTACACCATCTTGTCGTAGAAGTCCGCGGAGCCGATGCTGGCACTGGTCATGCGGACCGCGTACTCCTGGCCGAGAACGACCTTGACGCCGTTGCGCGTGGAGTAGCCGGGCTTCCCGGTGGTGACCGGCACGGAGTTGATCTCCTCGCCGTTGCGGTAGACCGTCAGGTTGTGCGAGCCGGCGTCCACCACGGCCTCGACGCGGTCGCCCGTCTTGAGCTTGAGGGGCTTGGTGTCGGTGCCCCACAGGCTGTCGCTGACCTTGATGCCCTCCAGGTTGGATTGCACCTCGATGGTGGCGTTGGACGGCCAGTACTTCTGGGGGCGGAAGTGCAGTTCCTTGCTGTCCACCCAGTGCCAGGCGCCGTCCGCTGCGGGCGTGGAGCGGACGGTGAGGGCGCGCTCGACGGTCGCGCGGGCCTCTTTGCCCTTGACGGCCTTGCTGAGCTTCGCGACAACGGGCTGTCCGACGCCGTACGTGCCCTTCTCCGGGCCGAGTTCGACCTTCAGGAGCTTCTTCTTCGGGGTGTCCGTGTCGAAGGCCAGGAGCTTCGTTCCGGGCGCTCCGTCCTCGTCCTCCGTGCTGACCTTCACGGAGTAGTGCACGCCGGCGGCGAGGGGGCCCGTGGTGTGCCAGCGCGTGCCGTCGGCGGAGAGTTCGCCGGCCACATAGCGGCCGAGCGAGTCGGTGGCGGTGACGTCGGTGATGCGCCCTTCCTCGCCCTGGGCGGTCACCTCCAGAGGCTTCTCCGGATCCGCCTTCTTGGTCCCCTCGGGGCCGTTGAAGACGATCTGGCCGGCCGCGTCGTACGGCTTCGCCGAGAGCGGGTGGCCGTCGGAGCCGCCGCACGCAGTGGCTCCCGCGCCGAGCGCGACAACCACCAGCGTGCAGCTCAGAACCGTGCTGATTCGCGGTGAGTTGCTCATGAGCACACGGTATGAAGATTCGTCAGCCGCGGCGCGCCCGGTGATCCGTACGGGGGAGGGTGGAGGTTACTGCAGAAGAGGGGCCCGGACTCTCCTTGACGGAGTGTCCGGGCCCCTCTGGTGGTGCTGCGTGCTAGCGGCTCACTGGTTCTGGTTCTCGCCGCGGTAGTACTCGTACACCCAGCCCCACAGACCCACGAGGATCAGCGGTGCCGAGAAGAACATCAGCCACCAGCCGAAGATGACGCCCATGAAAGCGAGCGCGCCACCGATGGCAAGGGAGAGCGGCTGCCAGCTGTGCGGGCTGAAGAAGCCCACCTCGCCGGCCTCGTCCGCGACATCCGCTTCCTTGTTGTCCTGCGCCATGGCGTCGACCCGCCGGGCCGTGAAGGCCAGGTAGTAGCCGATCATGATGCAGAGGCCGAAGGCCAGGAAGAGCGCCGTGGTACCGGCCGGCTCCTTCGACCACACGCCATAGACGATCGCCATGGCGAGGACGAAGACGCTCAGCCAGATGAACATCTTGCCCTGGATCTTCACTTGCCGGCCTCCTTGCCGCCCGCGAGCGCCTTGCCCTCGTCAACGTGATCGAGTTGGTCGAGCGCCGCGATCTCGGGGTGGTGCAGGTCGAACGCCGGGGATTCGGAACGGATCCGCGGCAGGGTGAGGAAGTTGTGCCGCGGCGGCGGGCAGGACGTGGCCCACTCGAGCGAACGGCCGTAGCCCCACGGGTCGTCGACCTCGATCTTCTTGCCGTACTTGGCCGTCTTCCAGACGTTGTACATGAACGGAAGCATGGAGAGGCCGAGCAGGAACGAGGCGATCGTCGAGATCGTGTTCAGCGCGGTGAAGCCGTCGGCCGCGAGGTAGTCCGCGTAACGCCGCGGCATGCCCTCGGCACCGAGCCAGTGCTGCACCAGGAACGTGCCGTGGAAGCCCACGAACAGCGTCCAGAACGTGATCTTGCCGAGCCGCTCGTCGAGCATCTTGCCGGTGAACTTCGGCCACCAGAAGTGGAATCCGGAGAACATCGCGAAGACCACGGTTCCGAAGATCACGTAGTGGAAGTGCGCGACCACGAAGTACGAGTCCGATACGTGGAAGTCCATCGGCGGCGAGGCCAGGATGACGCCGGTCAGACCACCGAAGGTGAAGGTGATCAGGAAGCCGACGGCCCAGAGCATCGGGGTCTCGAAACTCAAGGACCCCTTCCACATCGTTCCGATCCAGTTGAAGAACTTCACGCCTGTTGGCACGGCGATGAGGAACGTCATGAAGGAGAAGAACGGGAGCAGCACTCCACCGGTGACGTACATGTGGTGCGCCCACACCGTCACGGAGAGACCGGCGATCGCGATGGTCGCGCCGACCAGGCCCATGTAACCGAACATCGGCTTACGCGAGAAGACCGGGATGACCTCGGAAATGATGCCGAAGAACGGCAACGCGATGATGTACACCTCTGGATGCCCGAAGAACCAGAACAAGTGTTGCCATAGCAAGGACCCGCCATTGGCGGCGTCGAAGATATGGGCACCGAATTTCCGGTCCGCCTCCAGGGCGAACAGCGCGGCCGCGAGCACCGGGAAGGCGAGCAGGACCAGAACACCGGTCAGCAGCACGTTCCAGGTGAAGATCGGCATGCGGAACATCGTCATGCCGGGAGCGCGCATGCAGATGATCGTGGTGATGAAGTTGACCGAGCCGAGGATCGTGCCGAAGCCGGAGAAGGCCAGACCCATGATCCACATGTCGGCGCCGATACCCGGCGAGCGGACCGCGTCCGACAGCGGGCTGTAGGCGAACCAGCCGAAGTCGGCCGCACCCTGCGGGGTGAGGAAGCCGGCCACCGCGATCAGCGAACCGAAGAGGTACAGCCAGTACGCGAACATGTTCAGCCGCGGGAACGCCACGTCGGGCGCGCCGATCTGCAGCGGCATGATCCAGTTCGCGAAACCGGCGAACAGCGGCGTCGCGAACATCAGCAGCATGATCGTGCCGTGCATCGTGAACGCCTGGTTGAACTGCTCGTTCGACATGATCTGCGTGCCGGGACGGGCCAGTTCGGCGCGCATGAAGAGCGCCATCAGACCGCCGATGCAGAAGAACACGAACGACGTGACCAGATACATCGTGCCGATCGTCTTGTGGTCAGTGGTGGTCAGCCACTTGATGACCACATTGCCGGGCTGCCTGCGCCGAACCGGGAGCTCGTTCTCATACGGTTCACTGCTTGCGGCGCCTGCTGCACCAGCACCCTGGGGTTCATTGAGGATGCTCACAGTTGGTTCTTCTCCGCATTCCTGGCCGGGTCCGTCTGCTCGATACCGGACGGGATGTAGCCGGTCTGCCCCTTCTCGGCCAGCTCCTTCAGGTGCTGCTGGTACCTCTCCGGGGAGACGACCTTGACGTTGAACAGCATCCGGGAGTGGTCGACGCCGCAGAGCTCGGCGCACTTGCCCATGAAGGTGCCCTCCTTGTTGGGAGTCACCTCGAAGGCGTTGGTGTGGCCCGGGATGACGTCCTGCTTCATGAGGAACGGCACCACCCAGAAGGAGTGGATGACGTCACGCGAAGTCAGAATGAAGCGGACCTTCTCGCCCTTGGGCAGCCAGAGGGTCGGGCCCGGGTTGCCGTTCTGCGGGTTCCTCGTGCCGGGCGTGCCGACGTCGAAGACACCGCCGGCGTTCTCCGGGAAGTCCTTCTGGAACTTGTCCGGAATTGCCGAGAGTTCCTTGTTCGCCTTGGCGTCGCCTTCGGAACCAGGGACGTTCTCGACGTAGTTGAAGCCCCAGCTCCACTGGAAGCCCACCACGTTCACGGTGTGCTTCGGCTTTTCGGAGAGTGCGAGGAGCTTCGATTCGTCGCGGGCCGTGAAGTAGAACAGCACCGAGACGATGATGAGCGGAACCACGGTGTACAGCGCCTCGATGGGCATGTTGTACCGGGTCTGCGGAGGTACCTCCACCTTGGTGCGGCTGCGCCGGTGGAAGTAGGTGCTCCACAGGATCAGACCCCACACCAGCACGCCCGTGGCGAGCGCTGCCGCCCACGAGCCCTGCCAGAGGGAAAGGATCCTGGGAGCCTCTTCCGTTGTCGGCGTTGGCATACCAAGGCGGGGGAAGTCCTTGTATGTGCAACCGGTTGCGGTCGCCAGGATCAGGCCCGCAGTCAGCACCTGCGGCAGCTTCCGCCGCATCGGGCGCCGCGACGAGCGGTCGGAGCCGTTGGGACTCACGTAGCGCCTTCCCGAGAGTCTCGCCCGCTCGGCCGGGCTCGGCCGATGCTGGTCGGGCTCCGGACCCTGTACGGGCAGGGGTTTGGATGTTTATGCGGACCAAACCCTACTGGACGCTATTTGGGGTCGCGCGGGGAGGGTGCCCAACGCGCCGTGGCACGACCCGAAGGGGTGGCGGCGGGCCCCTCGCGAGGGCCTCCGAAGGCCCCAACGCCGCACTTGAGCAGGCAACTGACGCTCCCTCCAGAGATACCGACGACAAGTCGGCGGAGCCCTGTGACCACACGGCCGACAGCCCCCTCGGGAGGGTTGTCCACAGGCTCGCCGGGACGTCGCCCGATCCGGGTAGCGTGACGATGTGCCCTACTTCGACGCCGCATCATCCGCTCCTCTGCACCCCGTTGCCCGGCAGGCGCTGCTCGCCGCGCTCGACGAGGGCTGGGCCGACCCGTCCCGGCTCTACCGCGAGGGCCGGCGGGCCCGGCTGCTGCTCGACGCGGCGCGCGAGGCGGCGGCCGAGGCCGTGGGGTGCCGTCCGGACGAGCTGGTCTTCACCGCTTCGGGGACGGCCGCGGTGCACTCCGGGGTGGCCGGGGCGCTTGCCGGGCGGCGCCGGGTCGGGCAGCGCCTGGTGGTGTCCGCCGTCGAGCACTCCTCCGTGCTCCATTCCGCCACCGCCCACCAGGAGCGGGGCGGCTCCGTGGTCGAGGTGCCGGTGGTGCGTACGGGGCGGGTGGACGCGGCCGAGTTCGCGGGGGCGCTGACCGGCGACACCGCGCTGGCCTGCCTCCAGTCCGCCAACCACGAGGTGGGGACGGTACAGCCGGTGGGCGAGGTGGCCGAGGCGTGCCGGGCGGCCGGGGTGCCGCTGCTCGTGGACGCGGCCCAGTCGCTGGCCTGGGGGCCGGTCGAGGGGGCCTGGTCGCTGCTCGCGGCGAGTGCGCACAAGTGGGGCGGACCGTCGGGAGTGGGGCTGCTCGCGGTGCGCAAGGGGGTGCGGTTCGCGTCTCAACTGCCCCTGGACGAACGGGAGTCGGGGCGGTCGCCGGGCTTCGAGAACCTGCCCGCGATCGTGGCGGCGGCGGCCGCGCTGCGTGCCGTGCACGCGGAGGCGGCGCAGGAGGCGGTGCGGCTGCGGGAGTTGACGGAGCGGATCAGATCCCGGGTGCCGGAGCTCGTGCCGGATGTGGAGGTGGTGGGCGATCCGGAGCGGCGGCTGCCGCATCTGGTGACCTTCTCGTGTCTCTATGTCGACGGTGAGTCCCTGCTGCACGAGCTGGACCGGGCCGGGTTCTCCGTGTCGTCGGGTTCGTCGTGCACCAGCTCCACGCTGACGCCGAGCCATGTGCTCAAGGCGATGGGGGTGCTCAGCGAGGGCAACGTCCGGGTGTCGCTCCCGATGGGTACGGCGGCGGACGATGTGGAGCGGTTCCTCGGGGTGCTGCCGGGGGCGGTCGCGGCGGTGCGGGAGAAGCTGGAGGCGCCCGGGGCCGCGACGGCGGGCACCGCGGCCGGTTCGCTTGTCGTGGACGCGCTCGGCCGGCGCTGCCCGATTCCGGTGATCGAGCTGGCCAAGGTCATCGGGGACGTCCCGGTCGGCGGCACGGTGACGGTCCTGTCGGACGACGAGGCGGCGCGGCTCGACATCCCGGCCTGGTGCGAGATGCGCGGCCAGGAGTTCGTACGCGAGGACCCGGCGGACCGTGGTGCTGCTTATGTGGTCCGCCGGGTCTCGTGAGCCTCAGGGAGAGGCGCGCCTGCTAGGCCAGGTGTTCCTTGACCTCGGTGGCGGCCTCGAAGCCGTACGCCTTGGTGAAGCGGTCCATGAAGTGGGCGCGGCGCAGGGTGTACTCCTGGGTGCCGAGGGTCTCGATGACCAGGGTGGCCAGCATGCAGCCGATCTGCGCGGCGCGTTCCAGGCTGACGCCCCAGGAGAGGCCGGAGAGGAAGCCGGCGCGGAAGGCGTCGCCGACGCCGGTCGGGTCGACCTTGGCGTCCTCCTCGGGCACGCCGACCTCGATCGGGTCCTCGCCCACGCGCTCGATGCGGACGCCGCGGGCGCCGAGGGTGGTGACGCGGTGGCCGACGCGGCCCAGGATCTCGTCGTCGCTCCAGCCGGTCTTGGACTGGATGAGGCCCTTCTCGTACTCGTTGGAGAAGAGGTAGGTCGCGCCGTCCAGGAGGGTGCGGATCTCGTCGCCGCCCATGCGGGCGATCTGCTGCGAGAAGTCCGCGGCGAACGGGATGGAGCGGCTGCGGCACTCCTCGGTGTGGCGGAGCATCGCCTCCGGGTCGTCGGCGCCGATGAGGACCAGGTCGAGGCCGCCGACGCGCTCCGCGACGGACTGCAGCTCGATGAGGCGGGCCTCGCTCATGGCGCCGGTGTAGAAGGAGCCGATCTGGTTGTGGTCGGCGTCCGTGGTGCACACGAAGCGCGCGGTGTGCAGCACCTCGGAGATACGTACGGACTCGGTGTCCACGCCGTGCCGGTCGAGCCAGGCGCGGTACTCGTCGAAGTCGGCGCCCGCGGCGCCGACCAGGAGTGGACGGGCTCCGAGCTGTCCCATGCCGAAGCAGATGTTGGCGCCCACCCCTCCCCTGCGCACGTCGAGGTTGTCGACCAGGAAGGAGAGGGAGACCGTGTGCAGCTGATCCGCGACCAGTTGGTCGGCGAATCGGCCGGGGAAGGTCATGAGGTGGTCGGTGGCGATGGAGCCGGTGACTGCGATACGCATCGCGTAAGTCTCCTGATGGGAGAGGCTGCGGTGAGGAGTGACAGTTCACGCTACCGGGTCCGCACCGCTTCCCTGAACTGCCAAAACTACCCGATAGTAGACCTTTTTCTGCGGGGTTCCGCGTGCGTACGGTGCGTATATGTCGAAGCACACCGCCTTGCCGGAACAGCCCGACCTCACCCTGCAGCAGCTGCGCGGGGACTGTGCCCGGATGGCGCCGCACTGGTCGGCGGTGCGCGAGGCCGCGCCGCAGCCCGTCTCCCCCGCCCGTATCCACGGTGTGATCGTGCCGGGCAGTTCGGCCCGGCTCCTGGACTCGATGTCCGACCACTACGGCGACTGACGGGCGCGGAGCGGGAACCGCGCGCTCCTCTCCTCCGTCCCATCGACAGTCGAGGGCGTGGATGAAGGAGCGATGCGGTGAGCAGCGAAGAGACGCACGAAGGGCCTCGTCGGCGGCCCCGGTTCGCGGTGGCCTCGGTGGCGGCCGCGGTGCTGCTCGCCGGGGGCGGCGGCGCGTATGTCGCGGCGAACGCCTCGGGCGACGGCGGCTCGGGCGCGGGTTCGCCCACCGCTGACGGCACCCCTCCCCCGCTCACCCTGGACGACCCGGAGCGCTCGGTCGCGCCCGGCGAACCCGCACCGGGCGGGGTGCGGTACCGCGCGGGCGGTGAGCTGCCGGACGGGCCGGACTCCGCGGCGGTGTACCGGGTGCGGGGCGCGGTCTCCGCGTCCCAAGTGGCCGTACTCGCCAGGGCACTTGACGTGTCCGGCACGCCGCGCACCGAGGGCACGGAGTGGAAGGTGGGCCGCGCGGGCGAGGGTCCGGTGCTCACCGTGGGCAAGGAGGCGCCGGGCACCTGGAGCTTCCGGGCGCACTCCGGCGGTACGGACAACTGCCTCAAGGGACGGTCTTGCGGGGCTTCGGGGGCCGACGGGTCTTCGGGGATCGCGACCGCCGAGGGGTCCGGGGCCGGGCCGGTGGACGAGCGGGCCGCGAAGAAGGCCGCCGCTCCGGTGCTCGAAGCGGTCGGGCAGCGCGGTGCCGCCCTCGACGCCTCGCAGACGCTGGGTGCGGTACGGGTGGTGAACGCGGACCCGAAGGTGGGCGCGCTGCCCACGTACGGCTGGTCGACCGGGGTCCAGGTCGGCTCGGACGGTCAAGTGGTGGGCGGCAGCGGGCAGTTGACGAAGCCGGTGAAGGGCGACACGTATCCCGTGGTGGGCGCGGAGAAGGCGATCGGCCTGCTGAACAAGGCCGGCTCCGGCGG
>NZ_JAAAHS010000338.1 GCF_009908195.1 Streptomyces boluensis | reverse complement strand
GTGAGGACCGTGATGTCGTCGCGGGGGCCGCCGGCCCAAGATCCCGGGGCAGATCACCGACCGCAGATCGATCCACAAGACCGGCACCGGTTCGGACGCCCGCGAACAGCGGTTCGACGTGACCGGTGACGTGTGGGACCACTCCCACGGCGTGCCGGTGCTGCGCGGATCGGCCGCCTCGGTCCTCGGACGTGTCACCGGCACCGTGGAACGCGGTTCGCACACGGTGATGTTCGTCGAGGTGGACCAGGTCGTACCCGGCCAGGACGACGAAGGCAGCCTCGTCTACTACCGGTGCCAATTCCACCCCGTACCCACGCCGTTGAGCGCGTGACGAGCGGAGCATGATGCGGATGAACGCCTCGCGCATGACGCTCACTTGCTACGTCGACACGTTCGACTACGGCTTGCGGCACGTCGATCTGTTCACCCACGACGCGCACGGAAGGGAACTCGACTGGGTCCACTGGACCGTGCCCGCCGACGGCCCCGAAGCGGCCGACGCGGAGTGGGACGAGAGTACGGAACGGTACGAGAGTACGGAACGGTACGAGAGAGCGGAACGGTACGAGAGAGCGGAACGGTACGAGCGATGAGTCTGTACGCGCCTTGGTCGCTGCGCGCGTTGGTCAGGGATCTGGCCACCGGCGCCACCACCTCCCGAGCGGCTCTCGACCGGGCGCGGGCCCGCCTCGACGCGACCGAACCCGAGCTGGCCGCCTGGGTCGTCACCAGCACCGAACCGGACCTGTCGTCGTCCGCCGGAGCCCTCGGCGGCGTCCCGTTCGGCGTGAAGGACATCGTCGACGTCGCCGGACTTCCCACCCGGTGCGGTTCGGCGCTGCGGGCCGACGCCGCTCCGGCACGCGCTGACGCGCCGATCGTCAGGGCGTGGCGCCGGGCCGGTGCCGTCGTCCTGGGGAAGACCGTCACCACCGAGTTCGCGTTCTTCGCTCCCGGTCCGACGCACAACCCGGCCGCGCCGGGGCACACGCCGGGCGGCTCCTCCAGCGGTTCGGCCGCGGCCGTCGCCGCCGGTCACGTGCCGCTCGCCATCGGCTCCCAGACGGCGGGCTCCGTCACCCGGCCCGCCGCGTACTGCGGGGTGGCCTCGCTTGTCCTGACCCACGGACGGTTCCCGCTCGACGGGGTGGTCGGCCTCAGCCCCAGCCTGGACAGCCACGGCGTCTTCGCGGCGTCCGCCGCCGACCTCGCCGTGGCCTGGAGCGCGCTCGACGGTCGTGGGCTGGACAAGGCTGCGCTCGACGGGAGTGCGCTCGACGGGGCCGCCGCCGCGCCGGGCCGCCCGCCGCGCGTGCTGTTCTGGTCGGCCGAAGCGCTCGGCGTGGTCGACGGCGAGATGCGCGAGGCGCTGCGGTCGGTCCGCTCACGCCTCGCGGACGGCGGCGCGCTGGTGGACGACTTCCCCGAGGAGCGGCTCGTCGCCGAGGTCACCGCGGCCCACCCCGTCGTCATGGCGTACGAGGCGGCACGTGAGCGCGCCGAGGAACGCGCGGTCGCGGACCGCCTCAGCGCACCCCTGGCCGCACTCCTCCGCGCCGGGGAGCGCACCACGGACGCCGAGTACGACGAGGCCAGGAGGACGGTGGCGGCAGCCCGTATCCGCATCGCCGAACTCCTGTCGACGTACGACGTGATCGTCGGCCCGGCCGCGCCGGGCGCCGCACCCGAGGGCCTGGCGGCGACCGGCGATCCCGCACTCAGCCGCGCCTGGCAGGCATGCGGCCTCCCGGCCGTGGCCGTACCCGGACTGCGTGCCGCCGACGGACGGCCGCTCGGCATCCAGGTGGTCGGACCCGCACACGACGAAGCGCGACTGCTCGCCCACGGCACCTGGATCGAGAACCACCTCGCCTGACAACACCCCGCTGTACGCCGCCACTTGAGGGCGCCCCAGAACGCCCCAGAACGCCCCAGAACGCCCCAGAACGCCCCAGAACGCCTCGGAACGCCCGCAGTACACCGCCCCTCGCAGGGAGAAGTGCCGTGAAGATCCCGGTGGGCCGCCTCGGACGACCAGAGTTCATCGCGGACGCCAACGGCGGCCTCTGCATGCGCTGACGCGCGGATCCGCGCCTGGTGATACGCGACGGACGGACGGGCGCCGGGGTGCGGCGCCCGTCAGCCGGTTCGGGTTGCTTCAGCCGGTGCGGGTTACTTCGCGAGGGCGGCGACGCCGGCCTGGGCGAACTTCTCGTCGAGGTCACCGGACGGGGCGCCCGCGACACCGACACCCGCGATCGGGGCGTCCTTCGAGGTCACCGGGGCGCCACCACCGAGGAAGAGGGTGCCCGGAATGTCCTTCAGGTTCGGGGCCTGCTCCAGGCGCTTGACCAGCTCGGAGGTCGGCGCGTTCCAGGACACGGCCGTGTACGCCTTCTTCTCGGCCGACTCGTACGCCTGCGGGCCGGCGCCGTCGCCGCGCAGCGTCACGATGGTGTTGCCGTTGCGGTCGACGACCGCGACGGAGACCCGCTGGTTCTCCTTCTTCGCGGCGTCGAGCGCGGCCTGCGCGGCCTTCGTCGCGGCCTCGACCGTCAGGTGCGTCGACTGCGTGGTGTTGGCGGCGGCGACCTCCTTGACGCCGGGGCGCGGAACCGGTCGCACAGCTCGGCGGTCAGGTAGCGCGACGCGTAGTACAGGATGTCGCCGCCCCAGTAGATGAGGCGCTGCTGCGCGACCTGCACGCGGCAGCCACCTCCGGGCGCTCCACCGGGTGATATGTGGGGTGCCACGTCGGGTGACGCACCGGGCCCGCTCGTAGCCTGGCCGTATGACAGTGGTGCGGGCAGGCGGCCTCGAGATCGCCTATACGCGGACGGGGCAGGGCCCGGCGCTCGTCCTCGTGCACGGGGCCGGTCTCGACGGCAGGATGTGGCAGCCTCAACTCGACGCCCTGGCCGCCGAGTTCACCGTCGTGGCCTGGGACGAGCCGGGGTCGGGGCGGTCCGCCGACCTGCCGCCCGACTGCACGCTCGCGGACTTCGCGCACGCCCTCGCCGCCGTGATCGAGGACGTGGGCCTCGGCCCCGCGCACGTCGCCGGGCTTTCCTGGGGCGGCACGGTCGTCCTTGAGCTGTACCGGCACCGCCCCGACCTGGTCAGGACGCTGCTCCTCGTGGACACGTACGCGGGCTGGAAGGGCTCGCTGCCCCCGGCGGAGGTCGAGGCCCGCGTCGCGGGGGTGCGGCGGATGCTCGCGGCGCCCCCCGAGGAGTTCGACCCGTCCGTGCCCGGGTTGTTCGCGGGCGAGCCGCCCGCGCGGTACGCGCGGCTGCTCGCGGACATGGACCGGGACGTCCGCCCCGCGACCATGGCCGCGCAACTGTCCCTGATGGCCGAGGCCGACGAGACCGACCTGCTGCCCCGGATCGCGGTGCCGACACTGCTGCTCTGGGGCGACGCCGACGTACGCTCCCCGCTGACCGTCGCCCGCGCCTTCCACGAAGCGATCCCGCACGCCGACCTCGTGCTGCTCCCCGGCGCCGGGCACCTCAGCAACCTGGAGGCGCCGGAAGACTTCTCGGCGGCGGTACGCGCGTTCTGCCGCGCTCACGGGCCGGTGGGCTGACCCGCACCCTCCGGCTCCCGCGTCTCCCCGCGGCGTAGCAACTGCGCGGTGACGAACGCGACGACGGTCGCCGTGACGATGAGCGGCATCTGATCCTGGCCGTCCGGGCCGAGCAGCAGCACCGCGAGGATGGCGCTGGTCAGCGGGAGTCCGGTGATCGCCGCCGCGGCCGCCGCGATACCGAGAGCGAGGCCCGGTGCCGTGCCGAGCCCCGGCAGCCCAGCGCAGGCCACGCCGATCGCCGCGCCGAGCAGCACCGCCGGGAAGATCGGGCCGCCGCGCAGCGCGCCCAGGCACAGCCCCCACGCCAGGCCCTTGCAGGCGACGAGGGCCACGAGCGCCGCCACCGACCAGGAGTGCGGGTGCTCGGCGAGTTGGCCGAGCGCCGCCTGTCCGGAGAGCGCGGCCTCCTCCGGGGAGCGGTCGGTGAGCAGTGCGTACGCGGTGAGGCTGACACCGGCCGCGAGTGCGGCCAGGACAGTGCGCCGCGCGGTGTGCCGCCGGGTCCAGCGGGCCGTGCCGAAGCCGAGCGCGCGGCCCGCGGTGATGACGGACGCGATGAGTGCGGCGGCGGGCACGCCCCAGAGGAAGTCACCGGCGTCGGGCGTCATGTTCGGTGGTACGACGGGGAGTTCGAGCCCGCCGACGGACAGGCCGGTCCACTCGCCGAAGCCGGTGAAGACCAGGGCACCGGCCGCGCTGGCGATCAGGCACGGCAGCAGCAGGACCACGAGCTGGGCGCCGCCGAGCCCGGCCGCCTCGACCACCATCACGGCCGCGACGATGGGCCCGCCGAGGATGGTGGAGATCGCGGCGGTCGACCCGGCGGTGGCGAGCACCATGGTCCCGCGCGGGTCGGGTGCCTGCCGCAGGGCGCGCAGGGAGAGTAGTGCGAGGGCGCTGCCGACGGCCATCAGCGGTGCCTCGGGGCCGAGTACGACACCGAGTGGCAGCGTCGCGATCGCGGCGAGGACGACACCGGGCAACTCCCGTGGCCCGAGCGGTGTGCCGCCCAGGCCGTGCACCGGCACATGCCCGCCCGCGCCCGGCATACGCGTGACGACCGGCGCGACGATCAGCCCGGCGAGCAGCAGCGTCGGCAGCGGCCACCACCAGGGCGCCCGGTCGTAGCCGAGCGCCTCCGGCAGCGCCTCCCACACGCCGTGCTGCAGCTCGTGCTGCAGGGACACGAAGAAGAAGCTGGCCAGGGCGATGGGCACACCGAGCAGCGCGCACAGCAGGAGCAGCCGCAGGTAGCCCCGGCTGAGCAGGGTCTGCCGCAGCGTCGGCGCCGCCGGTTCGGCAGACCCTGGCGGTGCGGGCTTCTCGGGCGGTGCGGGTTCGGGTGGTGCGGCCTCGGGTGTGGGCACGGTGCTCCCCTCAAGGCCTCGAAGTCGGCGCATCCGATGGGCCGGGGCGCCGGGCGGGCGCCCCCGCCCAGGCCGGTTGCCGTCCAGTAAACGCACCCCGCGCGGAAGGTGCATGTCGGGCCTCGGGCACGTGAGGTACCCCCAGGGGCCGCGTACGTGCGTGGCCGCGCGGGCTCACCCGGTCGGACCAGCGCCTGTGGTGGCCGCGGCCGAACTGGCGGAACTTCGAAGGGGATCGGTGCCGGACCCGCCGTACGGGATCCCCCGTACGGGATCCGCACCGCCGATCCGCAGCGTGAGTCGAGCACAGCCCCCCGAGCCGCGAGACACGAGGTCGCAGCATGAGTCAGCAACCGGTCCCTGACGGAGCGAGCCACGGAGCGAGAGACGCAGCGAGCCACGGAGCGAGCCACGGAGCCAGCCACGGAGCGGGAGGCGCAGCGAGCGACGACGTGGGCAGCAGCGGATGGGTGGCCGGAGGGGTCACGTTCGCCGGTGTCCTGATGCTCGTGAACGGTGTCCTGGCCATGCTCCAGGGCTTCACCGCCCTCGCCGAGGACGACGTGTACGCCCGGCTCGGCGACTACGTCTACAAGCTCAGCCTCACGAGCTGGGGCTGGATCCTGCTGGTCCTCGGCGTCATCGCCGTGGTCGTCGGCTGGGGGATCATCTCCGGCGCAGGGTGGGCGCGGGCCACCGGGATCGCGCTGGCCTCGCTGAAGCTGGTGGGCCAGTTCCTGTTCCTGCCGTACGCACCCGTCTGGTGCGTCATCATGATCGCCCTCGACGTCTTCATCATCTGGGCGCTCGCGGTCTACCGGCCCAGGAGCGCGGGGGCTTGAGAGCTGCCGGACACGTGCGGGGCGTGACGGCGGGCGTGGTGGCGGGCGTGGCGGGTGGTCCACGCGCCCGGTGGTGCTGGACATGAGCCCGGCGCGGGCGCTCGACCCGAAGCTGTTCGACGAAACCATGGTGGGCGTCGCACTCTTCGCGGGCCCCGAGCCACGGCTCGTCTATGTGAACGCGGCGCACATCAGGATGCTCGGCCCACGGACCGTCGGGCTGCCCGCGCGGGACGCGTTCCCCGAACCGGGCGCCGCCGAGTTCCTGACCGTGCTCGACGAGGTGATCGCCACCGGGCGGCCGCGCCAGCTCACCGACACGCGTACACCCGAACCCGAACTGCCGTACCTGGCCCGGTATTTCCTCTACTCCTGCACACCGGTCACCCTCCCCGACGACGTCGCCGGGGTCCTGGTCGTCGCCATGGACAACACCGCCGGGACGATCGCGCTCCAGCGGTACGAGGCACTGGTGTCCGCCGTGTCGCAGATGGTGTGGGTGATGCACTCCGACGGCTCCATGGAGGAGATCGTCCCGGGCTGGCAGGCACTCACCGGGGAGCCCTGGCACGGGCAGGCGGACCAGGGCTGGTTCGAACACATCCACCCCCGCGACCGCGACCGGCTCGTCGAGGCCTGGCGCACCGCCGCCGCGCAGACCCGGCCGGGGGTCTTCCACGGCACGTTCCGGGTCCGGGTCGCGGACGGCTCGTACCGGCATATGGCCACCCGGTGCGCGCCGATCATCCGGGACGGGCGGGCCGAGGAGTGGATCGCCGCGACCGTCGACGTCGAACGCACCTGGCGGGCCGACCTGGGGGACCGGCTTGTCGCGCGGGTCGCCGAGGTGTCGGGCGGGTCCCTGCGGGAGGCGTTCGCCGCGCTCACCGAGGTGGTCGTGCCCGAACTCGCCGACGCCTGCCTGATTCTGCTGCTCGCGCGCGACTCGTGGCCGCTGCCGGAGAACGCGACGGTCACCGTCCGCCGGGTCGCGTCCACCACCCGCCAGGACCTGCCCGCCCCGCCCGCGCTGCGCGGCCAGAGCATCACGGTCACGGACACCGTGCGCGAGGTCCTCGAAGCGCGGGCCGCCAGGACCTTCGAGGTTCCGCCCGGCGGCCCCGTACCGCCCGGCCTCGTGCCGACCGTCACCGAGGAGTGGCTGACGAATTCGGGCGCCAACAGCCTGACCCTCATCCCGCTGGTCGTCGACGACCTGGTGCTCGGCTACGCGGCGACCAGCACCAACGGCGACACCCCCGCACCCGCGCCCGCCGATGTGGAACGGCTGCGGGAGGTGCTGCACCAGGCGCAGCGGCCCATCCGCATGGTCCTCGAACTGCAGCAGGCCCGCCGTACGGCCCTTCGCCTGCAGCGCGCCCACCTCACCCGGCTGCCCCTCGTGGCCGGGGCGAGCCTGGCCGCCCGCTACGAGCCCGCCAGTTCGGTCACGGAGATCGGCGGCGACTGGTACGACGCGATCGTCCACCCCGACGGGACGCTCGGCCTCGACATCGGGGACGTAGCGGGGCACGACCTCACCGCCGCGGCCGCGATGGGGCAGATGCGCAGCATGCTCAGGGGCCTCGCCTGGAACAGGGGGCCCGACTCCACCCCGGCGACGGTGCTCGCCATGCTCGACGACGCCGCCGAAGGCCTCGACGTCGCCCCGTTCACCACCGTCGTGCACGCCCATCTCCAACGGCGGCGCGCGGGCACCTGGTTGATGACCTGGTCCAACGCCGGGCACCCGCCGCCGCTGCTCATCCCCGCGCGGGACCGGCCCCGGTTCCTCACCGGCGACCGCGCGGACCCGCCGCTCTGTGTGGCCCCCGGCGTCGCCCGGACCACCCATACGCACACCCTGACCGAGGGCGACACCGTCCTGTACTACACCGACGGCCTGATCGAGACCCCGACCGCGGCCCTCGACGACGGCCAACGACGCCTGGCGAGCGCGGCCCAGCGCCACCGCGACGAGAACCTGCCCGACCTGCTGCGGCACCTCCAGGACCTCTCCGACGACCGCGACGACACCGCGATGATCGCCTTCCGGGCCGGCCCCGCCGACTGAACCTGAGCCCCGCCCGCCTGCTCCCACCTGCTCCCATCTGCTCCCGGCGGCCTCTGGCGCAAAGAACTGAATGATGGTTCACTCCTTGCCCATGGCCTACCGCAAGACCCCCGAAGTGCTCCGACGCCAACTCGCCGCCCGCGAACACCTGTTGACCCGGGCGACCGACCTGGTCGCCGAGACCGGCTGGGCGCACACCACCGTCGGCGCGGTGGCCGCCGCCGCCGAGGTGTCCGTCGGGTCCGTGTACCAGCACTTCCCGTCCAAGTCGGCCCTGGCCGTCGAGGTGTTCCGGCGCGCCTCGGGCCACGAGGTCGACGTACTCGGCGAGACCCTGCGCGGCGCCGGGGAACCGGCGGCACGTCTGGCGCGCGGCGTCGCCCTGTTCGCGCGGCGCGCCCTCCAACGGCCGGGCCTCGCCCACGCGTTGCTCGCCGCGCCCGCCGAACCAGCGGTCGGCCAGGAGCGGCTGGAGTTCCGGCGCCGCTACCACGCCCTGTTCGCCGAAGTCGTACGCGAGGGCGTCGACGCCGGACTGCTGCCGCCGCAGGACCCGTGGATCACCGCGGCCGCGCTGACCGGCGCGGTCGGCGAGGTCCTCGTCGACCCCGTGTCCACCCCCGCACCCGGCACCGTCGAGGCCCTCGTCGCCGAGCTGACCGCGATGGCGCTGCGCTGCGCGGGCGCCCGTACCGACTCCTGACGCCCCGAGCCCCCCCGT
>NZ_JAAAHS010000337.1 GCF_009908195.1 Streptomyces boluensis | reverse complement strand
CGGCACCCGCCCGGACCCCCACCAGGGGCCCGCACGCCCGGACCCTCAGCGCCCGACCGCGTACCCCTGCATCCCGCGCGGATTGGCGGCCGCCGAGAGGATCCCGGTCTCCGGGTCGCGGGCTACCGCGCAGAGCCGGCCCTCCGACCAGGGTTCACCCACGGTCACGTCGTGGCCGCGCTCGCGCAGCTCCGCGATCACGTCGGCGCCGATCCTGGACTCCACGGTGAGGCTGCCGGGCCGCATGCCGCGCGGGAAGAACGAGCCGGGGAACGCGTCGGTGTGCCAGTTGGGGGCGTCGACGGCGCCCTGCAGGTCGAGGCCGCCGCGCACCCGGTCACGCAGGGCGACGGCGAGGAAGAAGTGCAGCTGCCACTGGTCCTGCTGGTCGCCGCCGGGCGTACCGAAGGCCAGCACCGGTACGCCGTCGCGCAGCGCGAGGGACGGCGTGAGGGTGGTGCGGGGGCGGCGCCCCGGCGTGAGCGAGTTCGGCAGTCCGGGCTCGAGCCAGGCCATCTGGAGCCGGGTGCCGAGCGGGAAGCCGAGCTCGGGCACGACCGGGTTGGACTGCAGCCAGCCGCCGCTCGGCGTGGCCGCGACCATGTTGCCCCAGCGGTCGACGACGTCCAGGTGGCAGGTGTCGCCGCGGGTCGCCCCGTCACGGGCGACGGTCGGCTCCCCGGCCCCGGCGACCGGCGTACCCATCGCGTACTGCCCGTCGAGCACCGTGGTGGCGGCCTCGGCGAGGCGCGGGGCGCGGCCCTCGGGGCTGCCCGGCCGCAGTTCGCGGGCGGCCCGCTCGCCTATCAGCGCCCGCCGCGCGGTGTTGTACGGCGCGGAGAGCAGCGCGTCGAGCGGTACGTCGGCGGCGTCGCCGTACCAGGCCTCGCGGTCGGCCATCGCCAGCTTGCAGCCCTCGACGAGCAGGTGGACGTAGTCGGCGGAGCCGTGGGCGGGCAGCTCGTCCGGCAGCAGGGCGAGCTGCTGGAGGAACGCCGGGCCCTGGCTCCAGCCGCCCGCCTTGCACAGGGTCCAGCCGTTCCAGTCGTACGTGGCGGGCGCCTCGTAGTGCGCGGAGTACCCGGCGAGGTCGGCGGCCGTCAGGGTGCCGGTGTGGCGTCGGCCGCTGGTGTCGAGGGTGGGGACGGCGGACTGGCGCACCAGGGCCTCGGCGACGAAGCCGGTGCGCCAGACCTCGCGGGCCGCCTCGATCTCCGCCTCCCGGCCGGGCCGCGCGGCCTCGGCGAGCAGGCGCCGCCAGGTCGCGGCGAGCGCGGGGTTGCGGAACAGCTCGCCGGGGCGCGGCGAGCGGCCTTCGGGCAGGTAGACGGCGGCGGAGGTCGCCCATTCCGGCTCGCCCTCGAGGAGCGGCCTGACCGTGTCGACGGTCGCGCCGATCCGCTCCACGGGCGCGTGCCCGTCCTCGGCGTACCCGATCGCGTACCGCAGCACCTCGGGCAGCGACTTGGTGCCGTGGTCGCGGAGGAGCAGCATCCAGGCGTCGAAGGCGCCGGGCACGGCGGCGGCCAACGGGCCGGTGCCGGGGACGAGTTCGAGGCCGAGGCCGCGGTAGTGGTCGACGCTCGCCCCGGCCGGTGCGGGCCCCTGTCCGCAGAGCACGCGTACGTCGCCGTCGGCCGGCGCGACGATGATCGGCACTTCACCGGCCGGGCCGTTGAGGTGCGGCTCGACGACATGCAGCACGAACCCGGCGGCGACGGCGGCGTCGTAGGCGTTGCCACCGTCCTCCAGGACGGCCATCGCGGACTGCGAGGCGAGCCAGTGCGTGGAGGACACCATGCCGAAGGTGCCCTGCAGGGTGGGACGAGTCGTGAATCGCATACCTGACCTCGATGTTCGCGTACGTCGGTCGGACCCATCCAACATCCGGAAGGGCCGCGGGGAGAACCCGGGGACGGCGGTACGCCCGCGCCGGTGACGCCCGAAGGGCGCGTTCCGGCGCCACGCCGAAGCGGATCCGGGGGGCGTGGCGCCATGATCACCGCTACGCTCACGCGCCATGTTCGCGATCAGAGCAAATAAGCCCAATTCCTCTCATTCCAATAAGTCGATCTCGTCCATCACCCGCCAGGAACCGCCCGACTTCGCGGTGCTCGCCGCGTTCGGCGCCGAGGGTCCGGCGCGCCCGCTGCCCGGCGGCCAGGGCGGCACCTGGTGCGCGGACGGCATCGTCCTCAGGCGGACCGGCCTGCGCACCGAGACGGCCTGGCGGGCGCACACCCTGAACGCCCTGCCGGAGTCCGACGAGTTCCGCGTGGCGCCGCCCGTACGCGCCATGGACGGCACCTGGACGGCGACCGGCTGGGAGGCCTGGCGCCTGGTGCCCGGCACCGCCGACGAGCGGCGCGTGGACGATGTCGTACGCGTGGGGCGGGCGTTCCACGCGGCCCTTGCGGAGGTCCCGCGGCCGGACTTCCTCGACGAGCGGGACGACCCGTGGACCCGCGCGGACCGGTTCTCCTGGGGCCACGACACGGCGAGCTCCGCGACCGAACAGGCCCTGCCCGCGCGGGAGTTCGACCTTGTCGGACCGCTGCTCGACGCCCGCACCCCGCTGTCGGACGACACCTGCCAGGTCGTCCACGGCGACCTGCTCGGCAACGTGCTCTTCGCCGACGCCGAGGGCCTGCCGCCCGCCGTCATCGACTGGCCGCCCTACTGGCGCCCGGCGGGCTGGGCGTCGGCGGTCGCCGTGGTGGACGCGCTGTGCTGGTACGGGGCCGAGCCCGGCCTCCTCGACCGCTGGCAGAACGTGTCCGACTGGCGCCAACTCCTCGTCCGCGCCCTGCTGTACCGCATCGCCACGCACGAACGCCTGGACCGCGAGGCGGAGTCGGCGTACCGGCCGGTGGTCGACCTGGTCCTCGACGGCCACTGGCCGAACAGCGCCGCACCGCCCGCGTCGACCACGGCGAGGGCGGCGACCACCGCGAGGGCGGCGACAGTGACCGAGCCGCCCGTCGAAACCGTCGAGCCTGCCGAGCCCACCGAGGCCGTCGAGGGCACGGAGGGCACCGAGGGCACCGAGGGCACCGAGGGCACCGAGGCCGTCGAACCCCCCGAGCCGACCGAGTCCGCTGAGCCGACCGAGCCCACCGAGCCCCGCCAACTGCCCACGGTCGGTCCGCTCACCGTGTCGCCGTCGTGAGGGTCCGGCCCGGCCGCCCCGGCCACGCGCGCGTGGTGCACGTTTCCGGGCGGCCGGGGCGGATCCCCCGTACCGGAGTACGATTTGCACCGGTTCAACCCAGGTGTGAGGCACGCCGGTCCGGAGGAGGTCGTCACGGTGCACGGTGAGTACAAGATCCCCGGCGGCAAGCTCGTCGTCGTCGACCTCGAAGTGGCGGACGGCGTGCTGCGTGAGGTCCGGGTGGCCGGTGACTTCTTCCTCGAGCCCGACGAGGCGTTCCGCACGCTGAGTTCGGCCCTGGAGGGGGCGCCCGCCGACACCGACGCGGCGGGCCTCGCCGCCCGGATCGAGGGGGCGCTGCCGGAGGGCACCGTGATGTACGGGCTGACCGCCGAGGGGGTCGGCGTCGCGGTGCGGCGGGCCCTCGCGCACGCCACCGACTGGACCGACTACGACTGGCAGTTGATCCACGAGGGCCCGCAGACCCCGGCCCTGCACATGGCGCTCGACGAGGTCCTGACGACCGAGGTCGCGGCCGGGCTCCGGCCGCCGACGCTGCGCGTCTGGGAGTGGGCCGCGCCCGCCGTGGTGATCGGCAGTTTCCAGTCGCTGCGCAACGAGGTCGACCCGGACAGCGCCCGGCGCCACGGCATCGAGGTGGTGCGGCGGATCAGCGGCGGCGGCGCGATGTTCTGCGAGCCGGGCAACACCATCACGTACTCGCTCTCCGTGCCCCAGGCGCTGGTGCAGGGGCTGTCCTTCGCGGACAGTTACTCGTATCTCGACGACTGGGTGCTCGCCGCGCTCGGCGACATGGGCATCAAGGCCTGGTACCAGCCGCTGAACGACATCGCCACAGAGGCCGGGAAGATCGCGGGCGCGGCGCAGAAGCGGATCACCGGCGGGGACGGCGCGGTGCTGCACCACGTGACGATGGCGTACGACATCGACGCCGACCGGATGGTCGAGGTGCTGCGGATCGGCCGCGAGAAGCTCTCCGACAAGGGCACGAAAAGCGCGAAGAAGCGCGTCGATCCGCTGCGCCGCCAGACGGGCCTTCCGCGCGAGGCCGTCATCGACCGCATGATCGACTCCTTCCGCACCCGCCACGGCCTGACGGAGGGCACGGTCACGGAGGAGGAGCTGGCCACGGCCCAGGAGTTGGCCCGCCTCAAGTTCGCCACTCCGGAGTGGACGGGCCGGGTGCCGTAGCGCCGCCGACCGGGCTCCCTACGGTTGTCCCGGCGCATGTCCCGGGCCCCCGCTCATCGGCCCGTGCCCTGCCCGCCGTCCGTGCCGTCGCGCGCCCGGACCAGGCCCGACTCGTAGGCGAACACGACGAGTTGGGCCCGGTCGCGGGCGCCGAGTTTCGTCATCGCGCGGCTCACATGGGTCTTGGCGGTGAACGGGCTGATCACCATGCGCGCGGCGATCTCCTCGTTGCTGAGGCCTCGGGCGGCGAGGGCGGTGACCTCCCGCTCGCGGCGGGTCAGGCCGTCGAGGCCGGGGGCCGTGAGGAGGTCCGGCGGACGGGCGACGAACGCGCCGATCAGGCGGCGCGTGACGGACGGTGAGAGCAGCGCCTCACCGTCCGCCACTACGCGGAGGGCGGCGAGCAGGTCGGCGGGTTCGGTGTCCTTGAGCAGGAAGCCGCTGGCACCGGCCCGCAGGGCGTCGAAGACGTACTCGTCCAGGCCGTAGTTGGTGAGGATGATGACGCGCACTCCCGCGAGGCACGGGTCGGCCGCGATCCGCCGGGTCGCCTCGATGCCTGTCATCACCGGCATCTGTACATCGACCAGTGCGACGTCCGGCACGTGCGCGCGCACCAGGTCCAGGCCCGCCGCGCCGTCGGCTGCCTCCCCGACCACCTCGATGCCCTCCTCGGCGTCGAGCAGGGCACGGAAACCCGCCCGCATCAGGGCCTGGTCGTCGATCAGCGCCACTCTGATCATGCGCTCCCGGCCCTTCCCGTACGGTCCCGGTCTCGGTCCCCGGCCGCCGGCTCGCGCGCCTGCGCCTGTGCCTGTGCGTGTGGCTGCGGCTGCGGCTGCGGCTGCGAAGGTGCCCGCCCCCGTAGCTGCGAAGGTGCCTGCCCCCGTGCCTGCAGCGGAAGCCGGGCCCGCACCGCGAAACCGCCCTCCGCGCGTGGCCCGGCCCGCAGGGTGCCGCCGAGTGCGGTGACGCGCTCGCGCATCCCGGTCAGGCCCGTGCCCGGGGTGCACGGGCGGTCCGGCGAGGCCCGCCCGTCGTCCGTGACCCGCACCTCCAACTCCCCCTCTGTCAGGGCCAGTTCCACACTCACCCCGGTGGGCCCGGCGTGCCGCGCGGCGTTGGTCAGGGCCTCCTGCACGATGCGGTACGCCGCGGCCTCCACCGCGTCGGGCAGGGTGCCGTCGGTGCCGCGCAGCGTGAGCTCCACGGCGAGCCCGGCGGCTCTGGCGCGGCGCACCAGGTCGGCGAGGCTGCCCGGCGGCCGTTCCTCGCGCAGCACGTCGAGGGTGGCGCGCAGTTCGCGCATCGCCTCGCCGCTCGCCTCCTGGATGGCGAGCAGGGCCTCCGGGACCTCCTCGCCCCGCTTACGCGCGAGGTGGACGGCGACGCCCGCCTGGAGTTTGACGATCGAGATGCTGTGGGTCAGCGAGTCGTGCAACTCCCGGGCGATACGCAGTCGTTCCTCACCGGCTCTGCGCCGGGCGGCCTCCTCCCGCGTGCGTTCCGCCTCCGCCGCGCGCTTCTCGGTCTGGCGCAGGTAGGCCTGCCAGTTCTTGTCGGCGAGCCCGGTCACGAGGGCGCACAGGAACCAGCCCGCGAGCAGCAGGGCGCGCCCCGCGAAGTCCCCGACCGGTTCGCCCGCCAGGAGGCCGGATGTCAGGACCGCCGCGAGGAAGATTCCGGTCGCGACGGCGGCGACCCCTCGGTACCCGACCCGCGCCGCTGTGTGTACGGCACCTATGACCGGTACGGCCGCCACGGCTCCGGGATGGGCGTGCAGCACATGGACGGAGAGGCAGAGCGTCGTGACGGCGAGCACGGTGCGGGGCGCTGTGGCGTGTCCCGCGAGGGCCAGGGAGCCGACGATCACCAGGCCGTAGTCCACCGCGGTGGCACCCGCCGAGGACGCGGCGAGGCACCCGAGCGCCGCGACGACGGCCGCGACGAGAGCCGCAACGGCCGTACCGGCCAGTCGAGTTCGCTTGGTGTCGGAGCCGGCGGCCCTCGAGCGTTTCTCCCCCATGTCCGCACTCTAGGCGGCGCCACTGACAACCCGCGTCGCCCGGAAAGACCGCTTCCGCGCTACTCCGCCGGGAGTAGTCGAAGGGCCGGACCACTCTTCCGGAGGCAGCCCCGAACCGCTCCCGCCGGGCGACGACCTGACGACCCCCGCAGGGCGAGCATCGGACCACACCGAGGGGGCCACCCCGGCGGCCGTACTGCACGAAACGGCGAGACGGCGACACGGCACGAGCCAGCACGAGACGGCACGAGCCAGCACGAGGCGCACGTACAAGCCAGGCCCCCAGATCCGCACACACACCCACCCACCGGAGACCCCCATGCAGACCCCCTACCGCTACACCGACCCCGTACCGCCCACGTCCGCGACCGGACCGACCGGACCGACCGCCGAGCTGGCCGAGCTGTACGCGCAGATCGCCGCCGACTTCGGCATCGCGGAACCGGCACCGTTCGTCGTCCTGTCGGCGTCGCCCGAACTGGCCGCCGCCACCTGGGCGTTGATGCGCGAGTCGCTGCTCGACGGGCCGGGGCCGCGCAACGGGAAGACGGTGGCCGCCCTCGGCGTCTCGCTCGCCAACCGCTGCCCGTTCTGCGTGGACGCCCACACTCTGCTGCTGCACGCGGGCGGCGCACCGCACCTGGCCGACGCTGTGGCGCGCGACGGCGCACCGGACGACGAGCACCACGCGCGCGTGCTCGCCTGGGCGAAGGCGACCCGCACACCCGGCGCTCCCGAACTCGCCACGGCGCCCTTCCCCGACGCGCACGCACCCGGGTACATCGGCACGGTCCTCGCGTTCCACTTCATCAACCGCGTCGTGTCCGCCCTGCTCACCGAGAACCTGCTGCCCGAAGGGGTACGCCCCGCCGACCTCCTGCGCGGCCCCGAGGGGGAGGCCCTGTCGCGGGCCGTACGCCGCACCCCCGCGCCGGGCGCGAGTCTCGCGTTCCTCGACCCGAGGTTCCGCGCCGCCCACACGGACCTGGACGGGCCTGCCGATGGCGACAACTCGGCGGACAGTGGGCCCGGTTGGGCCGCAGGCACCCCTGTCGCCCCGGCGTACGCGGCGTTCCGCGAGGTGGCGTCGATGGGCGCCGGGCTCCTGAGCGAGGAGGACCAGGCCCTGGTCACGCGCACGGTCGCCGACTGGGACGGCGCTCATCCCCCGGTGCGCTGGCCGGAGTTGCCGGGTACGGACCGCCCCGGCGCCCGGCTCGCCGTACTCGCCGCCGTCGCCCCGTACCGCCTCACCGACGACGACGTGGCGGCCTGGCTGACGCCTCCGCGCACGGACCACTGTCTCGTGCACCTGGTGGCGTACGGCGCGTTTCTCGCCGTCACGCGCGTGGAGCACGAAATCGGCACCGGGCGGACCGGGACGGCGACGGCTCCCTCGACCGGCCCTGAGCCGTCATGACCGGCCCCCGAAACGCGTGTACGGCACACGAGAGGAGGCCCCACACCGCGTACCGCCGACGCCCCTATCCCGCAGCGCACCCCGTGTGACACGCTCGTCCCTCACACCTCGCTGACCGCGTCCCGCCGCAGGAGGAGGACCGATCGTGCGCTCCTTGCCGCTGTTGCTCGCCGGGCGACTGCTGCCCGTAGCCGCCCTCGCCACAGCGGGCTGGGCCTGGACCACCGGGCCGTACGCCCCGGTCGAGCCGAAGCCGCTGGCCGCCGCGCAGACCGGGGCGAAGCCCGAGCCGACGTACGCGAAGCCGCCCGCGCCCTGCGAGGTGCTCAGCCACGACACCGTCAAGGATCTCGTCCCGGACGCGGAGCGGGGCGGCAAGGAGTTGCGCCTCACCGCCCCGGAAAGCCGCCGCACGTGCGCGTGGAGCGCGTTGAAGGGGTACGACTACCGCTGGCTCGACGTCGGGTACGACGTGCGCGAGTCGGCGGCGGACGCGCGGACGGCCTTCACCGCGCGGGCGCAGGATTCCGGTGAAGCCGTGTCCGGCCTGGGCGACCGGGCCTCCGTCACGGTGACGATCAAGGAGAAGGACAAGCAACAGACCCGCGAGGCGCGGGTCGTCGTCCGCTCCCGCAATGCCCTGGTCACGGTCACGTACACCGGCTCCGACTTCGAGTCGCAGGGCGCACCGAAGGCGGACACCATGCGCGACGGCGCGTTGAAGGCGGCCCGCACGGCGGTCGCGGCACTGTCGGGCAAGTAGCACCAAGTAGCGCTCCACCCCAGCGGACCCGGCCCAGCAC
>NZ_JAAAHS010000336.1 GCF_009908195.1 Streptomyces boluensis | reverse complement strand
GTTCAAGGGGGATCGGGTCATTGGGGGTGGTGCGTGGGGTACGCCCCGACCGGAGGGGAACCAGCCGGGACGCTGAGGTTCGCCCTTCAACTATGCGGCACGTGAGTGGGGGCGGGAAGCCTCATGTTGTTGCGGGGGCAGGGTACTGAGGGGACCCAAAGGGGACGTACTGCCCGCTTCGGGCCGTCACTGGAGCTGCTCCTCCAGGAGGCCCGACTTGGCGATCAGATAGCCGAGTTGGGTCCTGCTGCCGCTGCCGAGGGTGGCCGCCAGCTTGGCGATGTGGGCGCGGCAGGTCCGGACGTTCATGCCGAGCCGGCGGGCGATCGCCTCGTCGACGTGGCCCTCCACGAGCAGCTTCGCGATGGACCGCTGCACGCCGGTGATGCCGTCCGTCTTGGCGTCGTACGGAATGTCTCCGTTGAGCGGCACCGCCAGCTGCCAGAACTGGTCGAAGACGCCGACGAGATAGTCGACGAGGCCGGGGTGGCGGAGTTCGAGGGCGACCTGCCGGTCGCTGCGGGCCGGGATGAAGGCCACCTTCCGGTCGACGATGATCAGCCGGTCGATGATCTCCTCAAGTGTGCGCACCTCGACCTCCGGGCCCACGTGCTCCAGATAGTTGAGCGTCAACTCGGTGTGCCGGGCGGTGTGTTGGTAGAGGGTGCGCATCTTGATGCCGCGGTTGAGGAGTGGCCGGACCCGGTCGAGCGCCTCGTTGACCGCCTTGGGCTTGCGGGCGCTGCCCGGCTGGACCGTGAGCAGTTCGTCGGTGCACTCGGCGACCACGCGGTCCAGGGCCGCGTTGATCAGGCTGAGGCCTTCGAGCACCGTGATGGCGTGCGTGGTCGGGGGGTCGATCGCGCTGATCGCCATGAATGGCTCAAACGCGTCGGCCAGCGCGACGGTGTGGCGACGGCGGTCCTGGATCTCCCGTTCGATGGGCAGCAGCAACTGCGCGAGAGCGGCGGACGGCGGGACCGGGCGGAGCCACTGGGCGTCGTCGGGGTCGGGGTGGAGGAGGGCCAGATCTATGAGGCAGGGCGCCGCCTGCATCTCTGACCGGGCGATTCGGCCTCTACGCAGGGCACTTGCGTAGAGCTCCCGGCCCGCTCCGCACAACTCCTCGTGCGAGTGAGGGTGGTCCGCGTTATTCAGTTCTGTCCCCATGTGTACACCCCCAGGCTCCTGCATATCAGGAACATGATGCCTGGCCTCGGTGGTGTGAGGGCGGAGTGTGAGCCATCGTCATGTCTGCGGGGGCTAGGACGCGACATCATCAAGTGAGGTTGCTCGGTAATGGCCAAGAGACTCATACGCACAGTGGTTGCTGTCGCCTTCATCGCCGCCACCGCGGTGGGGGTCGTGGAGTCGGCCGTTAGTGCCGGTCCATCGCCCTCTGTCGCCACGGTGGCTGAGCCCGGCGAACCCAGCTGGGACCTGATCGCGGCTCCGGGTGAGCCGAGTTGGGACATCGCGCCGGCGCAGGAGCCGAGCTGGGACTTCGCCTCGGCGGAGGAACCCAGCTGGGATGTCGCGCCGGCAGAGGAACCCAGCTGGGACATCGTCGCGGCGGAGGAGCCGAGCTGGGACCTTGCCGCAGTCGACGAACCGAGCTGGGACTGACCGCAATGAGCATCCCTGAAGACACCACCTTCCGGCGCGAAATGGCATCCGCCTACCGATCCGGGTGGCACTTCATCGACCTCGTCACGGCCCTGCCGGGCCCCGGCGATTCGTTGATGGTCACCCTCTTCGGTGAGCCGATCCTCGTCGTCCGTGACGACGAGGACGACGATGTGCGGGCCTTCCGCTGCCTGCGCAAGCCGCGGGGCGCGCCTCAGCCGGTGCGCTGCGCGATCCGATACGGAATGATCTTCGTCAATCTCGACCAGCGCGATCACGAACTGATCGAGCCGGAAGCAGTACCAGCCACCCCCCGCAGTGCCTGAAGCGATTCCCCCGTCGTCAAAGATCGCCCAGGCGCTTCCCCCCGCAGCGGCGTCACCGTGAACCTGGTTCGCGGTGGCGCCGTTGTGTTTGTTACGGGTGCTGTTCCGTGGTCCGTGCCGCACCGTCGACTCGGGTGCCGTCGATCGCCCTGCGGGCTTGTCCTCAAACTCCCCCAGCTACCGCTGGGAGGTGCCCCCAGACGGGCTGGATTTGTGCAGGGACTTGCTGCCCAGTGCCTTGTGCAAGGTGATCTCGATCAGCACCCGGTTCGGGTTGGGTGAAGGGGTGCGGCCGTAGCGTTCCGCGTAGCGGCGTTCCGCGTCGGCTATCGCCTCCGGCTCGGTGCGTATCCGGGCCCGGCCCTCCAGGGAGGCCCAGAGCCGGCCCGCGAACTGGCAGACGGCGGCCGCGCCGCCGTCCGCGCCCCCCGCCAGGATGTTGCTGACCTTCTTGCTGGACTTGCTGCTGATGACGCGGGCCACCCCCGCCTCCGGGTCGTACGTGACGCCCACCGGGACGACGTGCGGGGTGCCGTCGGGGCGCAAAGTCGTCAAGGTGCACACGTGCCGTTCGCGCCAGAAGCTGAGGTAGTCGGCGCCGGGGGTGCGGGGGTCGATGGCCATGCCCCGGAATCTATCCCCGGCGCCTCGGTGCCCCGGAATCGCGCCCCGGAATCGCGTACCGCTCCCACCTTGAGTGGAATAGACTCAACTTTATGCACGTTGGCCCAGTCAGCGTGAGAAGGAAGCGGAGAACCCAGGAGGTAACGCGCACGTGGATGCCGAGCTGACGAACCGGAGCCGGGACGCGATCAACGCGGCGACGAGCCGGGCCGTGTCCGGTGGGCACGCCGACCTGACGCCGGCGCACCTGCTCCTCGCCCTGTTGGAGGGCCAGGAGAACGAGAACATCACCGACCTGCTCGCCGCGGTCGAGGCCGACCAGGCCGCCGTACGCTCCGGCGCCGAGCGCGTGCTCGCGGGCCTGCCGAGTGTGACCGGTTCCACGGTCGCGCCGCCGCAGCCCAACCGGGAACTGCTCGCCGTCATCGCGGACGCGGCGCGGCGAGCCAAGGACCTGGGCGACGATTACCTCTCCACCGAGCATCTGCTCATCGGCACCGCCGCGAAGGGCGGTGCGGCCGCGGACGTACTGAAGGAACAGGGTGCGAGTGACAAGAGGCTGCTTGAGGCGTTCGGCGAGGCCAGGGGAGGGCGGCGCGTGACCACCCCCGACCCCGAGGGGCAGTACAAAGCCCTGGAGAAGTTCGGCACCGACTTCACCGCGGCCGCGCGCGAGGGCAAGCTCGACCCGGTCATCGGCCGGGACCAGGAGATCCGCCGCGTCGTGCAGGTGCTCTCCCGGCGCACGAAGAACAACCCCGTGCTCATCGGCGAGCCCGGCGTCGGCAAGACCGCCGTCGTCGAAGGGCTCGCGCAGCGCATCGTGAAGGGCGACGTACCGGAGTCCCTGCGGAACAAGCGGCTCGTCTCCCTCGACCTCGGCGCGATGGTCGCGGGCGCCAAGTACCGCGGCGAGTTCGAGGAACGCCTGAAGACCGTGCTCTCCGAGATCAAGGAGAGCGACGGGCAGATCATCACGTTCATCGACGAGCTGCACACCGTGGTCGGCGCGGGCGCCGGCGGCGACTCCGCCATGGACGCGGGCAACATGCTCAAGCCCATGCTGGCCCGCGGCGAGCTGCGCATGGTCGGCGCCACGACGCTCGACGAGTACCGCGAGCGGATCGAGAAGGACCCGGCCCTGGAGCGCCGCTTCCAGCAGGTCCTGGTCGCCGAGCCGTCCGTCGAGGACACCATCGCGATCCTGCGCGGCCTCAAGGGCCGGTACGAGGCCCACCACAAGGTCGTCATCGCGGACTCCGCCCTTGTCGCCGCGTCCACCCTCTCCGACCGGTACATCACCTCCCGCTTCCTGCCCGACAAGGCCATCGACCTGGTCGACGAGGCCGCCTCCCGGCTCCGTATGGAGATCGACTCCTCGCCCGTCGAGATCGACGAACTCCAGCGCTCCGTCGACCGGTTGAAGATGGAGGAGCTGGCGATCGGCAAGGAGACCGACGCCGCGAGCCGGGAGCGCCTGGCGAAGCTGCGCCGCGACCTCGCCGACAAGGAGGAGGAGCTGCGCGGCCTGACCGCGCGCTGGGAGAAGGAGAAGACCTCCCTCAACCGTGTCGGCGAGCTCAAGGAGCGGGCCGACGAACTCCGCGGCCAGGCCGAACGCGCCCAGCGCGACGGCGACTTCGACACCGCCTCCAAGCTGCTCTACGGCGAGATCCCGGAGCTGGAACGGGAGTTGGCGGAGGCCGCGGCCGCCGAGGAAGAGGTCGCCAGGGACACCATGGTCAAGGAGGAGGTCGGCCCCGACGACATCGCGGACGTGGTCGGCTCCTGGACCGGCATCCCCGCCGGGCGCCTCCTCGAAGGCGAGACCCAGAAGCTGCTTCGCATGGAGGACGAGCTCGGCAAGCGGCTGATCGGCCAGTCCGAGGCCGTACGCGCGGTCTCCGACGCGGTCCGCCGCACCCGCGCGGGCATCGCCGACCCGGACCGGCCCACCGGCTCGTTCCTGTTCCTCGGCCCGACCGGCGTCGGCAAGACCGAACTGGCCAAGGCCCTCGCGGACTTCCTCTTCGACGACGAGCGGGCCATGGTCCGTATCGACATGAGCGAGTACGGCGAGAAGCACTCCGTCGCCCGCCTCGTCGGCGCCCCGCCCGGCTATGTCGGGTACGAGGAGGGCGGCCAGCTCACCGAGGCGGTGCGGCGCCGCCCGTACAGCGTGGTGCTGCTCGACGAGGTGGAGAAGGCGCACCCGGAGGTCTTCGACGTGCTGCTCCAGGTCCTCGACGACGGCCGACTCACCGACGGCCAGGGCCGGACCGTGGACTTCCGCAACACCATCCTGATCCTCACGTCGAACCTGGGAAGCCAGCACCTCGTGGACCCGGTGGCGACCGAGGACGAGAAGAAGCAGCGGGTCCTTGAGGTCGTACGGGCGAGCTTCAAGCCCGAGTTCCTGAACCGTCTGGACGACCTGGTGGTCTTCTCGGCGCTGTCCAGGGACGAGCTGGCGCACATCGCGCGGCTCCAGGTCGACCGCCTGGCCCGGCGCCTCGCCGAGCGCCGCATCACCCTCGACGTCACCCCCGAGGCCCTGGCCTGGCTGGCCGACGAGGGCAACGACCCGGCGTACGGCGCGCGGCCGCTGCGCCGGCTCGTGCAGACCGCGATCGGCGACCGCCTGGCCAGAGAGATCCTCTCCGGCGAGGTCAGGGACGGCGACACGGTGCGGGTGGACGTGGCCGGGGACGGGCTGCTCGTGGGACCGGTGCGGTAAGGGGCGTCGGGAGCCCGTTTCCGCTCGCGGCGGATCGCCGTCGTCAGGGGTTGCGGCTACCCGCCGTCGATGGTGGAGGATGGGCGCAATCCGTACGAAGGGAAATACACGGTGAGCATCGACCCGTCCTCGATTCCGAACTTCGGGGGCCAGCAAGAACCGCAGGCCGCAGGACCGGCGGGCCCCGTCGTCCCCGATCAGGACCTGGTGAAGCAGCTCCTGGACCAGATGGAGCTCAAGCACGTCGTCGACGACGAGGGTGACCTCGCGGCGCCGTGGGAGAACTTCCGCACGTACTTCATGTTCCGTGGCGAGGGCGACCAGCAGGTCTTCTCGGTGCGGACGTTCTACGACCGGCCGCACGACATCGGGGACAAGGCCCAGATCCTCGACGCCGTCGACGACTGGAACCGCCGCACCCTGTGGCCCAAGGTCTACACCCACACCCACGAGGAGGAGGGTGGCCCGACCACCGTCCGCGTCGTGGGTGAGGCGCAGATGCTGATCGGCACCGGCGTCAGCCTGGAGCACTTCGTGTCGTCGACGGTCAGCTGGGTGCGGGCCGCCATCGAGTTCGACAAGTGGCTCGTGGAGCACCTCGGCCTGGTCGAGGATGTCGACTCGTCGGAGAAGCCCGACGACGACGCGTAAGCGTCACAGCGTCACAGCGGTATACGGGCCAGGGTCACCAGATAGGCCCCGTAGCCCAGGGAGAGCCCGGCCAGGGCCGTCACCACAAGCGTGGCGTGCACCGGCCGGGCTTTCGCCGTTCTGGCCAGGGCCGCGGCGAGCGGAAGCAGCAGCGGGAACGCGGGCAGCAGGAAACGCGGCTTCGACTCGAAGAACCCGGAGCCGCCGACCGCGACGAGCAGCAGCACCCCGCTGTACACGAGCAGCGGCAGCGGCGCCCGGTCCGCGGCGAGCAGCCCGAACAGCAGCACGGCGGCCGCGACGAGGACAAGCGTCACCGGGAAGACGAGCCGGTCCCCGTCGGCGAGGAGATGCCGGACGAACTCCAGGTTGCCCGCCGCGAAGTCGAAGCGTGAGCCCCAGCCGCGCTGCACCGCGAAGTAGCCGCCGAGCGGATCGCCCCGCCGCCACCCCACCCACAGCACATAGCCGCCCCAGCCGAGCGGAGCGAGCAGCACCCCGGCCCACTGGCGGAGCGACAGCCTGCCGCGCCGCGGCCACAGCTCGTACGCGGCCGCCGCGCCGACCGCCGCGGCCACCGCGAAACCGTTGGGCCGGGACAGACCGGCGAGCGCGGCGAGCGAACCCGCCCACAGCCAGCGCCCGCTGAGCACCGCGTACAGCGACCAGGCGGCGAACGCGGTGAGCACCGGTTCCGTGTACGCCATGGACAGCACCACGGAGTGCGGAAGCAGCCCCCAGAGCAGCACCAGGAACGTGGCGGTGGCGCGGCCCCGAAGGCGCAGCCCGATCGCGTACATCCCCCACGCGGCGGCCGCCGCGGCCAGCCAGGAGATCAGCAGCCCGGCGGCGGCCGCGGCCAGCGGGAGCACCTCGGTCAGCGCGCGGACCAGGCCCGGATAGAGCGGGAAGAAGGCGAGGTCGCTGTGGACGACTCCGGGCTCGAAGTGCAGGGTGCGGCCGTAGCCGTGCTCGGCGATGCCCGTGTACCACCGGGAGTCCCAGGAGCCGCCGAGGAGTTGGAAGGTGTCCTGCCCGCTGCGGCGGGCCGCGAGGGCCACGGCGACCATGCCGCCGATCCGGGCCACGGCGAACAGGCCGAGCGCGGTGACGGCGGTGGGGAGGCGCTCCGCGTACCGGACGAGACGCCGGATCAGGTGGGTGCGGGTGCGGGAGAGGGGGCCGGCGACGGGCGCGGCGGTGACGAGGTGCGGCTGGCTCACATGCGAACCCTGCGGTCACCGGGGCGACTCCGCGAGCCGGGCGCACCCGTGCGGGGGGACCGGTACGGGGGCGCCGGAAGCGCGCCCCCCGGATCGGCTCAGAGCCGCTTCAGCCGGGCCACCGCCTCTTCGAGCACCGGGACCTGCTTGCAGAACGCGAACCGCACGAACGGGGCGCCCTCGTCCTTGTGGTCGTAGAACACCGCGTTGGGGATGGCGACGACGCCGACGCGCTCCGGCAGGGAGCGGCAGAACGCGAAGCCGTCGCTCTCGCCGAGGGAGCGGATGTCGGTGGTGATGAAGTACGTGCCGGCCGGGCGGTGCACGGTCAGGCCCGCGTCGGTGAGGCCCGCCGCGAGCAGGTCACGCTTGGCGCGCAGGTCGTCCCGCAGCCCCGTGAAGTAGGACTCGGGCAGCGCGAGGGCCTCGGCGATCGCGTACTGGAACGGCCCGGCGGAGACATAGGTGAGGAACTGCTTCGCCGAGCGGACCGCCGCGACCAGGGCGGGCGAACCCGTCACCCAGCCCACCTTCCAGCCCGTGAACGAGAAGGTCTTGCCCGCCGACGAGATGGTGACCGTACGCTCCCGCATGCCGGGGAAGGAGGCGAGCGGCACGTGTTCGCCGTCGAAGACCAGGTGCTCGTACACCTCGTCGGTGACCACGAGCAGGTCGCGCTCCACCGCGATCGCGGCGATCGCGGCGAGCTCCTCGCGGCTCAGCACGGTGCCCGTCGGGTTGTGCGGGGTGTTGAGGAGCAGCAGCCGGGTGCGGTCGGTGACGGCGGCGCGCAGCTCGTCCAGGTCCAGGTGGAATCCGCCCTCGGTGCTCGGCCGCAGCGTCACCGGGACCCGCTTGCCGCCCGCGAGCGCGATGCTCGCCGCGTACGAGTCGTAGTACGGCTCCAGGGCGATCACCTCGTCGCCCGGCTCGACCAGGGCGAGCAGCGACGCAGCGATGGCCTCGGTGGCGCCCGCGGTGACGAGGACCTCGGTGTCCGGGTCGTAGGCCAGGCCGTACGTGCGCTCCTGGTGCGCGGCGATCGCGGTGCGCAGCTCGGGGACGCCGGGGCCCGGCGGGTACTGGTTGCCCCGGCCGTCGCGCAGCGCGCGTACCGCCGCCTCCCTGACCTCTTCGGGGCCGTCGGTGTCGGGGAAGCCCTGGCCGAGGTTGATCGCGCCGGTGCTCAGGGCGAGCGCGGACATCTCGGCGAAGATCGTGGTGCCGAACTCGGCCAGGCGGCGGTTCAGGAGCGGGCGGGGCGGGGGCGCAGAGGTCATGGGCGTCATCCTGCGCCGAACCTCTGGAGTTCCTCAACTCTGCTTTGGGCCCGCTCCCGCCGGGGACAAGTCCCGCACACACACGTAGTCATCAAGGAGCGCCGATCGCTTCGGGGGAACGAAAGGAGGAGAAGACCATGGATGTCTTCTTCATCGTGATGTTCGTGATTGTGACCATAGGCGTCGTG
>NZ_JAAAHS010000335.1 GCF_009908195.1 Streptomyces boluensis | reverse complement strand
AGACAGGGACTGTGCACTTCGCGTCCGTTCCCGGCAGGGCAACGACAGCACAATCATCACTTTCTGTACTGGATCGATTACGGAGAGTCGTGATCTTTTGATGTGTAAGGGGATGGACGCAGGCTGATCGGGAGTGGAGCGTTCCCCGCGCGAATGCGGGTCACTTTCGGTCGGGGACGGTCGCAAGGGTGGGAAGAGGTCGATCGCGCGGTCGGCTGACCGCCCTTCCGCAGCCTGAGGTGGTTGGCCTGATCGCGCGCCGCGGAATGGGACTGCGTCATCGCGCGGACCCGGTCGGAGGGCTGGGGGGCACTGCACGGATTCCGTGCCGTCGAAGATGCGCACGGAGCGCGCGGGATGAATACGCGCGGTCCGCCAGGACGGGGTCCGGTCGGGTCCGCGTGCGAGGATCCGTTCCCAGGTGCCGTACACGGCCCACCTGGGCAGCCGTTCATGAGCGGTCTGGAATGAGCCCAGCTCGTCCGGCAGGTCCAGCCAGGCCCGGACCGGATCGGCCGGCATGAACGGCTCGACCCGGTCCCACATCGCATCAGTGATCACTAGCCGGACGGAGATATCCGATCAGCCGGCGAGCAGATCAAAGAGACACGCTTTAGCCCGCCGTGCCGCGTACCGCCGCCAGCGCGCGGTCCGCGTGGGCGCTCATCCGGAACTCGCTGCGCACCACCTCGACCACCGTGCGCCGTTTGTCGATGACGAAGGTGGCCCGCTTGGTGGGCAGTACGGCCAGGCCGCGGGCCACGCCGAAGCGGCCGCGTACGACACCGTCCGGGTCGGAGAGCAGCGGGAAGCCGAGGGAGTGCTTCTCGGCGAACTCCTGCTGGCGCGCCACCTCGTCCGAGCTGATGCCGACCGGCCGGGCCCCCACGGCCGTGAACTCGGCGGCCAGATCGCGGAAGTGGCAGGCCTCGGCGGTGCAGCCGGGGGTGAGGGCCGCCGGGTAGAAGAACAGCACCGCGGGCCCCTCGGTCAGGAGCGACGACAGGGTGGTGGGGCGGCCCAGCTCGTCCGGGAGCGTGAAGTCCTCGACGACGGTGCCCACTTCGACACGGCGGCTCATACGGCGCCCTCCGCCGACCTGGCGACGCTGCGGGCCCACAGGATCAGCGGGGCCTGCAGCGGCACGCGCGCGTACGCGGCGGTGCGCAGCGGGGCGGGCCGGTCGCGCCAGTCCACCGCCATCTTCACGTTGGCGGGCAGCACGCCGACGAAGAACGCCGCCGTCGCCCGCGCCGTCACGCGCCGGGTGGCGGGCAGCGCGACCCCCGCGGCAAGCGCGAACTCGACCGCGCCGCTCGCGTACGTCCAGGCCCGCGGCGTACCGGGCAGGACGCGCGGCACCAGCGCGTCGAAGACCTTGGGCGCCACGAAGTGCGCGGCCCCCGCACCGGCGAGGAGCCCGGCGAGCAGCAGCGGGGAGCGGGGGTTTGAACGGGGAGTGCGGGGCGGGCGCAACGGCTGCCTCCTGAGCGCGGACCGGACGGCGAGAGTCGCGATCCTACGCCAGGTGTTACTACGGAGTAAGTGCCTTGGGTGAGACGCCCGGAAGCCCGGTCGCGCACGGCACGCGGGTCCCCGCGGACAGCACACGGGCCCCCGCGCACAAGCCCTGCAGCAGATCGCCGCCCGAACTGTGGCCCACCGCGAGCAGCGCGGCCAGCGGGCCCACGAGTCCGGTGCCGGTCGCTGCGGCCCGGAGCAGCGCGGCGGCCTGCGGGACACAGTGCCCGGTGGCCGCGTGCCGCAGCAGCGCGGCGGAGACCAGCGGCGTGGAACCCTCGGCCCGCGCGGCGAGCGCCGCGAGCGGGCCGAGCCAGGGCGGGGCGTACGGCGCGAGGTGCGCGGCGAGCAGCAGTCCGCACAGGAAGTCGTCGCCGGACGGGGTGAGTCCGGGCCCGAGCCCCAACAGCCGCGCCGCGGACCGGCGTACGGCACCGGGGTGCGCGTACGCCAGAGCGCGGACGGTCTGCGCGGCGGCGGCCCGTACCCCCGGCGGCAGCGGACGCGGGGGAGGGAGCGCCGCGAGCACGTCGAGGGCCCGGCCCGGTGGGGTGTCCTGGGCGCGGGGCGGCGCCCAGGACACCCCGGCCGTCAGGCACAGCGGCCCGACGGCGATCCGGCCGCCCCCCACCCGTCCCGCGCGGCCGGGGCCGAGCCCCGCGAAGGGCCGGTCGCCCGCGGCCGCGGGCAGGACGACGGCGGCCGGCACCCGCACCGCGTCGGGTGCGAGCAGCGCGAGCGGCGTCCGGCTGCCCCGCACGAGCAGATAGAGCGCGCCGCGCGTCGCGGCCACCACGCGGGCGGGCCGCGGCGGCCCGTGCACCACGGCGGCGGTGAGGGTCGACGCCGCGCAGTGCGGGGCCGTTGGGCTCACGCGCCGGCCGCCGTGACACCCGCCGGATCCGCGCCCGACGCGTCCATGAAGTCGGAGTCCGTGGAGTCGGAGTCCGTGAACTCCGGTACGGGGAACGCCTCCAGAGCCTTGCGGAAACATTCGAGCGGCGCGTGCGTGAGGCCCGCGCCGATCTGCCCGATGCCCGCCTCCCGGTGCGAGATGCCGGTGGTGACGACCGGCACGATGCCGGTGTCGAGCACCGCCCGCAGATCGATGCCGACCGGCGAGCCGACCCCGCCGAGCATCGGCAGCCGGTACGCCTCGTGCCGGGCCAGCGTGATGCGGGCCATGTCCCGGCTGATCCGCAGCGCTTCCGCGACCGTGCCGCCGACGAAGCCGGTGATGGCGGGCGCCGCGGCGAGCGAGAACCCGCCGAGCCCGTACGTCTCCGTGATCGCGCTGTCCCCGATGTCCGGGTTGGCGTCCTCGGGCCCGTACCCGGCGAAGTACATGCCGCGGATCCGGGTGGCGGGGGCCGTGAACCAGGCGTCGCCGAGGCCGCTGACCCGGATGCCGACCTCCACGCCGTTACGCGCGAAAGCGGTGACCAGAGTGGAGTGCGGAACGCCCGCCGCCGCCGAGGTGGCCAGTTTCGCGGCCGCCATCGAGAAGTTGAGGAACCAGTAGTGGTTGTCCGCGAGGAAGTCGAGGACCTCGGGGCCGTCCGGCGTGCGGGCCAGGGGAGCGGCCAGTTCGCGAAGGAGCAGCACCGACGCCGCCGTGTTGCGGCTGTGGCACTCGTCGCCCATCTGCAGCGCCTGCGCCGTGACCGCCCGCAGGTCCACCCCGTCGGGGAGCGCGCGCAGCGCGGTGCGCAGGGCCGGGCCGAGGGTGCCGCCCATCCAGCGCAGCCGGTCCATCACGTCGTCGCCGAGCGCGCCGTAGCGCAGACAGCGGCCCGCGCCCTCGTTCAGGTTCGAGTAGGCGCGGCGCCCGGTGGCCGGGTCCTCGACGACGAGCAGCGGCATCGACGGCGAGATGATCCCGCCCATCGGGCCCACCGCCTCATGGTGGTGACACGGCTCGAACTCCAACTCGCCTGTGGCGGCGAGCCGTTCGGCCTCCTCGGCGGTGCCGGCCCAGCCTTCGAGGAGCGCGGCCCCCACCACGCCCGCGCGCATCGGCCCGCACATCCGGTCCCACGCGATGGGCGGCCCGGCGTGCAGCAGCAGCCGGCGCCCGCTCGCCCGGTCGTCGAGCACGGGCAGCGCCTCCCGCGCGGGCAGCACGTCCCGCCACACCGGCCGGACGGCCAGGAGACGGGAAACGGCCTCGGCGTTGGCGGCCTCCACGCGCGCGTGCGCGGTGATGCGGGCGAGCCGCCAGGCGAGTTCAGGGTCACCGGCCGCGGGCGGGCGCCAGTCGAGCGCGGCGACTTCGGCGCCCGCGCCGCGCGGCACCTCGGCGAACGCGGGCACACCCGCGGCGGCGACGCGCACCGGCGCCGCGCCGAGCAGCGAGCCGAACGGGGCAGTGCTCGACGGGACCGTGCTCAACGGGGCAGTGCTCATGCGTGGCCTCCCGCGGGGGTCAAATCGCCCTCCACGCGCGTGCGTTCGGCACGTGCAGGGAGCAGCGACACGGCGAACTCGGCGGCGTCCGTACTGGTCGGGGCGAGCAGCACGCCCGCCTGCCGCAGCCGCGCCAACTGCTCGGCGGCGCCCTGCGGGTCCCGGTCCGTGCCGACGCCGAACGCGACGACGACGGGGCGCGACCGCCTCGGCGCCCGCTCCAGTTCGGCGGCGAGCGGTCCGACCGGGTCCGTACCGGCGCCGTGCCCGAGGACCACGTCCAGGACGATCACGGCGGTACGGGGATCACGCAGCGCGGCTCGCAGGTGGGCGGCGCGCACGGTCGGGTCGATCATCGGGTGCGGGCGGCCCGCCGTGTACGCGTCGTCGCCCAGGTCGAGGATCAAGTGCCGGTCGGGGAGCGTCACTTCGGCCGAGTGCGGGGTGGCGGCCCCGGTCCCGGTGGCGGCCCCGGTCTCGGTGACGGCGGCGGGGAGCAGCAGCCGCGCCTCGTACGCGAACGTACCGCCCGCGTACAGCGCGCGCAGCAGGTGCCCGGACGGTGGTGCGGGCCGTGGCCATGCGAAGCGCTCGGGCGGGGTGCCGCCGAGCAGCCGCACCGCGGCGTACGCGGCGTCGCGCAGCGTGCCGACGACGGTGAGCCCGTCGGTGGCGTACGGCGCGGTGCCGTCGAGGAAGCAGGCGACGACCGGCTTCGCGGAGCGGGCGGCGCGCTCCAGGACCCGTTCGGCGACCTCGGGGGCGGGCGGCTTCGACACCAGCACGATCAGCGCGCAGCCGGGGTCGGCGTCGAGCAGCTCGAACGCGTCCAGGGTGGTGATGCCGCCGACCTCGGAGCTCAGGTCGCGGCCCCCGGTGCCGATCATCTGGCGGATGCCCTCGCCGTGCGCGTCCAGGAGGCACGAGACCTGCTGAAGTCCCGTTCCGGAGGCGCCGATCAGGCCCGTACGCCCAGGCCGTAGCGCATTCGTGAAGCCGAGCGGAATCCCGTCCAGGAGGGCGGTGCCGCAGTCGGGGCCCATCGCGAGCAGCCCGCGCGCACGGGCCTCGCGTTTGACGGCGACCTCCTGGGCGAGCGGAACGTTGTCGCTGAAGACGAAGGCGTGCATGCCGCGGCGCAGCGCCTTGAGCGCCTCGGCGCCCGCGTACGCGCCGGGGGTGGAGATCAGCGCGAGCACCGTCGCCGGGTCGGCCTCGGTGAGCGCACGCGGAGCCGGTGCGTCCGCTCCGCCGCCGTCGCCCCCGCCGCTCTCCTCGTCCGGCCGGTCGAGGAGGCCGGCGACCGCGTCGACGGCGGCGGTGAGCGTGTCGGGCTCGCCGTGCACGGCCACGATCAGGTCGTTGGGGCGGGCGTCGCGCCCGGCGTCGGTGAGCAGCCCGGCGTCGGCGAGCTGCCGCAGATTGGCGCCGGTGGCCATGACCAGGCTCGCCGACTCGACGCCGGGCAGGTCGGTGAGCTGCCGCGCCGCCCGCATCAGCGCGACGGAGTCGGCGTAGGTGTCGCGGCGTACGGAGTTCAGCACGCCGAAGGATTCGGAACCGGACTTGTCAGCGGACCGGGGGCCGGGTTCGTCAGGGGTTCGCTCCATGGCCAGACCGTACGGTCCGCACCCCGGGGGCTGTCTTCGGCTAACGGTGCCAGCGCGGACCAGGCGATCACCGGCAGCCGCTGACAGTGACCCGGCCCACGGGGACCGCGACCATCAGCTGAACGCCCGCCGAACTCCCGTGCCCGCACTACGGGTTCACCGCCGAACCGCCGAACCGCCGAACCGCCGCATCCGCATCCGCATCCGCATCCGCATCCGCACCCGTCCCACCTTCACCCGCCGCGCCGCCTTGTCCCGTCCGCCGACGACGCACGACCCCCGAGGTGTCCGCGCATGACCGAAGTCCCCGATGCCCCCGAAGTCCCGCCCGAGGCCCACGCCGCATCCGCCGCTTCCGATGCCCGCACCCGTGCCCAGCGGGCCGCCGAGGCCACCGAGGACTTCGCCGCCGACCGGCTGCCGCCCGGCGAGTCCCGCTCCACCCTGTCGATCACCCTGGTCCGGATGGGCTTCACGGTGTCGGCGACCGACCTGCTTTACGGCATGTCGCTCGGCCTGTTCTTCCCGTTCTGGACCGCCCTCGCCATCGCGCTCGGCTCCTCCGTGGTGGTCAGCGCCGTGTCGATCCTGTGCGGACTGATGGGGCAGCGCGAACGCATCACCACCGCGCTCGGCCTGAAGGCCGCGTTCGGCCGCAACGGCAGCCGGCTGCCGTCCTTCGTGATCGCGCTCCTGTCGGCCGGGTTCGTCGGCTACAGCACCGGCATCACCGCCGGTGTGCTGCCCGGCGGCCACGACCCGGTGCTCGGCCTCGTCTACTGCGTGGTCCTCAGCGTCGTCTACACAGCCCTGTCCATCGTCGGCTTCGGCAAGGGCCTCACCTGGGTGGGCCGGATCAGCGTGCCGCTCATGCTGGTCACCGTGATCATCGCGGTGATCGCCGCCGTCGAGCACTCCGGCGGTCTCGGCGCGATCGTCGGCGCCGCACCGGAACGCGCGGGCGAGGCCACCGTGCTCGCGATGTTCGCGCTCGGGGTCAACAAGTGGATGACCGGCGCCACCGTCACCCCCGACATCACCCGCTTCGGCAAGTCGACGAAGACCGTGTACACCACCACACTCGCCGAGTTCATGGTCGGCAACTTCGGCTTCAACCTGCTCGGCATCCTGCTCGGACTCGGCGTCGGCCAGGGCGACATGGGCGCCGCGTTCGGCGCGGTCGGCGTCGGCGCCCTCGCCACCTTCGCGATCTTCGTCCAGGGCTTCCCGCACGAGGTCAACAACATGTACGCGGCCAGCCTCGCCGGCCGCACCGCCGTCGACCTGCCCCGTATCGCCGTGAACGTCATCGCCGGAGCGGTGGCCTGCGCCCTCGCCTACTACGGCCTGACGGCGGGCATCCTCGACGCGTTCCTCACGTACCTCGGCTACCTCGGCTACGCGATCCCGCTGATCCCCGGCATCCTCGTCGCCGACTACTTCCTGCTCAGGCGCGGCCGCTACGACCTGTCCGCGGCCGCCGTCGCCGCCGTCAACTGGCGTGCCGTGGCCGCGTACGGAGCCGGTCTCGCCGTCAACCTGGTCCTCGGCTTCGGCTTCGGCGACGAGCTGTGGCACGCGCTGCCGCTGACCGGCGCCCTGCTGTACGTGCTGTTCTCGCTGCCGCAGCTACGGGCGGCCCGCGCCGAACGGGCCCGCGGCGGCACCGGGGTCAGCGTGCCCGCGCGTTGAGCAACCGGTGTGCGTGCACCGCGAGTTCGGTCTGCAGCCGGCGCATCGGGTCCTTGTCCGGTGCGCCGGTGAGACGTTCGATCTGCTTGAGGCGGTAGCGCAGCGTGTTGTAGTGGATGTGCAGTTCGTCGGCGGTCTCGACGCCGTTGCGGTCGTGCCGCAGATAGACGGAGAGGCTGTGCACCAGGCTCCCGTCGTGCTCGGCGTCGTAGCCGATCAGCGGCCCGAGCGCCCCGTCGACCAGGGCCCGCAGCTCGGCCGTGGGCAGCTGGTCGAGCAGCCGGTAGACCCCGCTCTCCTCGTGCAGCCGCACGAACGAGCCGCCCTGGCCCTCCAGTTCACGGCCGAGGGCGAGCGTTGCCAGGGCCTCGCTGTGGCTCAGATGCAGCTCCGCGAAGTCCGCGCGTACGGCACCGGCGGCCAGCGCCACCGGGTGCGACGGGCAGGCGGCGGCCACGGCGCGCCGCACCGCCCGGCAGGTGGCCGCGAGCGCCCGGCCGGGCTCCACGAGCAGGGTCAGGCCGCCCGGTGTGCCCCACGCCGGGGTCTGCGCGCCGAGCACCGAACGCGCCGCCGAGAGCAGCCGCTCCTCCCGCACCCGTACGTCGCCCGCCGCCCCGCCCGCTGCGCCCGCCGCGCCGCCGACCTCGACGACCACGGCGGCGCGCGGCCGCTCCAGGTCCCAGCCGAGCGCGGCGGCCCGCCGGGCCGACTCGGAGCGGTCCCGCGGCGGCTGCGAGACCAGCTCGGTGAGCAGCAACGTCCGGTAGCGGCGCTCCCGTTCGGCGAGCACCCGCTCCTGCACCGCGAGCATCGCGGCGAGGCTCGCCACATGCTCCACGGCGAGCACCTGCTCGTCGTCCACGGCCCGCCCCGCCGGCACCCACAGGGCGACCTCGCCGCCCGCCCGGCCGCCCACGGCGATGGGCCGGGTCAGGCTCGGCGCCGCGCCCTCGGGCGGCGCGCCCGCCGCGGCCAGCACCTCTCCGTCGACCGTGCGTACGGCGACGGCCGCGGCGGTCTCGCGGGCCAGGGCCGCGACCAGTTCGAGGTACCCGCCGCCGCGCAGCACGGCCTGCGAAAGCCGGTCACGCACCGCCTGCGACCGCTCCAGGTTCAGCGCCTGCCGGTTCAGTACGGTGCCGATGACCTCGGAGAGGATGTCGTTCAGCATCACCTCGCCGGGCAACTCCACGATGGGGAAGCCGAGTTCGTCCGCGCACCGCAGCATCGGCGCGGGCAGCCGCGGCAGGTACGGGCCCACCTTTACGCCCAGGGCGGCGAGTCCACGCCCGGCCAGGTCGGGGACGAGGGCGGTGAGCGCCCGGTCGTCGTCGCGTACCGCGTACGCCGTGGTCAGCAGGAACTCGCCGCCGCGCATCCAGCGGATGATGTCCGGCACTTCCATGATGTTGGCCACCCGGATCGCCCGG
>NZ_JAAAHS010000334.1 GCF_009908195.1 Streptomyces boluensis | reverse complement strand
GTTCACCGGCTGAGCCCGACAGCCCTGACCGCCCAGACACCCACCGCACCTCATCCACCGCGCCCCGCGAGGGCGCGCCACAGAGCGACCGCGCGCCCCCGCTGTAGCGGACGGGGGCGCGCGGTTCTTTCTGCGTTGAGTGCGTAAGACGACGCGTGCGTAAGGCGACGTACGGAGAGCTAGGAAGCGTGTGGGCCGCGGTGCTCCGCGGCGATGCCGAAGCGCTGGGGTTCCGGCGTGCCGGCCGCGGTGGAGCCGACCGTGGAGACGGCGCTGATCACCTGCTCGTCCGGCGCCTCGGACATCTCCTCGAGCCGACGCAGGTCTTCCGCGGACACCAGGGCCACGAGCGGCTTGCCGTGCCGGGTGACGACCACCCGCTCCCCGCCGTAGACCACGCGGTTGATGAGGTCGGCGAGCTCTGCTCGTGCTTGCGTCACCGGAATCTCGTAGGGGCCCATGCCCCCATCATAACGTCATGTACGTCCTGTACATTTTTTACAGAGCGGCGGTCCGCCCGTCCGGCCTGGACCGCCGCCCCGCAGCCGAACCGCAGAGGGGCCCGCCATGAACACTCCGTATGCCCGCTATGTCCTGCCGCAGTTCACCGAGCGCACGAGCTCGGGGGTGCGGCACCTGGATCCGTACGCGAAGCTGCTCGAGGAGCGCATCGTCTTTCTGGGGACACCGATCGACGACACCTCGGCCAACGACGTGATGGCGCAGTTCATGTACCTGGAGCACAGCGCGCCCGACCAGGACATCTCGCTCTACATCAACTCGCCCGGCGGCTCGTTCAGCGCGATGACGGCGATCTACGACACCCTCCAGTACGTCACTTGCGACGTGGAGACGGTCTGCATGGGGCAGGCCGCCTCGTCCGCGGCCGTGCTGCTCGCGGCGGGTACTCCAGGGAAGCGGTCGGCGCTGCCCGGTGCCCGAGTCCTCATCCGGCAGCCGGAGTTGACCGAACCGGTCGAGGGGCAGGCGAGCGACCTGGCGATCCAGGCCGACGAACTGCTGCGCACCCGCGGCCTCTTGGAGGAGATGCTGGCCCGGCACACCGGCCAAGGCCGCGCGCGGGTCGCCGCGGACATCGAGCGCGACACGATCCTCGACGCCGTACAGGCCCAGGAGTACGGCCTGGTGGACCGGATCATCAGCACCCGCAAGTCGACCTTCCTCGCCCCCGGAAGCGAGCGGTGAGGGGCGCGATGCTGCCACCTGAGTTGCCCGAGCTGCCCGCACTCACGCACGCCGAGGGCGAGTTGATCGACCGCTACCTCGAAGTCGTCGACCTGGTGGGCCGGATCAACCCGGCACGGGGCCGCGACACCTACGGCGGCCTGCGCGCCGCCCAGGCCCTGGTCGCCAAGGCGGCGGCGTTACGGGACGCGTTGACGCTGATGCACCAGCGCGGCGAGAGCGAGGTGCACGCCGCGACGCTGGAGCGGGCGTTGCGGCTCCTGGACGGGGAACGGCGCGCGGGGCGGGTCACGATGCCGTCGCCGCCGGTGAGTTGAGGGTGCGCGCGGCACGCGGGTCGTCCGTTCGGCCCCACGGGCGGCCAGTTGGGGTCGCACGGATGGCGTAGCCGGTGATCTCGCCGGGAAATCCGCGCAGTTGGGCCAGGCGTGTGGACGGTTTCGGAAACGATCACTTCCGCCGCTGGTACGCGCCTCGCGGCTCAAACCACGAAGGTGCTCGAACTTCGCCGTCCACCCGAACAGGCCAGACGTGACACGGCCCGCATAGGGCAGGTTCTGCACTGATTTGACAGGTTCTGTGCGTAAGGATCCCTCCGACGACAAGCCCCCGCCACAGCGGCGGGGCGGTCCGGGCGGACGCCGAGTCCTGCCGCCGCCCGGATGCCAGGTCGACGACGCTGGACCGGCAGGAGTGGAGGACCCGTGCACGACGGGACGTCAGGTCCCTTGGGGTGAAGCCGCAGCGCAGCACGCGGCCGGGCATTCTTCGTTGGCCCGAATCCGACAGGTCATCCTTCACAGGCGGCTGACGAAGGGTTGCGCATGACCGCGCGAAATCGGGTTCCGTCCCTGCTCTGCCGAGCCGGGACCGCATCGGCCCTCACGCTCGCCACCGTGGGCGGTACCGCCCTCGCGCCCGGTGCCGTCACCGAAGCCGAAGCGGCCTCGGTGACGGCAAGGGCCCTGCAGGTAGCGGCGGCCAAGAAGGGAGCCCCCTACCGGTACGGGGCGACCGGCCCCCGCCGCTTCGACTGCTCAGGACTGACCCTCTACTCGTATCTGAAGGCGGGCAAGAAGCTCCCGCGCACGGCCGCCCAGCAGTACAACCGCAGCCGGCACGTCCCTGCCGGTCAGCGCCAACGCGGCGATCTGGTCTTCTTCCACTCCGGCCGGAACGTCTACCACGTGGGCATCTACGCCGGGAACGGCCGCCTCTGGCACGCGCCCAGGACCGGGGACGTGGTGCGGCTGCAGAAGATCTGGAGCCGCAGCGTCTGGTACGGACGGGTGGCGTAGCGGCCCGCGCTGTCAACGTGGTTCGCCGGTAAGCCTGTACGCCGGTACGCCGCCACTGCATCGGTATCGATAACAGCATCGGCATCGGCATCCCGGCGAACCACGGTGAACCACCGCACGGCCTGCGGGGATCGCGGCGCCCGCGCCGGGATACTCGTCCGCCATGGCCGATGAACCACGGGACGACGCCCGTCACGAGACGCCGTTCGAACGCGCCGACCGCAACTTCGGTGAGCTGCTCCAGGAACTGCGGGTCACCCAGACCGGCGTGCAGATCCTCTTCGCGTTCCTGCTGACCCTGGCGTTCACGCCCCGCTTCCCGAGCCTCGACGACGTGCAACGGGCGACCTACGTCTCGACGCTGCTGCTCGCCGTGGCGGCCGCCGCGCTGTTCACGGCGCCCGCGGCGGTGCACCGCGCTCTCTTCCAACAGCACGCGAAACCACAGATCGTCCGGGTCTCCGCACGCCTGGCGCAGATCGGTATGGCGGTCCTCGTGCTCGCTCTGACCGGTTCCGTGCTGCTCGTCGTCGATGTCGCCGCGGGCCGTACCGCGGGGGTGCTCGCCGCCACGGGGACGTTCGTGATGTGCGTCGGGCTGTGGGGAGTTCTGCCCCGCCTGGTCCGGACGGCGACCCTCGGCGGACCGCCCGAGAAGCCTTCCGGGCCACCCGCGTAGCCCCGTACGGCACGGGCTCCTCGTACGAGCGCTGCTCAGGTCTGTACCGGGGCCGTCCAGGGCAGTTCGATCCAGACCGTCTTGCCGCCCTCGTCCGTGGGCTGGACCGAGAGCCGGCCGCCGCACTCCGCCGCGAGCCAGCGGATGATCACCATGCCGCGGCCGTTGTCCTGCTGCACGGCCGCGGGCAGGCGCTTCGGGAGGCGGGGGTGGCTGTCGGTGACGCCGATGCGCAACTGCTCGTCGCGTTCGAGGCGCACGTCGACGGTGAAGGTGGGTGACTGGCCGCGGGTGTGCTGGACGGCGTTGGTCGCGAGTTCGGAGACGACGAGGCGGACGGTGTCGGCGACTTCGGCGTCGGCGGGCAGGCCCCATTCGGTGAGGACGCGCGTCACGTATTTCCGTGCCGCTGACACCGAAGCGGGATCGCTCGGCAGAGTGACGGAGGATTCCTGGTGATCTGCCATGGAGACGTCCCTTTCCCACCGGGCCGGACTCCGGCACGTGGTCGATGACCTGTGAATCACCGAATGACCGACGGACCCGGACTGGTGCTCCGCGCCAGACTGCCACTTACCCGGCGCCTTCCGCGCCGATCCCCCAACATATGCATATATCTGTCGCTCGAAGCGGTGAACTCTGCTACGGAATACCGTATTTGGGGCGGCAGACCGGCACGACAAAGCCCGAGCCCAGCGCCTGCCGGAGAGGAGTCGGGCTCAGCGCCTGACCGCACCCGCGGGCGCGGTGCGGGTGATCGTGCGTACCGCGTCCGTCACTTGAGTCTCTGTCAGGTCGGCGCGGGCCGTGAGGCGGAGTCTGGAGATGCCGTCCGGGACCGAGGGCGGGCGGAAGCAGCCCACGACCAGGCCGGCCGCGCGGCAGTCCGCCGCCCAGCGCAGCGCCTCGTCCGGGGTCGGCGCGTGCACGGAGACCACGGCGGCGTCGGGGCGGACCGTGGTCAACCCGGCCGCGGTGAGCTGCTCGTGGAGGGCCGTCGCCACCGCGCGGGCGCGGGCCGCACGGTGGGGCTCGCGGGCGATGAGGCGCAGCGCGGCCAGTGCCGCCCCGGCCGCCGCGGGCGCGAGGCCGGTGTCGAAGATGAACGTACGAGCCGTGTTGACCAGGTGCTCGATCACCCGCGCCGGGCCGAGCACCGCGCCGCCCTGGCTGCCGAGCGACTTGGACAGGGTGAGGGTGGCGACCACGTCCGGGTCGCCCGCCAGGCCCGCGGCGTGCGCGGCGCCCCGGCCGCCCTCGCCGAGCACCCCTAGTCCGTGCGCGTCGTCCAGGATCAGCGCGGCGCCGAACGAGCGGCAGACGGCGGCGAGTTCGGGCAGCGGGGCCGCGTCGCCGTCCACGGAGAACACCGAGTCGGTGACCGCGACCGCCGGGCCCTCGTGCCCGGAGAGGGCCTTGCGGGCGGCGTCCGGGTCGGTGTGCGCGACCACCGAGGTGGTGGCGCGGGCGAGCCGGCAACCGTCGATGAGGGAGGCGTGGTTGCCCGTGTCGGAGACGATCAGGCCGCCGTGCGGAGCGAGCGCGGTGACGGCGGCGAGGTTCGCCGCGTACCCGGAGGACAGCACGAGCGCGGCCTCGAAGCCGCAGAACTCGGCGAGTTCACGCTCCAGTTCGGCGTGCAGCGCGGTGGAGCCGGTGACCAGGCGGGAGCCGGTGGCGCCGCCGCCCCAGCGGCGGGCCGCGGCGGCCGCGCCCTCGGTGACCTCCGGGTGCCGGGCCAGGCCGAGGTAGTCGTTGCTCGCCAGGTCGAGCAGATCGCTGTCGGCGGGGCGCGGCCTGAGGGTGCGCACCAGGCCCGCGGCGCGGCGGCGTTCGGCCTGCTCGTCGAGCCAGCCGAAGGGGTCGGCGGCGGGCTGTGCCGGATCGGTGCCCGGCGGCACCGGGGCGGCGCCGGGCGGTACCGGAACGGCGCCGAGGGTCTGGTCGGCGGGGCGGCGGTCTTCGGTCGCCTGGCGGTGCATCGGCCATCCCTCACACGGCGGGCGGCGGGCGGTGTCCGCCCGGTCCCGCACGCCTTGGTAGTCCCGGTCGCTCTGTCAGCGCTCTTTGTCAGCAGTCAACAGACACTAGTCGCCCGTGCGCCGGGTCAGGGTGTGGCAATACCCACACCTCCAAGGCCCTCTATTGTGAGGTTCCTACTTGGCCGAGGGCCCTGCCGTAAGCGAGGATCACACCTCATGGACCTGCTGAACACGCTGGTGGACAAGGGGCTCAGGCGCGAACTGCCGACCCGCGAAGAGGCGCTCGCCGTATTGGCGACTTCCGACGACGAACTCCTGGACGTGGTGGCCGCGGCGGGCAAGGTGCGCCGCCAGTGGTTCGGGCGGCGGGTGAAGCTCAACTATCTGGTCAACCTCAAGTCCGGGCTCTGCCCCGAGGACTGCTCGTACTGCTCGCAGCGCCTCGGTTCCAAGGCCGAGATCCTCAAGTACACCTGGCTGAAGCCCGACCAGGCCTCCGAGGCGGCCGCCGCCGGGGTCGCCGGCGGCGCGAAGCGGGTCTGTCTGGTGGCGAGCGGCCGCGGCCCGACCGACCGGGACGTGGACCGGGTCTCGAAGACCATCGAGGCGATCAAGGAACAGAACGAGGACGTCGAGGTCTGCGCCTGCCTCGGGCTGCTCTCCTCCGGCCAGGCCGACCGGCTGCGGGCCGCGGGCGCCGACGCGTACAACCACAACCTCAACACCTCCGAGTCGACATACGGCGAGATCACCACCACGCACACCTACGCGGACCGTGTGGACACCGTGCAGCAGGCGCAGGCCGCCGGGCTCTCCGCGTGCTCCGGCCTGATCGCGGGCATGGGCGAGAGCGACGCGGACCTGGTCGACGTGGTCTTCTCGCTGCGCGACCTTGACCCCGACTCGGTGCCGGTGAACTTCCTGATCCCGTTCGAGGGCACGCCGCTCGCCAAGGAGTGGAACCTGACGCCGCAGCGCGCGCTGCGGATCCTGGCGATGGTGCGGTTCGTCTGCCCGGACGTGGAGGTACGGCTCGCGGGCGGGCGCGAGGTGCATCTGCGCTCGCTGCAGCCGCTCGCCCTGCATCTCGCCAACTCCATTTTCCTGGGCGACTACCTGACCAGTGAGGGCCAGGCGGGCAAGGCCGACCTGGACATGATCGCGGACGCCGGGTTCGAGGTGGAGGGCGCCGACAAGGTGACGCTGCCCGAGCACCGGCGCGCTGAGGCGGGCGCCGGGTGCGGGTCGCACGAGGCCGGGGCGAGCGCCGGGTGCGGGTCTCACGAGGGTGGCGGCGGATGCGGACCGTGCGGTTCCGGCGAGGCCGAACCTGTCGCGGCCGCTGGGTCCGACGCGGCCGCCGAGCCCGTGGCGGCTGCCGGGAACGACGCGGCCCGTACGGATCTGGTCGCGGTGCGCCGTCGAGGCGCGGGCACGGATCTGGCGCCGAATGCCTGAGCCGGCCCTCTCCACGCACGAACTGCTCGACCTCGACCGCCGCCACGTCTGGCACCCGTACGGTCCGATGCCCGGCCGGCAGGAGCCGCTGGTCGTCGAGTCCGCTTCCGGGGTCAGGCTCCGACTCGCGGACGGCGGCGGCGAGTTGGTGGACGGCATGTCCTCCTGGTGGTCGGCCATCCACGGCTACAACCACCCGGTGCTCAACGACGCGGCGCGCGGTCAGCTGGACCGGATGAGCCATGTGATGTTCGGCGGGCTCACACACGAGCCCGCCGTACGGCTCGCCAAGCACCTTGTCGACATGTCACCCGAGGGCCTCGAGCATGTCTTCCTCGCCGACTCGGGTTCCGTGTCGGTCGAGGTGGCCGTGAAGATGTGCCTGCAGTACTGGCGCTCCCTCGGCCGCCCCGAGAAGCACAAGCTCCTCACCTGGCGCGGCGGTTACCACGGGGACACCTGGCAGCCGATGTCGGTGTGCGACCCCGAGGGTGGCATGCACGAGCTGTGGTCGGGCGCGCTCCCCCGCCAGGTGTTCGCTGAGGCCCCGCCCGCCGCGTACGAGGAGTCGTACGCCGAGCATCTGCGCGACGCGATCGCGCGGCACGCGCACGAGGTGGCCGCGGTGATCGTGGAGCCGGTGGTGCAGGGCGCGGGCGGGATGCGCTTCCACTCCCCCGCGTATCTGCGGGTGCTGCGCGAGGCCTGCGACGCGCACGGTGTGCTGCTCGTGTTCGACGAGATCGCCACCGGCTTCGGTCGTACGGGCGAGCTGTTCGCCGCCGGGCACGCGGGTGTGACGCCCGATGTGATGTGTGTCGGCAAGGCGTTGACCGGCGGGTATCTCACGCTCGCGGCGACGCTGTGCACGGAACGGGTGGCGCACGGGATCTCACGCGGCGAGGTGCCGGTGCTCGCGCACGGTCCGACGTTCATGGGCAATCCGCTGGCCGCGGCGGTGGCCTGCGCGTCCATCGAGCTGTTGCTAGGGCAGGACTGGCGGACCGAGGTCAAGCGGATCGAGGGCGGCCTGAGCGATGGACTCGCCGGTCTGTCGGGCGCGCCCGGTGTGCGGGACGTACGGGTGCTCGGCGCGATCGGAGTGGTCCAGCTCGACCACGAGATCGACATGGCGGCCGCGACGCGGGCCGCGGTGGCCGAGGGTGTCTGGCTGCGGCCGTTCCGCGACCTCGTCTACACGATGCCGCCGTTCATCACCAACGACGCGGACGTGGCCCGGATCTGCCGGGCCGTGACCGCCGCGGCGAAGGCGGGCTGACATGTCGATACTGCTGGTCAGCGGTACCGGGACCGAGGTCGGCAAGACCGTGACGACGGCCGCGCTCGCCGCCGCCGCGCTCGCCGAGGGCCGCTCGGTGGCCGTACTGAAGCCCGCGCAGACCGGGGTGACACCGGCCGAGCGGGGCGACGCGGACGAGGTGGTGCGGCTCGCGGGCCCGGTGACGGCGCTCGAACTCGCCCGCTACCCCGAGCCGTTGGCGCCGGACACGGCCGCGCGCAGGTCCGGTCTTCCGCCGGTGCGGCCGTACGAAGTCGCGGACGCCGCGCGCAAACTCGCCACCGAGCACGACCTGGTCCTGATCGAGGGCGCGGGCGGACTCCTGGTGCGCTTCGACGCCGACGGCGGCACCCTCGCGGACGCCGCGCGGCTGCTGGGGGCGCCGGTCCTTGTGGTGGCCGCGGCCGGGCTCGGCACGCTCAACGCCACGGCGCTCACCGGTGAGGCGTTGCGGGGGCGGGGGGTTGTGCAGGCCGGTGTGGTGGTCGGTAGTTGGCCCCGTGAGCCGGATCTGGCCGCGCGGTGCAATCTGGCGGATCTTCCGGTTGCTGCCCGCGGGCCCTTGCTCGGCCTGCTGCCCGAGGGGGCGGGTTCGCTCGCGCCGTTGGAGTTCCGCGCCGCCGCGCAGGGCTGGCTGGCGCCTGCGATGGGTGGGAACTGGCGGGCGCCTGCCGGTGGTTGAGGGCTGGGGCGGGGGCCTGCGGCGCCTTCTTCTCCCCGCCCCGCCCCTTCCCGAACTGGGGCTC
>NZ_JAAAHS010000333.1 GCF_009908195.1 Streptomyces boluensis | reverse complement strand
CTGCGGAAGCCGAACAGCCGTTACGCGCTGCTCGCCCGCCGGCAGACGCCCGATGTCTGGAAGCAGATCAAGGACCTGAAGGCCGCTTTCCAAGAGAAGGCCGACAAGGGCGGGACCGGCAATGTCCTCGCCGGTGTCTTCCAGGAGCCGAGCAGCAAGCGGCTCTACCCGAACGGCGACCTCGCGGCCGGCATGCTCGGCTGGGTGAACGCCGAGGGCAAGGGCGGCGGCGGCATCGAGGCGCAGCTCGACGAGGAACTCGCGGGCAAGGACGGCAAGATCACGTACGCGCAGTCCGGTGGCCGCAGGGTGCCGACGGCGGGCGGGAACGAGAACCCCGCGACGCCCGGCTCCGACATCGAGCTGACCATCGACCGCGACATCCAGTACGTGGCGCAGAAGGCGATCGCCGAACAGGTCAGGAAGTCCAAGGCGGACCGCGGCTACGTGGTCGTGCAGGACACGAAGACCGGCGAACTCCTCACCCTCGCCAACGCGCCCGGCTTCGACCCGGGCGACCTCACGCACGCCGACCCGAACACCCTCGGCAACGCCGCCCTGCACGACGCGTACGAGCCCGGCTCCACCACCAAGCTCGTCTCCATGGCGGCCGTCCTGGAGGAGAACGCGGCCACGCCCGACACCCATGTCACGGTGCCCAACCGGCTGCACCGCGGCGACCGGCTGTTCAAGGACGACATCGACCACCCCACCTGGTACCTGACGCTCAGCGGGGTGCTCGCCAAGTCCAGCAACATCGGCACGATCCTGGCCACGCAGCAGCTCGGCAAGACCCAGCCGGAGGCCAACCGGAGCCTCTACTCGTATCTCCGCAAGTTCGGCATCGGCCGTCCGACCGGGATCGGCTTCCCGGGGGAGACCGCGGGCATTCTGGCCAAGCCGGACGCCTGGTCGACCTCGCAGCAGTACACGGTCCCCTTCGGTCAGGGCTTCTCGCTCAACGCGGTGCAGGCCACCTCCGTCTACGCGACGGTGGCCAACGGCGGCGTACGCGTGGAGCCCACGCTGGTCCGCGGCTCCAAGGGGCCCGATGGCCGGTTCTCGCCGTCGCCCGAGCCGAAGAAAAGCCGGGTGGTGAGCGAGAAGACCGCCGCGACGCTGTCCCAGATGCTGCAGGCGGTCGTGGACGACGACGAGGGCACCGGCACCAAGGCGAAGATCGACGGATACCGGGTCGCGGGCAAGACCGGCACGGCCAACCGCGTCGATCCCGAGACCGGCCGCTACAAGGGCTACACCTCGTCCTTCGCCGGCTTCGCCCCCGCCGACAAGCCGCGGATCGCGGTCTACTGCGCCATCCAGAACCCGACCAAGGGCAACTACTTCGGTGGCCGGATCTGTGCGCCGATCTACAAGAAGGTCATGGAGTTCGCACTCAAGACACTCCAGGTGGCGCCCTCCGGCAGCAAGGCCCCCGGGCTGCCGGTCACCTTCGAACCGGAAGACTGAACAGGTAACTCCCGTGACAACGATCACCCCCGACTCCGGGAACCAGAACGTCCGCCCCGCGCAGGAGGACCTCCCATTTCGCGCCTCGCACGGTGCGCCGGGTACGCTCACCGCCGTGCCACAAGCTGATCAGTCCCAAACCACCCAGAAGGGCGTTCCCGTGACATATCCGGGACCGCCGCGGCCGGAGCAGGTCTCCGCGAGCGACCTCGCGGCCCTCGCCGAGCAGCTGGGTGTCGACGCCCCCGGGGCCGCCGAGATCACGGGCATCACGCACGACTCCCGTGCCGTACGCCCCGGTGACATCTACGCGGCTCTGCCCGGCGCCCGCCTGCACGGCGCCGACTTCGCCGCGCAGGCCGCCGACCTCGGCGCCGCCGCGATCCTCACGGATCTGGCCGGCATGGACCGGGCCGTGGCGACCGAGCTGCCGGTACTCGTCGTGGGCGACCCCCGCGGTCGCATGGGCGAGCTGGCCGCCACCATCTACGGCGAACCGGGCCGCGAGCTGCTGCAGATCGGCATCACCGGCACCTCAGGCAAGACCACCACCGCGTACCTCGTCGAGGGCGGGCTCCAGGCCGCGGGCCGGGCCACCGGACTGATCGGCACCGTCGAGATGCGGGTCGGCGACGAGCGCATCAAATCGGAGCGCACCACTCCCGAAGCCACCGATCTGCAGGCCCTGTTCGCGGTGATGCGCGAGCGCGGCGTCGACTCGGTCGCCATGGAGGTCTCCAGCCACGCACTCGTGCTCGGCCGGGTCGACGGCTGCGTCTTCGACGTCGCGGTCTTCAACAACCTCAGCCCGGAACACATGGAGTTCCACACCGACATGGAGGACTACTTCCGCGCGAAGGCACAACTCTTCACGCCGAAGCGGTCCCGGCTCGGGGTCGTCAACTACGACGACGAGTACGGCCGCAGGCTGGTGACCGAGGCGACCGTGCCGGTCGTCACCTTCTCCGCCGAGGGCCACCCGGACGCCGACTGGCGGGCCGAGGACGTCGAAGTCGGCCCGATGGACTCGACGTTCAAGGTCGTCGGCCCCAAGGGCGAGCGCCTCTCCGCGAAGTCGCCGCTGGCAGGCCCGTTCAACGTGGCCAACACCCTGGCCGCCATCGTCGCCCTGGCCGCCGCCGGCGTCGAACCGCAGATCGCCGCCGACGGCATCGCGGCCGTACCCGGCGTCCCGGGCCGCCTGGAGCGGGTCGACGCGGGCCAGCCGTACCTCGCCGTCGTCGACTACGCGCACAAGACCGACGCCGTCGAGTCCGTGCTCCGCGCCCTGCGCAAGGTGACCGAGGGCAAGCTGCACATCGTGCTCGGCTGCGGCGGCGACCGCGACCAGACCAAGCGCATGCCGATGGGTGCGGCGGCCGCCCGGCTCGCCGACACCGCCGTCCTCACCTCGGACAACCCCCGCTCCGAGGACCCGCTCTCGATCCTCGCCACGATGCTCGCCGGCGCCGCCGAGGTGCCGGTGCACGAGCGCGGCGACGTCCAGGTCTTCGAGGACCGGGCCGCCGCCATCGCCTCGGCCGTGCACCGCGCCCGCCCGGGGGACACCGTCCTCGTCGCGGGCAAGGGCCACGAGCAGGGCCAGGACATCAACGGGGTGGTACGCCCCTTCGACGACCGTGACGTGCTCCGCGCGGCGATCCAGCACAGCCGCCGAGCCGCCACTCAGAACACCCAGGGATGACGCAGTGATCGCCCTCTCCCTCGCCGAGATCACCTCCATCGTCGGCGGGCAGCCGTACGACATACCGGACGGCGACCGTCAGGTCACCGGCTCCGTGGTGATCGACTCCCGCCAGATCGAGCCCGGTGGGCTTTTCGCCGCCTTCGTGGGTGAGCACGTCGACGGCCACGACTACGCGGAGCGCGCCATCGACGCGGGAGCGGTCGCCGTGCTCGCGACCCGGCCCGTCGGGGTGCCCGCGATCGTGGTCGACGACGTCGAGAAGGCGCTCGGCGCCCTCGCCCGCGCCGTCGTCTCCCGCCTCGGCACCACGCTCGTCGCCCTCACCGGCTCGGCCGGCAAGACCTCCACCAAGGACCTGATCGCGCAGCTGCTGCAGCGCAAGGCCCCCACGGTCTTCACCCCCGGCTCCCTCAACAACGAGATCGGCCTGCCGATCACCGCGCTGACCGCCACCGAAGAGACCAGGCACCTGGTCCTGGAGATGGGCGCCCGCGGCGTCGGCCACATCCGGTACCTCACCGGCCTCACCCCGCCGAGGATCGGCGTGGTGCTGAATGTCGGCTCCGCCCACATCGGCGAGTTCGGCGGCCGCGAGCAGATCGCCGAGGCCAAGGGCGAGCTGGTCGAGGCGCTTCCGGAGGACGGCACGGCGATCCTCAACGCCGACGATCCGCTCGTACGCGCGATGGCCTCCCGGACGAAGGCGCCGGTGCTGCTGTTCGGGGAGGCCGAGGACGCCGACGTACGCGCCGAGAATGTCCAACTCACCGAGCAGGGACAGCCGTCCTTCACGCTGCACACACCCTCCGGGTGCAGCGATGTGACCTTGCGCCTGTACGGTGAGCACCACGTGTCGAACGCGCTTGCCGCGGCCGCCGTCGCCCATCGACTCGGGATGTCCGTGGACGAGATCGCCGTGGCGCTCTCCGAGGCGGGCAACCTGTCCCGCTGGCGGATGGAGGTCACCGAGCGCCCGGACGGCGTGACGGTCGTCAACGACGCCTATAACGCGAACCCCGAGTCCATGCGAGCCGCGCTTCGTGCGCTCGCTGCCATGGGTAAGGGGCGGCGCACTTGGGCGGTGCTCGGTCAGATGGCCGAGCTCGGGGACGACGCGCTGGCTGAACACGACGCGGTCGGACGCCTTGCCGTCCGGCTCAATGTGAGCAAGCTCGTCGCGGTCGGGGGCAGGGAAGCGTCCTGGCTGCAGCTGGGCGCATACAACGAGGGTTCGTGGGGTGAGGAGTCGGTGCACGTGTCCGACGCACAGGCGGCGATCGACCTGCTGCGCAGCGAGCTGCGCCCAGGAGACGTCGTACTCGTGAAGGCCTCCAGATCGGTGGGTCTGGAGAAGGTCGCGTTCGCGCTCATCGAGGGTGAGGTCTCCGGCCGATGAGGCAGATCCTCTTCGCGGGTGTCATCGGACTCTTCCTGACCCTGATCGGCACCCCGCTGCTGATCAAGCTCCTGGCCAAGAAGGGCTACGGCCAGTACATCCGGGACGACGGCCCGCGCGAGCACGCCAGCAAGCGCGGTACGCCAACCATGGGTGGTATCGCCTTCATCCTGGCGACGATCATCGCGTACTTCGGCACCAAGCTGATCACCGGAGCACCGACCACGTTCTCCGGTCTCCTGGTGCTCTTCCTGATGGCGGGCATGGGCCTCGTCGGCTTCCTCGACGACTACATCAAGATCATCAAGCGGCGCTCGCTCGGCCTCAGGGCCAAGGCCAAGATGGCCGGCCAGCTGATCGTCGGCATCACCTTCGCGGTGCTCGCGCTGCAGTTCGCGGACACCCGCGGCAACACCCCGGCCTCCACCAAGCTGTCGTTCGTCACGGACTTCGGCTGGTCGATCGGCCCGGTGCTCTTCGTGGTCTGGGCGCTGTTCATGATCCTGGCCATGTCGAACGGCGTGAACCTCACGGACGGCCTCGACGGCCTCGCCACCGGCGCCTCCGTGATGGTCTTCGGCGCGTACACGTTCATCGGCGTCTGGCAGTTCCAGGAGTCCTGCGCCAACGCGACGACGCTCACCAACCCCTCGGCCTGCTTCGAGGTGCGCGACCCGCTCGACCTCGCCATCGTGGCCTCCGCGCTGATGGGCGCCTGCTTCGGCTTCCTGTGGTGGAACACCTCGCCGGCCAAGATCTTCATGGGCGACACCGGTTCGCTCGCCCTCGGCGGCGCGCTCGCGGGCCTCGCGATCTGCTCCCGTACGGAACTCCTGCTCGCCCTGCTCGGCGGCCTGTTCGTCCTGATCACCCTCTCCGTGGTGATCCAGGTCGGCTCCTTCCGCCTCACCGGCAAGCGGGTCTTCCGGATGGCACCACTGCAGCACCACTTCGAACTCAAGGGGTGGTCCGAGGTCCTTGTGGTGGTCCGCTTCTGGATCATCCAGGGCATGTGCGTGATCGTCGGACTCGGCCTCTTCTACGCGGGATGGGCGGCCGACAAGTGACCGACTGGCAGGGCAAGCACGTCACCGTCGCCGGGCTCGGCGTCTCCGGCATCCCGGCCGCCAAGGTCCTGCACGGCCTCGGCGCGGTCGTCACGGTCGTCAACGACGGCGACGACGAGCGCTCCCGTACGCAGGCCGCGGAGCTGGAGTCGCAGGGGATCACCGTCCGGCTCGGTGACGGAGCGACCCTGCCGGAAGGCACCGAGCTCATCGTCACGACGCCCGGCTGGAAGCCCGACAAGCCGATCTTCGCGGCCGCGGCCGCGGCGGGCGTCGAGGTGTGGGGCGACGTGGAGCTGGCCTGGCGACTGCGCGGCCCCGATGCCGCCCCGTGGCTCGCGGTCACCGGCACCAACGGCAAGACCACGACCGTACGGATGCTCGCCTCGATCCTGGAGGCGGCGGGCCTGAAGACCGCGGCCGTCGGCAACATCGGCGTCTCCCTCCTGGACGCGGTCCTCGGCGACGAGACGTACGACGTACTCGCCGTGGAGCTCTCCAGCTACCAGCTGCACTGGTCGCCCTCGCTGCGCGCCCACTCGGCAGTGGTCCTCAACCTGGCGCCCGACCACCTCGACTGGCACGGCTCGATGGAGGCGTACGCCGCCGACAAGGGCCGTATCTACGAGGGCAACCAGGTCGCCTGCGTCTACAACGTCGCGGACAAGGCGACGGAGGACCTGGTCCGCGAGGCCGATGTCGAGGAGGGCTGCCGCGCGATCGGCTTCACCCTCGGCAGCCCCCGGCCCTCCGAACTCGGCGTCGTGGACGGCATCCTGGTCGACCGCGCCTTCGTCGACGACCGGCAGAAGCAGGCCCAGGAACTCGCCGAGGTCGCCGACGTCAACCCGCCGGCCCCGCACAACGTCGCCAACGCCCTCGCGGCCGCGGCGCTCGCCCGCGCCTTCGGCGTCGCACCCGCCGCCGTACGCGACGGACTGCGCAACTTCCGCCCCGACGCCCACCGCATCGAGCATGTCGCGGACGTCGCGGGAGTCGCGTACGTCGACGACTCCAAGGCCACCAACCCGCATGCCGCGCAAGCCTCGTTGGCGGCGTACGAGTCGATCGTCTGGATCGCGGGCGGGCTCGCCAAGGGCGCCTCGTTCGACGAGCTGGTCGGGGCCTCGGCGAAGCGGCTGCGCGGCGCCGTGCTCATCGGCAAGGAGCGCCACCTGGTCCGCGAAGCCCTGGCGCGACACGCACCTGAGGTACCGGTGGTGGACCTGGACCGGACCGACACTGGGGCGATGTCCGCGGCGGTCCAGGAGGCCACGCGCCTCGCCGCACCCGGCGACACCGTCCTGATGGCCCCCGCGTGCGCCTCGATGGACATGTTCGTCAACTACAACGAGCGCGGCGACGCGTTCGCGGACGCCGTCCATCAACTCGCCGCACAGCACGGCGGCAACGACACAGACAGCGCCTAGCCGGACCGGCCCGCCCGCCGCGTACCGGCGGCGCGGGCACGACTGGAGGGGACAGCGACGATGCCGGCCGACGCAAGGGCCGCGCGCGACGTTCGGAGCGCGGCCATTCCGCTGGGCAGGACCCGTGGCAAGGCTGCCGCACCCCGGCCGCCCCGCGACCGACCGTGGCGGCGCCTCGCCGACCGCGCCCGCAAGGCCTGGGACCGGCCGCTCACCGCGTACTACGTGATCCTCGGCAGCAGCATGCTGATCACCGTGCTCGGCCTGGTGATGGTCTACTCGGCCTCGATGATCCAGGCGTTGCAGCTGAACCTGCCCGCCTCGTACTTCTTCCGCAAGCAGTTCGTGGCGGCGGTGCTCGGCGGGATCCTGCTGCTCGTCGCCATGCGGATGCCGGTCAAGCTGCACCGGGCGTTCGCGTACCCGATGCTGGCCGGTTCGGTGTTCCTGATGGTCCTGGTCCAGGTTCCCGGCATAGGGCATTCCGTGAACGGCAACCAGAACTGGATCTATCTGGGCGGCCCGTTCCAGCTCCAGCCCAGCGAGTTCGGCAAGCTGGCGCTCGTTCTGTGGGGCGCGGATCTGCTGGCCCGCAAGCAGGACAAGCGGCTCCTCACGCAGTGGAAGCACATGCTGGTGCCGCTGGTGCCGGTCGCGTTCATACTGCTCGGGCTGATCATGCTCGGCGGCGACATGGGTACCGCGATCATTCTCACGGCGATCCTCTTCGGGCTGCTCTGGCTCGCGGGCGCTCCCACCCGGCTGTTCGCGGGTGTGCTCTCGGTCGCGGCCCTGCTCGGCTTCATCCTGATCCGTACGAGCCCCAACCGGATGGCCAGGCTCGCCTGCATCGGCGCCACCGATCCGGGCCCCGGCGACCAGTGCTGGCAGGCCGTGCACGGAATCTATGCTCTGGCCTCCGGCGGATTCTTCGGTTCCGGTCTTGGTGCCAGTGTGGAAAAATGGGGCCAACTCCCGGAACCGCACACCGACTTCATCTTCGCCATCACCGGGGAGGAACTGGGTCTGGCGGGGACGCTGTCGGTACTCGCTCTGTTCGCGGCTCTAGGCTATGCGGGTATCCGCGTGGCCGGACGCACGGAGGACCCCTTCGTGAGGTACGCCGCGGGAGGTGTGACCACCTGGATCACGGCCCAGGCCGTGGTCAACATCGGTGCGGTGCTCGGCCTGTTGCCGATCGCCGGTGTCCCGCTCCCGCTGTTCTCCTACGGAGGTTCCGCCCTGCTGCCGACGATGTTCGCCATCGGGCTCCTGATCGCCTTCGCGCGTGAGGAACCCGGGGCACGAGCAGCGCTTGCCATGCGGTCGTCCGCCTTCGGCAAGAAGCGGGCTGCGGTGAGATGGAACACGATGAGGCGGCGCGTCAAGGCGCGACCGTCCGGAGAGCGGTGAATTTCGGTGCATGTCGTACTCGCCGGTGGGGGGACCGCCGGCCACATCGAGCCCGCGCTCGCCCTCGCGGACGCCCTGCGGAGGCAGGACCCCACCGTGGGCATCACGGCCCTGGGCACGGAGAAGGGCCTGGAGACCCGGCTCGTCCCGGAGCGCGGCTACGACCTCGCGCTGATCCCCGCCGTCCCCCTGCCC
>NZ_JAAAHS010000332.1 GCF_009908195.1 Streptomyces boluensis | reverse complement strand
ATCCACCACCCCCCTTTAACCCCCTCTGAGCCGACCCTTAAACGCACCATAAGGATCCCCAAGACCCCACCTCAGCAGGCGATTCAACGACTCCCAGCGGCTAGCTTCGATCTCGCCAACCCCCAGACGCGAACCGTTTCGAGGAGCCCCATGAACACCCGCCGCACCGTCGCGACCGTCGCCGCCCTCGGCATAGCCCCGCTCGCGCTGACCGCCCTGGCCGCGTCGCCGGCCGCCGCGCACGGCTCGATGACGGACCCGGTCAGCCGGGTGTCGGCCTGCTTCGCCGAGGGACCTGAGTCCCCGCAGTCGGCCGCCTGCAAGGCCGCGGTCGCCGCCAGCGGCGCGCAGGCCTTCTACGACTGGAACGAGGTCAACATCGCGGACGCCGCGGGCAAGCACCGCGAGATCATCCCCGACGGCAAGCTGTGCAGCGCGGGCCGCGACAAGTACAAGGGCCTCGACCTGCCCCGCGCCGACTGGCCGGCCAGCGAACTCGCCGCGGGCAAGCACACGTTCCGCTACAAGGCGACCGCCCCGCACAAGGGCTCCTTCGAGCTGTACGTCACCAAGGACGGCTACGACCCGAGCAAGCCGCTGAAGTGGTCGGACCTGGAGTCGGAGCCGTTCGCGAAGGTCACCGACCCGAAGCTGGAGAACGGCGAGTACGTCTTCGACGGCACCGTGCCGAACAAGTCGGGCCGGCACCTCGTCTACAGCATCTGGCAGCGCTCGGACTCCCCCGAGGCCTTCTACACCTGCTCGGACGTGACCTTCGGCGGGGGCGGCGCCGAGAAGGCCCCGGCGGCTCCGGAAGCGGAGGCTCCGTCGGGCGAGCAGATCGAGGCCGAGGCCGACAAGTCGACGGTGGACCACTCCGGCCACGGCGGCGACCACGCGGAGCACGCGGACCAGGGCGCCGAGGGCACGGAGGGCACGGAAGGGTCCGGGGACACCGCCACGGCCAACGAGCCCAAGGTGAACGGCGGCGCCGAGAAGGCCACGGCAGCCGGTGAGAACCTCGCCGAGACCGGCGGCGACTCCACCACGCCGTACCTCGCGATCGGCGGCGCCGCCGCGCTGGCCGTGGGTGCCGCGGCCCTGTTCGGCTCGTCCCGCCGCCGCGCCGCCACCGGCGCCCGCCACGGCCGCTGAGCCCCGCACCTCCCCACCCGCCGCCGCTCCTCCTGCACTTCGGGGGGGCGGCGCGGGCGTGTCCGGGTGCGGCGGTCGCGGCGGTCCCGGCCGCACCCGCGGGCCTACGCTGACCGGATGCCCGAGTTCCGGATCGCCCGCCGCACTCCGCTCGCCCCCGCCGAGGCCTGGCGCCGGGTCACCGACTGGCCACGGCACGCCGCGCAGGTCCCGCTGACCCGGACGGTCGTCCTGACCCCGCCGCCCACCGGACTCGGCACCCGCTTCGTGGCCCGTACCGGGATCGGCCGCTTCCGTTTCGACGACCCGATGGAGGTCACCGAGTGGCAACCTCCGGGCTCCGGCGCCGAGTTCGGCCGCTACCGCCTGCTCAAGACAGGCACGTTCCTGACCGGCTGGGCGGAGATCGAGGTGCGCCCGCTCGGCACGGGTTCGTACGTCGTGTGGCGCGAGGACCTGCGGGTGTCGCGACTCCCCCGCTTCCTGGACCCGGCCACGGCCCACGCGGGCCGGGCCGTCTTCGGGTACGCGCTGCGCAAGGTGCTGGCCTGAGGGGCGTTGTCAGTGGGCGCCGCTAACGTGTGAACTGCCGTAGAGATCAAGGGAGTCGGCGCCATGCAGAACGTGAACGTGAACGTGCCCTGCCACGAGGTGAGTCAGGATCAGCTCGCGAAGGCACTCGACGACATCCGGGGCCGCGCCTTCAGCCGGTGGCACACGATGGAGTACGACACCTTCAGGCTGAGGATGCTGGAGGAGATGCGGGACGAACTCCTCGATCATGCCGCTGCCTCCCTGCGGGAAGGCCCTCTCACCGGACACACCCGCGAGGTGCTGCACACGGCGGCGGAGTGCGCCCACGGCCTGCTCAGCCTCGGCTGCTTCCCCGAGGGCGACCAGCTGATCCCGTTCCCCCTCGTCGGAGAGGCCATCTCCAGCGAGACGATGGACTTCCGGTGGGTCGTGAACGAGGCCGCCACCGCCAGGTGGTGGGTGGATGCCTACGCCGTGATCGTGGCCGCCGGATTCGTCTGGGAGTGGAAGAAGGTCATCGGCCCGCTCCTGCGCGGCGACTACGCACCCTCGATCCGGAAGGGTGTGCCGCACTCGGACCACACATCGGTGTCGGACCCCGCCGACCTCGCCGAGATGGACGCCCTGTGCTCGTACCTGGCCGATGACGAGAACCCGGGCCCGTTCGGCCCCGCCGCCGCCCTGTGCAAGCCGACCTCCGAGGAACTGACCGAGGGAGCACGACGCCTGGACGCCGTCGAGGGTGAACTCTCCGCCGACCAGCACCTGCTGCGGGTCCTCCTGGACGACGACCAGCCGGCGTTCGAGCGGGCCCTGGTCGAGCACCTGGAGCAACACCGCGAGCAGTCCGCCGCCATGGCCGACGCGCCTCCCCGCAGTCGGCTGCCCGTCGGGGCCGTCGCGCTGGCCTGCCTGGCGGTCCAGTCGCACGGCTGGAAGCTGAACGTCACGTCCGGATACCTGCCGCCGGACCTGACATCCAGCCCGTCCGGCATGTGAGGACGAGCCCGCAAGGGCGATCGACGGCACCCGAGCCGACGGGGCGGGGCGACGACCGGAACCCCTACGCCGCCAACGCCCCCGGCACCACCACCCGCTCCCCGAACCGTGCCCGCGCCTTGTCCGCCGCCGCCTCCAGGCGCCGTGCCTTGTCGTCCGCCGGGTCGAACGTCAGCTGGCGGGCGGCCTGTTCGGCGGGGCCGAGACCTTCGGCGCGCAGGGCGAAGGCACGCACCCGGGCGCGCTGCAGCCCGAGCGCCTCGTACATCGCGTACGCGACCTCGGTCAGGGACGCCGAGTGCGCGGTGGGTTCGCGCAGGGTGCGGGAGCGGGTGAGTGTCGTGTGCCCGGTGCGGTCGGCGTAGCGCACCGTCAGCGCCAGGGAGCGGCACACCTGGCCCGAGCCGCGCATCCGCACCCCCAGCTCCTCGGTGAGCGAGAGCAGCGCGCGGCGGTGCCGGGAGGGGTCCAACTCGTCGCGGGAGAAGGGGCGTTCGGCGGCGATCGAGCGGGCCGCGGCGTTGCGTACGACCGTGCCGCGGTCGACGCCGCGCGCCTTGTCGTACACCTCGCGGCCCGCCTTCGCCCCGAGGATCCGCTGAAGTGTGCCGAGCGGTGCGGCGGCGACCCGGTCCACGGAGTCGAGGCCGTAGGTGCACAGGGTGCGGGCCATGGACCGGCCGACACCTTCGAGGGCGACGACCGGCTTGCGGTCGAGGAACTCCCGTATGCCGTCGGCGGATCCGGGCACCACCCGGGTCACGCCCGGCTCCGCCTCGCGGGCCGCCATCCGGGCCAGCATCGGGTTGGGGCCCGCCCCGATCACACAGTCCACGCCGTGCAGGGCGAGCGCGCGGACCCGGACGAGGGCGGCGAGCTGCTCGGCGTCCCGGCCGAAGTAGCGCAGGGCGCCGCGCACATCGGCGAGCGCTGTGTCGGGCGGCGCGGCCTCGACGACAGGGGTCAACTCGCCGAGCAGGCCGAGGAGATCGGGCAGCAGCGCCTCGCCGCGTGCGTCGAGCAGGAACCGTACACAGAGGATCATCCCGCGCTCCCTGGACTCCGGTGCCACAACTTCCGTCCCCCCGGGGTGCCTTCGCCGGGTGGCTGAAGGTCGGCCCACGCGTTCATCTCGTAGCCGGTGGACATCCGGATCCGCCGCCCCTTGCCGTGCGCCCCGGCCTCACCGCCAGGTCCGGTCTCGCCGCCAGATTCGACCTCACCGCCAGATCCAGCCTCGCCGCCAGACCCGACCTCGCCGCCAGGTTCAGGCTCGGGAGCCGCGAGCGCCGCCCCCACCGCCGCCAGGCCGCCCGCCCCCCGCAGCTCGACCAGCTCCCGCAGGTCCCACGCCGCCGAGCCCACCACGGACAGGCTGCGCGGTCCCCGCCGCTGCACCACGCCGCGGACGAGGAGCAGCCAGGAGTGGAAGACGGTGTGCGCGCACCGCTCGTGGCTGTCGTCGAAGAAGGCGAGGTCGACCAGTCCTGTGCCGTCGTCGAGGGTGGTGAAGATGACGCGGCGCCCGGAGCGGACCGGCGGCGTCTGGGTGGCCGCCTTGGCGCCCGCGACCAGGACGGTCTGCCCGTGCCCGGCGGCCCGCAGGCGCTTGGCGGAGGTCACCCCGAGCTCGCGCAGGAACTCCGCGTGGTCGCCCATCAGATGGCGGGACGCGTCCATGCCGAGGACGCCGAGCTCGGCGCTGAGCCGTTCGGCCTCGCCGAGGTCGGGCAGCCCGACGGCGGCGGTCCTGCGGCCGCCCGCGAGGGGCAACTGGTCGCCATAGCCGCCGCGCGCGCCGCGGTGCAGTTCGGCGAGGTGCAGGAGCAGGTCGCGCCGGTTGCCGCCGAACGCGTCCAACGCCCCTACCTGCGCGAGCCGTTCGGCCACCGGCCGGCCGGGCCTGGCCCGCTGCCAGAAGTCCCGCAGCGAGGCGTACGGCTGCCCGTCCTCGATCCGCCGCGCCTCCGCCTCGCTGATGCCGTGCACATCGGACAGCGCGAGCCGCACACCCCAGCGGCCACCCGCCCCCTCTTCATCGGACACCAGTTCGATACGGTGAGCGACCGCGGACCGGTTCACATCCAGCGGCAGCACCGGCACCCCGCGCCGCCGCGCGTCCGCGAGCAGCAGCCGCTTCGGGTACATCCCGGGGTCGTGGGTGAGCAGCCCGGCGTAGAAGGCGGCCGGATGGTGCGCCTTGAGCCAGGCGGACTGGTACGTCGGCACCGCGAAGGCCACCGCGTGCGCCTTGCAGAAGCCGTAGCTGCCGAACGCCTCGACGATCTCCCAGGTCCGCCGGATCGTCTCCGCGTCGTACCCCTTCGCGGCCGCGGCCTGCGCGAACCACACCTGGATCCGGCCCTGCGACTCGGCGTCGGAGAGTCCGCGCCGCACCCGGTCGGCCTCGCCGCGGCCGCAGCCGGTCATGATGGCCACCATCTCGATGATCTGCTCGTGGAAGACCACCACTCCGCAGGTCTCGCGCAGCGGGCCTTCGAGGTCGGGGTGCGGGTAGCTGACCGGCCTGCGGCCGTGCCGGGCCTCGATGAAGGGCCGCACCATGTCGGCCGCGACCGGACCGGGACGGAACAGCGAGATGTCCACCACCAGGTCGTGGAAGGTGGTGGGCTGCAGCCGTCCGACCAGGTCGCGCTGGCCCGGCGACTCGATCTGGAAGCACCCCAACGTCTCGGTGCTGCGGATGAGTTCGTACGCCGCCGGGTCGCCCTGCGGGATCCCGTCCAGGTCCACGGCGGTCCCCGTGGCCCGCTCCACCTCGCCCACGGCGTGCGCCATCGCGGACTGCATGCGCACCCCGAGCACATCGAGTTTGAGCAGCCCGAGGTCCTCCACGTCCTCCTTGTCGAACTGCGACATGGGCAGCCCTTCGCCGCTGGTCGGCACCACCGGCGTACGGGAGAGCAGCGAGGCGTCCGAGAGCAGCACCCCGCACGGGTGCATGGCGATCCCGCGGGGCAGCGCGTCGAGCCCTTCGACCAGGTCCCACAACCGCCCGTACCTCTCCCGCTGTTCGGCGACGTCCTTCAGCTCGGGCAGTTCGTCCATGGCCGCGCGGGCGTCCCTGGCCCGGATGTGCGGGAACGCCTTGGCGAGCCGGTCGATCTCGGCGGGGTGCATGGACAGGGCCGCGCCCACGTCCCGGATGGCGTGCCGCACCCGGTAGGTCTCGGGCATGGCGACGGTGGCGACCCGCTCGGTGCCGAAGCGGCCGATGATCGCGCGGTACACCTCGATCCGGCGGGCCGACTCCACGTCGATGTCGATATCGGGCAGCACCGGCCGCCGGGTGGACAGGAACCGCTCCATCAGCAGCCCGTGCTCGACCGGGTCGGCGTGCGCGATACCGAGCAGATGGTTCACGAGCGACCCGGCCCCGGAGCCGCGCGCGGCCACCCGGATCCCCATCTCCCGTACGTCGTCGACGACTTGAGCGACCGTCAGGAAGTACGAGGCGAAGCCGTGGTGGGCGATGACGTCCAGTTCCCGGTGCATCCGCTCCCAGTAGGGGCGCCGCCCCGCGTAGCCGCGGAGCAGCATGCCGGCGGTGGCGCGGGAGGCGAGGGCGCGCTGCGCGGTGCGCCGCCCGGCGCCGACGAGCCGCGCCTCCGGGAAGTGCACGGACCCGATCCCGAGGTCGTCCTCGGGGTCGACGAGGCAGGCGGCGGCGGTCTGCTGGGTGCTCTCGATCAGGCGGTACGCGGTGTCGCGGCGGTAGCCCGCGGCCACCACGATCCGCTCCGCCTCGCCCAGCATCGCGTCGGCGCCCTTGAGCCAGCGCTCCCCGCTGTCCAGGCCGCCCCGCGCGTCGATGGGCACGAGGCGCCGGGCGGCGTCCAGGACATCGGCGACGGGGCCCTGGCCGGGGTCGGCGTAGCGGACGGCGTTGCCGAGCACGGGCCGTACGCCCTGTTCGGCGGCGAAGCCCACGGTGCGCGCGGCCAGCCGCAGCGATCCGGGCCCGGTGCCCTTCAGCCCGTGGTGGACCGCCTCGAGGCGCAGCGCGTCGCCGTACCGCTCCCGCCAGGGCGCGAGCAGCCGCGCGGCCCGGTCGGGGCGGCCCGCGGCGAGCGCGCGGCCCACGTCGGAGGCGGGCCCGAGCAGCACGGTGAGGCCGTCGCCGTGGTTGTCCGGCCAGGGCAGCAGCGGCGGCGCCGACGTGTCGTGGTCGGCGGCGTGCGCGCGGGTGACCATCCGGCACAGCTCGGCCCAGCCGGCCGCGCCGTCCCGGGCGAGGTAGGTGACACGGGGCGCGGACTCGTCCACGAAGGCACCGCCGCGCACCGGGGCGCGCCGCTTCTCCTGCGCGGAACCGGACTCCCGTACGGCCGGGGCCACCGCCAGGTCGACGCCGAACAGCGGCCGCACACCGGCCCGTTCACAGGCCTTGGCGAACCGCACCGCTCCGGCGACGGTGTCCCGGTCGGTGAGCGCGAGCGCGTCCATGCCCCGCTCGGCGGCACGCTCGGCCAGCCGCTCCGGATGCGAGGCGCCGTAGCGCAGCGAGAACCCGGAGGCGGTGTGCAGATGCGTGAACCCCGGCACCCGCACCTCCTGACCTGATCTTTCTCCTCATCCCCTTCTCCACCATAGACCACTTTCGAACGTACGTACGACCCATGCGCGAGCCCCGTGTCCGTGCCCTCCCGCACGGGCGGGGTGCTCACCCGTTCGGGCCCGCCCTGCTGCGGGCCCGGTCCCCGCCGTCGAGCGTGGGGACATGATGAGGACCACACGCGGCGGCGGCCTTGACGGCGACCCGGGCACCGGATTTCTCAGCGAGGTCAGGGACGCGGTGAGTACCCGTACCGCCCTCCTGGTCCTCGGGGTGCTCGCGGTCCAGCTCGCCTTCATCGCGTCGTACATCGGCGCCTTCCACGAGCCGAAGCCGCACGAGATCCCGATCGCGGTGACGGCCCCGTCCGCGCCGGTCACCGCGCAGGCCGTGCAGCAGTTGCGCGGCCTGCCGGGCGAGCCGCTGAAGCCGAGGGCGGTCAAGGACGAGGCGGAGGCCCTCGCCCAGATCAGGAACCGGGACGTCGACGGCGCCCTGATCGTCGACCCGCGCGCCCCCGGCGACCGGCTCCTGGTCACCAGCGCCGCGGGCGCCAGCCTCTCGCAGGCCCTCGAACAGATCGTGGGCTCCGCCGAGCAGGCCCAGAAGCGCACGCTGACCGTCACCGACGTGGTCCCGGAGTCAGCCGGTGACGCCCGCGGCCTGTCCGCCTTCTACCTCGTCGTCGGCTGGTGCGTGGGCGGCTACCTGTGCGCCTCTGCCCTGGCGATCAGCGCGGGCGCCAAGCCCGCGAACCCGGCCCGCGCCCTGATCCGGCTCGCCGTGATGCTGCTGTACGCGATCGTCGCGGGCCTGCTCGGCGCGGTGATCGCGGGCCCGATCCTGGACGCGCTGCCCGGCAGCATCCCGGCCCTGTGGGGGCTCGGCGCCCTCCTGGTCTTCTCCGTCGGCGCGATCACGCTCGCGTTCCAGGGCATCGCGGGCGTCGTCGGCATCGGCCTGGCGATCCTGCTCGTCGTGGTCCTCGGCAACCCGAGCGCGGGCGGCGCGTACCCGTACCCGCTGCTGCCCGGCTTCTGGCGCGCCATCGGCCCCGCGCTGCCACCGGGCGCGGGCACGTTCGCGGCCCGCTCCATCGCCTACTTCAAGGGCAACGGCGCGGGCGGCCCGTTCCTGATCCTCAGCGCCTGGGCGGTGGGCGCGACAGCGATCACCCTCGTCCTGTCCCTGATGCGCCAGGACCGCCGCAACCACGACAAGGACTTGGCCCGGATGGCCAAGTCGAGCTCGGCCGGCGTCTGAAATCCAGCCCGTCCGGCGCCCTTCAAAATTGAGCCCCGCCCGCAAAATCCAGCCCCTCCGGCGTTTGAGGTGGGGGCACCTCCCGGCGGTAGCTGGGGGAGGGGGTCCGGGGGCGGAGCCCCCGTGGCTGTCCGCAGGCCACGCGGCGGCAGCCGCATATGTACACAG
>NZ_JAAAHS010000331.1 GCF_009908195.1 Streptomyces boluensis | reverse complement strand
GTCCCCTTTGTCCCCTGACACCGCCCTCACACCACCCCTCACAGACACCCACCGTGACCCTCAACTCACCTCCTGTGATGGCCCGATGCCGAAAGCGGTCGGATCATCTTTCGTCCGTAACCCAAGTGCCGCGACGGTCGTTGTGCGGGATGCAGGCTCCCTGTGGTCGCCTCCCACGCCGGGCCACTCACTCGATCGTGTGGCTCGGCTCAAGGTGGGCAACCTCCAGGACCCCCTGGGGAGTCGGACGTCATGACGAGAGGAGGTGCCGCCAGTGATCGCGAATGTTTCGGCACACCGGCGGGCGAACGCCTTCGCCCAGGCCTTGGAGGAGCAGTCCGACCAGGCCGCGGCGGCCGAGCAGCCGGAGAGCACCGAAGACTCCGCCGCTGCCGAACAGGCTTCGCGGAGCCGGATGTTGGCACTGGCCGGCGGACTCGGCGAGCTGCCGAAGCCGGACCTTGACCCCGAGGTCAAGGTGGTTCAGCGTGCCCAACTGATGGCTGCCATGGAGGCGATGCTGCAGGAAGGCACCGCCGCCGGGGGCGACGGCGTGAGCCAGTCGGTACCCGAACAGCGCTCCGGAAAGGGCACCCACCGAGCCGGTCCGCTACGCAAACTCCGCCCACGGTCACGCCTGTCCAAGGGCATCGCCGCGGGCGGCCTCACGGTCGGCGTGGCCGCCGGAGCGTTCAGCGGTGTCGCCGCCGCCAGCTCCGACGCGCTCCCCGGCGACAATCTGTACGGCCTGAAGCGCGGCATGGAGGACCTCAAGCTCGGCATGACCGACGACGAGTCGGCCCGCGGCGAGCTCTACCTCAACCAGGCCTCCACCCGCCTCCAGGAGGCCCGCCGCCTCATGGAGCGCGGCCGCGTCGGCACGCTCGACCACGAGCAGCTGGGCGAGGTCCGCCACACCCTGAGCGGCATGCGCAACGACGCCAGCGAAGGCCACCGCCTCCTCCACGAGGCGTACGAACGGGACGGCTCGCTCATCCCGATCCAGGCCCTGGACAGCTTCTCCCGCTCGCACCGCGAGAGCTGGAGCGCCCTGCGGGACCGCCTCCCGCTGCAGCTCACCGATGTCGGCGATCAGGTCAGCTCGGTCTTCGACGCCATAGACGAAGAGGTCGGCCCGCTGCAGTCCCTGCTGCCCCGCACGCCGGAAACGGGCAGCACCGACCGGCCCGGCGGGTCCGGTTCCGGCGGCTCCGGCGCCGAGAACGGCAAGCAGTCGCCCAGCACCGGCTCGTCGAGCGGCCCCACCGGCGACGAGAGCAAGCCCGAGCCGTCCACCTCCAGGAGCGAGGACGAAGGCCTCCTCGGCGGCGGCACCGGCGGCCTGCTCGACCCGCCCGAGGGCGACGGCAGCCCCTCGCCGTCCGACGGCAAGAGCTCGCCGGGCAAGCCGGACATCACCCTGCCGCCGGTCCTCCCGGGCCTCCTGCCCGGCCTCGGCATCGAAGGCGAGGACACCACGAAGTAACCCCGCGGTACGTACGTGGACGGGGCGCCCTCTTCCTCAGAGGGCGCCCCGTCCACGTATGCGAGCGAGGCTCAGAAGAACACGGACCTGCGCTGCACGAGGAGCTTGTACAGCGTGTGCTGGATCTGCTCGCGTACCTGATCGGTCAGGTTGAACATCAGCATCGGGTCCTCGGCCGCCTCCGGCGGATAGCCGTCCGTCGCGATCGGCTCGCCGAACTGGATCGTCCACTTCGTCGGCAGCGGCACCGCTCCCAGCGGGCCCAGCCACGGGAACGTCGGCGTGATCGGGAAGTACGGGATGCCGAGCACCCGCGCGAGCGTCTTCGCGTTGCCGATCATCGGGTAGATCTCCTCGGCGCCCACGATGGAGCACGGCACGATCGGGGTGCCGGCGCGCAGCGCGGTGGAGACGAAACCGCCGCGGCCGAAGCGCTGCAGCTTGTACCGCTCGCTGAACGGCTTGCCGATGCCCTTGAACCCTTCGGGCATCACACCCACCAACTCCCCTCCCTCCAGGAGCCGTTGGGCATCCTCGGCGCAGGCGAGGGTGTGACCGGCCTTACGGGCCAGCTCGTTGACCACCGGCAGCATGAAGACCAGGTCGGCGGCGAGCAGCCGCAGGTGCCGCTGCTGCGGATGGTTGTCGTGCACGGCGACCTGCAGCATCAGGCCGTCGAGCGGCAGCGTCCCCGAGTGGTTGGCGACGATCAGCGCACCGCCGTCCGCCGGGATGTTCTCGATGCCCTTCACCTCGACCCGGAAGTACTTCTCGTACACGGGCCGGAGCAGCGACATCAGGACCTGGTCGGTGAGCTCCTGGTCGTACCCGAACTCGTCCACGTCGTACTCGCCGGTCAGCCGGCGGCGCAGGAAGGACAGGCCGCCCGCGATCCGGCGCTCCAAGGCGCCACCGGCGGCGGCCGCCCCGGCTGCGGCGCCGGGGGCGTCCCGGCCGCTCGGGTCGGTCAGGTCGGTCCGGTCGGACGGGGACGCCGGGTCGGTCCGGTCGGCGTCGTCCGGCTCCCCGAGCCCGTCCTGCGCGTTCAGGGCCCGCACCTCGCCCACGGCCGCCGGGTCGGCCTTGCGGCGGCCCGTGGCCCTGCGCCGGGGCTGGCGCTCACCGCGCTCACCGCGCGAGCGGTCGGCCGCTCCCTCGTCGAACGGAATGACCTTGGCGTCCGCCATCGTTGCTGCGCTCCTCAGTTGGCGCTCTGCGTCGGGTGCTGCGTGGCGTCGTGGCAGCCGTCCGTACCGGCGCCGCGGCCACCACCCGGGAAACCCGGGAAGGGCAGCGCGGCCAGCCGGTCGACGGCGCTCGCCAGGGCCTCGGGCGGCAGCAGTCCTGGGCCCCGGCTGCGGGCGAAGTCCGCGAAGGTCTCCGCCGTACTGAACTTGGGCCGGAACCCCAGTGTCTCGCGCATCTGGCCCGTGGACACCACCCTGCCGTGAGTGAGCAGTCGCACCTGCTCCGGCGAGAAGTCCGTGAGGCCGACGGTCCGCAGCGCGCTGCCCGCCCACGTGACCGCCGGGAGCAGTACGGGCACGGTCGGCCGGCCAAGGCGCCGCGAGCACTGCGAGAGCAGCAGGACACCGTCGCCCGCGATGTTGAACGTGCCGCTGTTGAGCGTGCCCCGCTCGGGCGCACGCGCGGCGATCCGCAGCACGTCGATCACGTCGTCCTCGTGCACGAACTGGAGCCGCGGATCGTAGCCGAGCACCGTCGGAAGCACCGGCAGCGAGAAGTAGTCGGCGAGCGGCGAATCCGCGGTCGGGCCGAGGATGTTGGCGAAACGCAGCACACACACCGCGACGTCCGGGCGGCGCCGCGCGAAGCCGCGCACATACCCCTCGACCTCCACCGCGTCCTTCGCGAAGCCACCGCTCGGCAGCGACTTCGGCGGGGTCGTCTCGGTGAAGACGGCAGGGTCCTTGGGCGCCGAACCGTACACATTGGTACTGGACTTGACCACGAGCCGCTGCACCGTCGGCGACTTCTGGCAGGCGCCGAGCAGCTGCATGGTGCCGATGACGTTGGTCTCCTTGACCGAGCCCCGGCTGCCGCCGCCCAGCGGCGTGCCCGTCACGTCCATGTGCACGACGGTGTCCACGGAGTGCTCGGCGAGCACCCGGGCGATCGTCGACTGCCGGATGTCGGCCTGGAGAAACTCCGCCCCGCCCAGCTGGTGCTCCGGCGGTACGGCGTCGACGGCGATGACCCGGTCCACATCGGGCTCGCGCTGCACACGGCGTACGAATCGGCCCCCGAGCTGCCGGGCCACCCCGGTCACCAGCACGACCTTGCCCAAGATCAGCGCCTTCCTTCTTCCACCACTACGACTCCGCCGCACCCCGCATCCCGCACGCGCCACGTTAGCGGGTGGATGTTGCGCTGTGATGACCTCGCGCCGCACCTCTCGCCACTTCTCGCCACTTCTCGCCACACCTCTCGCCACAAAGCAGCGAAGCCCCCCACCGAAATCGGTGGAGGGCTTCGCCATGCGCTTCGTACTACGGCGCTTACTTCTTGTTGCGACGCTGAACACGCGTGCGCTTGAGCAGCTTGCGGTGCTTCTTCTTGGCCATCCGCTTACGCCGCTTCTTGATAACAGAGCCCACGACTACCCTCGCTCACTTCTCATCACTTGGTGCGGGGCAGACTGGGCCCACACGACCTACGTCAGGCCTAGCCTACCCGCCCGAGCGCTGAGGCCGTAATCGAGTGCTCGATCAGGCCGACTCCACCCCCACATAAGAATCGCGAAGGTACTCGTGCACGGAGTTCTCCGGCACCCGGAAGGACCTCCCCACCCGGATCGCCGGCAGATGACCACTGTGCACCAAGCGGTACACGGTCATCTTCGACACTCGCATCGCCGAGGCGACTTCCGCCACGGTCAGAAACTGCACCTCGCTCAGAGGCCTCTGCTCAGCAGCCATGACACACCTGAACCTTCCACACATGACGGGCACCGGCTTCCCCTTCCGGTAACTCCTCGTCGCTGTGCGCTCACACCCAGAGTAGGGGCGGGTGGTACGAGTGGGGAAGAGGTGCTGCGATCGGCCGCCTAACGTGACAGACGCGCGCGATTGAGTACATAGCGCGTCAACGGCCGGTAGTAGTCGGCCCGTACAGCGTCATCGAGCGGTACGGCGACGGCCACGCGCCCCTCCGCCTCCCCCACGAACAGCGCCGGATCGTCCGTGTCCGCCAGGCCGATGGCCTCGACACCGAGCTGACCTGCGCCGCAGACGAACCCGTGGTCACCGACGACCAGACCGGGCAACGGCCCGCCCGACTCGGCCGCGGCGGCGAGCACCGTACGTACCGGAAGCGGTGAATGGGTGTGCGCCCCGCTCGCGCGCCCGGCGCCCGCGCCCCCTGGCTCTCGCACCAACGCGACGCCCCGTACGTAGTCGAGGTGGTACGTACGTAGACCGAACCGGGTCGTCATGTCGACGGAGACGCCCTGCGCGGGGGCGAGCACCCTGCACCCCGCCGCCGAGAGCGCGTCCGCCAACTCGGCGTAGAAACCAAGGAGTCGATGCGGATGCCCGGTGCCGAAGAACACCGGAACCTGCCGCTCCGCCGCCACTCTCAGCCGCTCGGCGAAGGCGTCGAGACCCGCCAACGTCCGCTCGGGGTCGATCACATCGGGCCCCGACCTGTGCTGCGGATCAGCGGAGACCCCGCACTTGTCGGCCATCAGCGCGATCAAGTCCCGGTCGCCCCAACGCCATTCGGGATCGAGCCCGAGCAGCACCCGCGGATCCCGGGCGGCGAACAGCCGATAGCTGCGCAGGCTCTCCTCCCGCGAGGTGGCCACGGGCCCGGCGAGCCGGGCGGCCAGCAGATGCGCGCGCAGGGCGCCGGTGCTCAACACGCCTGCGATGCTGACGCATCAGGGACCGAAGGGACCCCAAAACCCAGGACAATCCCCACAGTTGGGCTAACCTCACCGGACTTTCCGCACACCGCGAGGGACTTGCACACCGCGAGGGACTTGCACACCGCGAGGGATTTGCGCATCGCGGTGGCGGGTTACGGCAACAACCCCCGCAGCGGGAACACCGACCGCCGCGTGGCAAGGACCGCCTGATCGAGCCGGTCCTCCGGGTCGTACCCCGCCTCCCACTCGGCCCACACAGGCGTGCGCCCATCGGTCATGCGCCGGGGCGCGGACTCCCGGGTGCGCGCGAACACCTGCTGCCGCCACTCCTCCGGAATCTCCGACTCCGGCGCGATCTCCTGGCCCGCCGCGATCGCCACGAGGTGCGTCCAGGAGCGGGGCACCACGTCCACCACCGCGTACCCACCGCCGCCGAGCGCCACCCAGCGCCCGTCCGCGTACGAGTGCGCCAGTTCGTGGCACGCGAGCTGCACGGCACGCTGCGCGTCCAGGGACACCGCGAGGTGCGCCAACGGGTCCTCGAAGTGGGTGTCGGCGCCGTGCTGCGTCACCAGGACCTGCGGCCGGAACTCGGCGAGCAGCTCCGGCACCACCGCGTGGAACGCCCGCAGCCACCCGGCGTCCCCGGTACCCGCGGGCAGCGCCACGTTCACCGCGCTCCCCTCGGCCGCCCCGGTCTCCTCCGGCCAGCCGGTCTGCGGGAACAACGTCCGCGGATGCTCGTGCAGCGAGATCGTCAGTACCCGCGGGTCCTCCCAGAACGCGGCCTGCACACCGTCGCCGTGGTGCACGTCCACATCCACGTACGCGACGCGCTCGGCGCCCAGCTCCAGGAGTCGCGCGATGGCCAGCGCCGCGTCGTTGTAGATGCAGAAGCCCGCCGCGCCCCCGGGCATCGCGTGGTGCAGCCCCCCGGCGAAGTTCACCGCGTGCTCGGCCTCACCGCGCCACACGGCCTCGGCGGCGCCCACCGACTGCCCGGCGATCAGCGCCGACACATCGTGCATCCCACGGAAGGCCGGATCGTCCTCGGTCCCCAGGCCGTACGTGACATCCGCGGCGCCCGGGTCCACGGAGGCGGCCTTCACCGCGTCCACGTAGTCCTCGCGGTGCACGAGCCGCAGCGTCGACTCCCCGGCCGGCTTGGCCGATACGACCTTCAGATGCTGATCAAGGCCGTACGCCGAGACCAGGCTCCGGGTCAGCGCGAGACGCACCGGGTCCATCGGGTGCCCGGCGCCGAAGTCATAGCGCGTTACTGCCTCGTCCCACATCAGCTGTGCGCGGCCGCTCATGCACGTCACCGTATCGCCCGGCCTCCGGGGCGAACGACCGGGCGTACACCAGCGTCACAAGCACCAACACCATCGGAACGAGCATCGCCCCCCGGTAGTTCCAGGCGTCCCCCAACGCCCCGACCAACGGCGAACCGATAAGAAACCCGACATAGTTGAAGATATTGAGCCGCGCGATGGCCGTGTCCGAAGCCCCGGGGAACAGCCGCCCGGCCGCCGCGAACGTCTGCGGCACCACCACGCACAACCCGAGCCCGAGCAAGGTGAACCCTGCCATCCCGACCCACGCACCCTGCGCCACCGCCACCACGGCGAAGCCGGCCGCCGCGAGCACCGCCCCGGCCCGCACCACGGCCACAGCACCGAACCGCCGCACACCCCGGTCCCCGACGGCCCGCCCGACAAGCGTCGTCACCATGTAGATGTTGTACGGAACGGTCGACAGCTGCTCGGAACTCCCCAGCACGTCCTGCAGATACTTGGCGCTCCAGTTGGAGACCGTCGAGTCCCCGATGTACGCGCACGTCATCACCAGACACAGCGGCAACAGCACCTTGAACCCGACCCGCTGCCCCGAACTCCCCGCGCCCTGCGCCTTCTTGGCCTCGACGCCCCCGTCGACGTACCACCGACTGGCGATCAGGGCCGCCGGCAACGCCACGGCGACCGTCGGTAGATAGGACAGGAAAAGCGAGAGTTCCCAGTGCGCCCCCACCCACGCGAGCGAGGCCCCGACAATCCCGCCGAGGCTGTACGCGGCGTGGAATCCCAGCATGATGCTGCGTCCGTACGCGGACTGCAGACTGACGCCCAGCATGTTCATGGACGCGTCGAGCGCTCCTACGGTGAGCCCGAACAGGCCGAGTGCGACGGCCACTTGCCACAGTTCACGCCCCGCGCCGACCCCGAGCAGTCCGAGCAGCACGAGCGGCTGCGACCACCGCAGCACCCGGCTGGGCGGGACCCGCTTCACCAGGTGCTCGGTGAGCACACTGCCGACCCCGGCGAGCACCGGCACCGCGGCGAGGAACGCGGGCAGCAGCCCGTCGGATATCCCGTACCGGTCCTGGATCGCCGGGATACGTGTCACCAGGAGGGCGAAAGCCGCACCCTGCACAAAGAAGCTGACCGCAAGGGCGCCTCTGCCATGCCGCAACCGCGAGTCCGTCATGGCGGCACAGCGTACGGCGCCCGCCTACCCGCCGGTAGATGGATCACGAGAGCAGTTGCAGCAGCTGTCCCATATCGGAGAAGTGCGCGGTGGCGCCCTCCAGCCGGTCCTGCGGAATCATCGAGGTGAAGGCGAACACGTCCATGCCCGCGGCCTGCGCCGCCTGCATTCCGAGCGGGCTGTCCTCGATGACGACACAGTTCTGCGGAGCGACCCCCATCTGGTCAGCGGCGTACAGAAAGAGGTCCGGCGCCGGCTTGCCCTTTTCGACGTCCTCGGAGCTGAAGATCCACTCGTCCTCGAACCACTCGTCGAGCCCGGTCTTGAGGTGCCCGACCCGAATACGGTCATGCCCCCCGGAGGACGCGACACAGTACGGAACGCCTTCGGCGGTGAGCTTCTCCAGCACGTCGACGATTCCGGGGACGGGCTCCAACTCCTGCTGGAACGCGGCGAATACGCGCCGATTGAACTCCGCGTCGAAGTCCTCGGGCAGCGGCTTTCCCCCGCGTTCTGCGACTAGATCGTGCACCCGGTGCATGGCGGCACCCATGTAGTCCCGCAGCGATTCCGCGTACGTGGTGGGGTGACCCAACTCGGTGAGGTAGCTGGCGAGCAGGGCGTTGGAGATCGGCTCGCTGTCCACGAGCACGCCGTCATTGTCGAAGATCACCAGGTCATAGCGCATGCGTTGACTGTAAGTCCTGAGACCCCTGAAAACAGGAAAGCCCCGCACCATCGGTGCGGGGCTTTCCCAACAATTAGTTCGGCGGCGTCCTACTCTCCCACAGGGTCCCCCCTGCAGTACCATCGGCGCTGTGAGGCTTAGCTTCCGGGTTC
>NZ_JAAAHS010000330.1 GCF_009908195.1 Streptomyces boluensis | reverse complement strand
CACCCTGTGGGGTACGGGCACCCGCCGCCCGCGCTGCCCTCGTACGGACCGCCGGGGCCCGTGTTCGGCACGGACGACTGGTACGCGCGGACCACCGGGCACGAGCAGCCGGTGCCCCCGGTGCGGCGCAACGGCCGGGCCACCGTGCTGCTCATCGCCGTCGCGGTGGCCGTCGGGATCTGCGCGGGCGGCTCCGTGTACGCGCTGATGAGCGGCGAAGGGACGGGCCGCACCGACCGCCCCTCGCCCACCGCACCCCCGACCACCGGCACCGGGCGCGGCGCGATCCCGGAGGCATACCTCGGCACCTGGCGGGCCGGCTTCGAAGCGGGCGGCGGCACCAACACCCGTGTCCTGACCCTCACCCAGGGCGCCCCCGGCGAGCAGGTCATGCGCCTGGAGGGCAGCGGCCCGAACCACGACTGCGCCTGGACCGCGACCCTCCGCTCGGCGACCGGCACCGCACTCGTCCTCGGCCCTTCCAAGGTCACCCGCGGCGACCCGGACCGGTGCAAGCCGGGCGAGGTCAGCGAGGTGACGATGCCCGACGACGCCACCCTCGTCCGCGAACTGATCGGCAGCGACGGCACGCCCCTCACGTACACCCGCTGAACGGTGAACGGCACGCCCTTCCCGTACACGCGGTGAACAGCAGGCGAAACAAAGGGACTTGGTGGCCGGAACGCGTGCCACCGCTCGTACCGTCCCCCCGTGGACTGGCTCAGCGCGGAGAATGTGATCGCGGTCGGCACCGCTCTCCTTGGCGTCTTCGCCTCGCTCGCTGCCCTCTGGTACGAACGCAGGGTGCCGCGCCGCAAGCGGATCGGCTACCGCGTGCAGATGGACACGCCCATCGGCAGCGAGGAGGGCGGGGGACGCGCCACGGTGCGGCTCGGCCTGTTCGACGAGGACCCGTCGATGACGGACGCCACCCTCGTCCTGCTGCGGGTGGAGAACGACGGCTCGCAGTCCATCGCGGGCGACGACTACACCGGGCGTGAACCGCACGGCCTGACCGCCGAGTTCAGCGGGCGCGTCATCCGCGGCATAGCGGTCACGCAGCCCGGCGACACCGGGCACCTGATGGAGCACTTCGCGCCGACCTTCGGGCTGCGGCACAGCGGGTCGACGCTGCGCATCCCGCGCGTACCGCTCAACCACGGCGAGCACTTCAAGCTTCTCGTGCTGCTCACCGGCGGGCACGTCGGCGACGACGTACGGATCACCGGCGGCATCCGGGACGGCGAGGTGCGGCCCAACCGCAGCACCACACCCGACGACACGCCCCCGCTGCTCAGCCGCCCCGCCCGGCTGCTCACCGGGCTGCTCACGCTCTCCGTGATGGCCCTGTCGACGCTGATCGTGGTCGGCGACGACGTACCGCCGCCGATGGGCTGCGCCGAGGGCCGGCTCACCGTCGTCGGGTCCACGGCGTTCAAGCCGGTCGCCGAGGAACTGGCCGACAAGTACGAGAAGGACTGCCCCGGTTCGGACATCGAGGTCGACGCGCACGGCAGCGCGCCCGGCATCAACGAGCTCGACGAGAAGGGTGCCGCCGCGGCCTCCGCCCCGGCCCTGATCGCGTTCTCCGACGGGCCGAAGCCCAGCGGCCACCCGCGCCTTCGGGAGAACCGGGTCGCGGTGTCGTCGTTCGCGATGGTCCTCAGCGACCGCGTGCCGCTGAAGAACCTCTCCCTCGCCGACCTGCGCCGCGTCTACCGCGGCGAGTTCCGCACCTGGCGCGAGCTCGACCCCGCGCTGCCCGCACTGCCGGTGGTCCTGGTCAGCCGGAACTCCAACTCCGGTACGCGCGCGGTGTTCCAGCGCCGCATCCTGCGCGGCTTCGAGTCCGCGCCCTCGTCCGCCGACTGCATCCGCAAGGACGACCCGAAGGCGGCCCTCGTGCGCTGCGAGGCCGACAGCACCGAGGAGCTGCTCACCTCGGTCGCGAAGGTGCCGGGCGCGATCGGGTACGCGGAACTGCGCTCCGCCGACGTACCGAAGGGCCTGCACCGGATCAGCCTGGACGGGGCGGCGCCGACGATCGAGGACATCGCCGGCTCCTCGTACCCGTTCCGGGAGATCGAGCACGCCTACACGTACGGGCGGCCGCCCGCGGACTCGCTCGCCTCCAGCTTCCTCAACTACACGATGCGCGGCAGCGGCCAGGACGTGATCCGCACCCACGGCCATGTGCCGTGCGCGGCGCCGGAGGGACTGCGGGTGTGCGGGGACGGGCCGGAGATCGAACCGTGACACGGCCCGCCTAGGGTGCGGGGATGACGCAGCGGGACGACGACCACGAGCCGGTGTTCAAGCGGAGCAAGTGGGGCACCAGCCGGTACGTCTACAACGTGAACAACCCCGTCGGGCTCGCGCTCACCGTCGCGAGCCTGATCGTCTTCGTGGTGTTCATGGTCCTCATCGAGACCAAGTCCGGCCCCTTCGAACCGCCGCCGCAGCCGACGCCGTGGAGCCCGCCCGTCGACGACAACCCGACGTTCGACTTCGGCTCCGACCCGACACCGTCCGCGTCGGACCCGGCCTCGCCCACACCGTCCCCCTCGGACCTGCCGAGCCCGTCCTCCACGCCGCCGAAGCCCTCTCCCACGTTCAGCCTGAACGACGGGATGCACACCGAGGAGCCGGGGGCCGAGTAGCCACCCCAATCCCTCAACTCCCCTGAAAACAACCGGGATCCGTCGGGATCAGCCGGAACCGCCGTCCCTGCTCGCGGCCGCGCACCGTGGACTACAGTCGGGCGGGTGGACGCGTTGACAACTGAAGATCCGCCCCGCATCGGCCGCTACCGGCTGCTCGCCCGGCTCGGCGCGGGCGGAATGGGCCGCGTGTATCTCGCGCGCTCCGAGGGCGGCCGTACCGTCGCCGTGAAGGTGATCCACGCCGAGTTCGCCCAACACCCCGAGTTCCGCCGGAGGTTCACCCGCGAGGTGGCCGCCGCCCGGCGCGTCGGCGGGCGCTGGACCGCGCCCGTCCTGGACGCGGACACCGAGGCGGAGACGCCCTGGGTGGCGACCGGTTACGTACCGGGTCCCGATCTGCACACCGTCGTCGCCCGCGATCACGGGCCGCTGCCCGAGGCGTCCGTGCTCGCCCTCGCGGCCGGTCTCACGCACGCCCTGGAGGCCATCCACGGCGCCGCGTTGGTGCACCGCGACCTGAAGCCGTCCAACGTGCTGCTCACCATCGACGGGCCGCGCGTCATCGACTTCGGCATCGCCCGCGCCCTCGATCCGGCGGTCGACGGGATCAGGACGAACACCGGTGCCGTCATCGGCTCCCCCGGCTTCATGTCGCCCGAGCAGGTGCGCGGGCAGCGGCTCACGCCCGCGTCCGACGTGTTCTGCCTCGGCTCGGTCCTCGCGTACGCGGCCACCGGCGGCATGCCGTTCGGTACGGCGGACAGCGGGATGCACGCGGTGATGTTCCGGATCGCCGAGGAGGAGCCGGACCTCACCGGCCTGCCCGAAGCCGTACTCGCTCTCGTACGCGACTGCCTGGCGAAGACGCCGGAGGCGCGGCCCTCGGTGCCCCAGCTGCTCGCGCGCACCCGGGACGCGGCGATCGGCCCCGGCAGCGCCTGGCTGCCGGGTGCGCTGCTCGCCGACCTCGGCCGGCGCACCGCCCAGCTCCTCGACGCGGACGCCCCGCCGACCCAGCTGTCCACCGCGCCCGGCCCGTACGCGACACCGCCCCCGGCCCCGGCCCCGCAGGCGTACGCGCCACAGCCGTACGCGGCGCAGGCGCCCGCGACCCCGCAGCCGGACCCGTACGCGGTGACCGCGCACGCCGTGACCCCTTCCCCTTCCCGCTCCCGTACCCGGTCGCGGGCGGTCCGGGTCGCCTGGGTCGCCGCCGCCACCGTCCTCGCGGTCGTCGCCGCGGCCGGGATCGCGTTCGTCCTGCGCAGCGGGGAGACCCCGGACGACGACAGCGACCTGGCCGGCTCCCAGGGCCAGAGCTCCGGGAGCGAGGGCTCCGGAGGCCAGGGCTCCGGGCCGGCCAAGCCGGAGGCGGCCTCCGTCGACGGCACCTGGGAAGGGCTCGTGCAGCACTCGGAGAGTTCCGTCTCCGACGAGCACGAGTTTCTGCGGGTCACCCTCGACCGGGACAAGAAGACCGCCGCCTTCGCGTATCTGACCCCCGACGCGTACTGCAAGGTCACGTCGAAGGCCGGGGACATGAGCCGTGGCACCGTGCCGCTGTCCGCGTACCGGACCGTGAAGTGGGTGCGCCACAAGGACTCCGTCAGCAAGTGCGACCTGAACCGGGTCAAAAGCCTCAAGCTGGCGTCGGGCAGGCTGAGTTGGACGACCGGGGACAAGAGCGCCGAGCTGCGGCGGACCCGGCCGACGGCCCGACCGATCCCGGAGAAGTTCCTCGGCACGTGGAAGTCGGAGATGACCGGCACCCTGAAGATCGAGCAGGGCCCGGCGGGCACCAGGGTCGCCAAGTACACCGGCTGGTCGATCGACTACCGCTGCAACGGCAGCGCGGAACTGGTCGTCGCCGCGAAGAACACGGTCACCCTGAGCCCGATGGAACTCGACCCGACCACGCCCCGGAACATCGGCTGCCCGCACAGCGTCGCCGAGACCATCACGTGGAAGTCGGAGAACGAGCTGGAACTGCGCTATCCGGAGTCGATCGCGGTGCGGTTGACCCGGGTCGGGTGAGTCAGCGGACGTACTTCTTCAGGGGCTCCGTGTCGAGGGCGATACCGACGGGCTCGGGCAGCGTTGTCTTCTCGCCGAAGGGGACGATGTCCACGTGCAGGTACTGGCCGTGATCGAGGTCCGGACCGGTGTGGACGAGGAGCGCCTGTCGGTCCCGGTCGACCAGCAGATAGACCGGAATACCCGCGGCCGCGTATGCGGCGGGCTTCTCCCGGCGGTCCCGGCTTTCCGTGTCGGAGTCGTACGAGGTGACCTCGACGGTCATCAGTACGCCCTTGGGATCGGCCCAATCTTCGTCCTGGTCCATGAGATGGTCGATCGGCACGAGTGTCCCGTCCGGGACAGCACGGCCCTTGCGGTAGCGCTCGACCTTCAGCTGCTGGGTTGTGACCAGATCGAGCTCCGGGCGAGCCTGCATACATTGCCTGACCAGCCACGCAATGAGCGCCGCATGCTTGTTGTCTGTCACAGGCTTCACCTCGAGCCGACCGTTGATGAACTCCAACGTGACGGTCTCGGGCGCGGCGGCGGACAGTTCCTCGAAGTCCTCCACCGACATCTGAGACGTGCGCTCTGCCATAACCGTCATGCTGCACTCCCTTCCTGATGGACGCCAGTGTCGCCGGACACGACAAAGGGGCGGACCGCTTCAGAAGCGGCCCACCCCTTCGAGTGAACGTTCGAACCGAATTGACTAGAGGAACGAGTTGATCTCGATCGTCTCGTCCCGGCCCGGACCCACACCGATCGCGGAGATCGGCGCCCCGGACATCTCCTCCAGGGCCTTCACGTACGCCTGCGCGTTCTTCGGCAGGTCGGAGAAGGACTTGGCCTTGGTGATGTCCTCGGACCAGCCCGGCAGGTACTCGTACACCGGCTTCGCGTGGTGGAAGTCGGTCTGCGAGTACGGCAGTTCCTCGACGCGCTTGCCGTCGATCTCGTACGCCACACAGACCGGGATCTGCTCCCAGCCGGTGAGGACGTCGAGCTTGGTGAGGAAGAAGTCCGTCAGGCCGTTCACGCGGGTCGCGTAGCGGGCGATCGGGGCGTCGAACCAGCCGCAGCGGCGGTCACGGCCGGTGGTGACACCGCGCTCGCCACCGATACGGCGCAGCGCCTCGCCGTCCTCGTCGAACAGCTCCGTCGGGAACGGTCCGGCGCCCACGCGCGTGGTGTACGCCTTGAGGATGCCGATGACCCGGCTGATCTTCGTCGGGCCCACGCCCGCACCCGTGCAGGCGCCGCCCGCGGTCGGGTTCGAGGAGGTCACGAAGGGGTACGTGCCGTGGTCCACGTCCAGGAGCGTGCCCTGGCCGCCCTCGAAGAGGACGACCTTGCCCTCGTCGATGGCGTTGTTGAGGATCAGCGTCGTGTCCGCGACATACGGCTTCAGCTGGTCCGCGAAGGTCAGCATCTCCTCGACGATCTTGTCCGCCTCGATCGCGCGGCGGTTGAAGACCTTGGCCAGGAGCTGGTTCTTCTGCTCCAGGGCCGCCTCGACCTTCTGCTCCAGGATCGACTCGTCGTAGAGGTCCTGGACACGGATGCCCACGCGGTTGATCTTGTCCGCATAGGTCGGGCCGATGCCGCGCCCCGTGGTGCCGATCTTCCGCGTGCCGAGGAAGCGTTCCGTCACCTTGTCGACGGTGACGTTGTACGGGGTGATCAGGTGGGCGTTACCGCTGATCAGGAGCTTGGAGGTGTCAACACCCCGGTCGTTGAGGCCGCTCAGCTCGGAGAGCAGCACTGCCGGGTCGACGACGACTCCGTTCCCGATCACCGGGGTGCACCCCGGCGAGAGGATTCCGGAGGGGAGCAGGTGGAGCGCGTACTTCTGGTCACCTACGACAACCGTGTGGCCGGCGTTGTTGCCGCCCTGGTAGCGCACCACATAGTCAACTGAGCCACCGAGCAGGTCGGTGGCCTTCCCCTTGCCCTCGTCACCCCACTGAGCACCGAGCAGCACAAGTGCGGGCACAGGCGTACACCCCTTCCGGGCGGGGCATGTCCAAGGTCTGGGGCATGCGCGTACTCATGTGAACGCGCATACCGGCGACCCTCGTTGGCCGCACCCGTCGGACCGGTGCCCCGGAATAGACGAAGCCCCTGGCGCAATAGCGCAAGGGGCTCTTGCACAAAGATGCTACCCGAGGAAGGACCGAGGTGTCGGCTCCAGAGCCCGCCGGGCACAGCGCGCAGCCCCTTCAGCCGTCCACGCCGCTCCTGGTGGTGATCGATCCAGCGGCCCGAGCGGCCGACGGAGAGGCGGTCCGGATCGCCAGGGACGTGCTGTGCGCGGGCGCCGAGGGCGGGCCCGCGAAGGTGTGTCTGCCGGACGGCCCGGAGGAATTCGCCCGCGCCCTGACCCGGCGCGGTTCCCGCAGGCCGGTGGTGGTGGGCGACGACGGAGCGCTGCTGCGCGCGGTCACGGTGCTGCACCGGGAGCGGGAGCTGGCGTCGGCGGTCCTGTCCCTGGTCCCGGTGGGTGCGGCGACCGGCCTCGCGCACGCGCTCGGCGTGCCCACGGGCACGGTGGCGGCGGCCCGCGCGGTGCTCGACGGGGCGCCGCGGCGGCTCGATCTGCTCGTGGACGACAGCGACGGCGTGGTGATCGGGCGGCTCGCCATCCCGGCGGGGGCGTCCATGGAGCCGGACGGCACGGCCGCTCCCGGTTCGCTGCTCGGCACCTGCCGGTCGCTCGTCCGCACCCTGGTCCGGCCCGCCCCGCAGGCTCCGTCGGCGCCCGGCACGGCGCGGCTGCGGGTGGAGGCGGACGGCGTGACGCTCGCCGACCTGGACCAGCCGGTCGAGGCGGTGTCGGTACGGACGCTGCGCGGCGGCCTGGCGCGGGTCGAGGTGCGGGCCGCGGCGGCGGGTTCGCTGGTGCGGGCCCAGGCGCGCACCGTGACGGTCTCGGGCCCGGACTTCCGCTACCGGGCGGACACGACGACCGCGGGCCCGGTCAGGGCGAGGACGTGGACGGTACGGCCGGGGGCGTGGGCGCTGACGCTGCCGAGTTGAGCTGAGCCGAGCGGCGGCACGCCCGCTCAGGCCCGCCCGCTCAGGCCTGCCCGCCGAACAGCTCCTCGCGCCGCGAGCGCCAGCGGTCCAGCAACAGGGGCAGTTCCCCGCCGACGAACTCGAAGAACGCCTGCGTCTCCGACATCCGCCGGCCGGCGGGCGTATCGGCGCCGAGGCTGTCGACGCCCTCGCGCAGGGCTTCCTCCCAGCGCTTCATGATCTGGTCGCGGTTGGCGAGCGCCTCGTACCACTGGTTGTTGTGGACGCGGTAGCGGTCGCGGCGGGTGCCGGGTTCGCGTTCGCGGGAGACCATGTGCTGTTGCGTGAGGTAGCGCACCGCGCCGGACACCGCGGCCGGGCTGACCTGGAGCTGTTCGCCGAGCTCGGCCGACGACATGGCGCCGGAGTCGGAGGCGAGGAGCGCGGCGAAGACGCGGGCGGGCATGCGCTGGACGCCCGCCTCGACGAAGACGCCCGCGAACTTCTCCACGAAGCGCGCGACGTCCTCTTCGCTCCGCCCCGGATTCCCCTGCTGACCCATGACCCGATCATCTCCCCTGGTCCTCGCGTTCCGGCCGAGTTTATACGCTTCCTTAACTTCACAAGTTTGTGAAACTACCGTACGTTCAGAAGCATGACGAAGGCAATCACTGTCTCCGGACTGCACAAGTCGTTCGGACGGACACACGCACTCGACGGCCTCGACCTGGACGTCGAGGCCGGTGAGGTGCACGGCTTCCTCGGGCCCAACGGCGCCGGGAAGTCCACCACCATCCGCGTACTCCTCGGACTCCTGCGCGCCGACTCGGGCGCCGCCCAGCTGCTCGGCAGGGACCCGTGGAGCGACGCCGTCGCCCTGCACCGCCGGATCGCGTACGTGCCCGGCGATGTCACCCTGTGGCGCAACCTCAGCGGCGGCGAGGTCATCGACCTGTACGGGCGGCTGCGTCAGGAGGGCCGCGCGAAGCGCGTCAGGCAGGGCGGTGGCGGGAGACGGG
>NZ_JAAAHS010000033.1 GCF_009908195.1 Streptomyces boluensis | reverse complement strand
CGCAAGGCCCTCACCCGCTTCCAGGGCGACCGCGGTTCAGTCGGTCCGTTCGGCTCGTTCGGTAACCGTCGCCGTAAGTCCACCGACGGCGACACCGGTACGTGGCGGGGTGCCGGGGACGACACCGGCTCGGCCACCCTGGAGTTCGCGGGCCTCGCCCCGCTGATCCTCGCCGTGGTCGCGATCCTCTGGCAGTGCGTCCTCTTCGGCTACAGCTGGTCCCTCGCCGGGAACGCGGCGGACGAGGGCGCCCGCGCGGGAGCGGTCGCGGCGGTACGCGGGGACGACCCGGCGAGCGCGTGTGCGGAGGCCGCCCGCGCACACCTGCCGACTGCGTGGGAGGGGAGCTTCAGCCCGTCCTGCGGCACGACGGGCGGGGTGTACCAGGCCCATGTGGAGGTCGACGTACCGCTGTTCCTGCCCGGCTTCGACGCGGGCTGGCACGTGAGCGGCGAGGCGGGGGCGGCACAGGAGGGCGGGGAGGGGGCGGAATGAGAGCGCCCGACGTACGTAGGCCGGGCATGGGTAGGCCCGGCATACGTAGGCCCGGCACCTGCTGGTCAGCCGTACGCGCACGTCTCCGGGGCGACCGTGGCTCCGTACTCCTGGAGTTCACCGGCTTCCTGCCGACCCTGCTGCTCGTCGGCCTCGCCGTGATCCAACTCGGCCTGGTCGGCTACTCGTTCCAGCAGGCGGGATCCGGCGCACGGGCCGCCGCCCGCGCCGAGGCCCTGGAGCCGGGCGCCGGGCAGGGCGCGGCCGACGCCGCGATGAGCGCCTGGTACGAGCCGCAACTCGCGGTCGGCGGCGGCGACCTGGTCCGCGCGGAGGTCACCGTCGACATTCCTACCCTTGTCCCGTTCGTCGACCTGGGCTGGACCGCCACCCGTGCCGTGACGATGCCCGCCGACGAGGACCGAGAGTGAGTACGCGATGAGCCTGAGGTCCCGTATGGCCCCGCCGGAGGGCAACGAGCCGGGGCACGAGGACGACCACATCGTCGCCGCGTACCGGTCGAAGCTCCTGGAGGAGATCGACCTCGCCGAGATGTCGAGCCTCGCCGCCGCCGACCGCAGGGCCCGCCTGGAGCGCGTGCTAGGCCACATCATCAGCCGCGAGGGACCGGTCCTCTCCACGGTCGCGCGCTCCCGGCTCATCCGCCGCGTCGTCGACGAAGCCCTCGGACTCGGCGTACTCGAACCGCTCCTCGAAGACCCCTCGATCACCGAGATCATGGTCAACGGACCGGACGCGATCTTCGTGGAGCGGGCCGGCCGGGTCGAGCAACTGCCGCTCCGCTTCGCCTCGCACGAGCAGTTGATGCAGACCATCGAGCGGATCGTCTCCACCGTGAACCGCCGGGTCGACGAGTCCACGCCGATGGTCGACGCGCGGCTGCCCTCCGGCGAGCGCGTCAACGTGATCATCCCGCCGCTCAGCCTGACCGGGCCGACCCTGACGATCCGCCGCTTCCCGCGCGCGTACAAGCTCAGCGAACTCATCGACCTCGGCACCCTCGACCAGCAGATGCTGATGCTGCTCAGCAGCTTCGTACGGGCCCGGTTCAACGTCATCGTCGCGGGCGGCACCGGCACCGGCAAGACGACCCTGCTCAACGCCCTCTCCGCGCTCATCCCCGAGCACGAACGCATCATCACCATCGAGGACTCGGCGGAGCTGCGGCTCCAGCAGGCCCACGTCATCAGCCTCGAATCGCGGCCGCCGAACGTCGAGGGCAAGGGCCGGATCACCATTCGCGACCTGGTCCGCAACAGCCTGCGCATGCGGCCCGACCGGATCATCGTCGGCGAGGTGCGCGGCGGCGAGACCCTCGACATGCTCCAGGCCATGTCGACCGGGCACGACGGCTCCCTCGCCACCGTGCACGCCAACTCCGCCGAGGACGCCCTGATGCGGCTCCAGACCCTCGGCTCGATGTCCAACGTCGACGTGCCCTTCGAGGCGCTGCGCGACCAGATCAACTCGGCGGTCGACGTGGTGGTCCAGTTGACCCGGTTCGCGGACGGCTCCCGCAAGATCACCGAGGTCTCGCTGCTCGTCTCGCACGGCCGCGAGACCTTCCGGATCGTGCCGGTCGCCCGCTTCACCCCGGCCCCGATGGGCTCCGACCGGGTCGTACGCGGCGTCTTCGAGCATCTGCCGCTGCCCCGCCGGATCGCCGACCGCCTCTACCTCGCGGCGGAACCGATCCCTCAGTCGTACGGGGTGATCGACGGCGTCGACGTACTGAACTCCAGGGAGGCGACCGGCTGATGCCCCGTACCGTCCGTACCGTCCGCACGCCGATACGCGCACTCCGCACCCCGATCCGCACCGCCCGCACCTCGATACGAAGGGCCGTCACCGCATGAACCCCCTCGCGCTGACCGCCCTCGGCGCCACCCTCACCGGCGGCGCCCTCGCCGTGGCGGGCCTGCACGCGTACGCCTCCGGGAAAGCGCAACGCCAGGCCCTGGTCGAGCGGCTCACCGACGACGGGCCGCTCCCGCTCGGCCGGCAGCGGCGGTTCACCGCCGTCGACCGGCGTGTGCGCGGCACCCGTATCGGCCGCCGGGTCCAGCGCAAGCTCGCCGCGACCGGACTCGACGTCACCCCCGGCGAGTTCTTCGTCTACCTGCTCGCCGCCGCGGCCGGCCTGTGGCTGCTCGCCGGGACGCTGCTCGCCCCGTTCTTCGGGCCGATCGCGGGTGTGATCGCGGTGGCCGCCTCGAACGCCTTCCTCAACTGGCAGCACCAGAAGCGCATCGAGGCGTTCATCAACCAACTCCCCGACCTGGCCCGGCTGATCGCGAACGGCACCTCCGCCGGGCTCGCCCTGCGCACCTCGCTCGCCATGGCCGCCGAGGAGCTGGAGGCCCCGGCGGGCGAGGAGCTCACCGTCGTCTCCAACCAGCTGGCGGTGGGCCGCTCCATCGACGACGCGCTCGGCGAGCTCGCGGACCGGCTTCCGTCCCGCGAACTCAGCGTCCTCGTCACGACATTGATCCTCTCCAACAAGGCGGGCGGCACCATCGTCGGCAGTCTGCGCAACCTCACCCAGACCCTGGAGGAACGCAAGGAGACCCGGCGCGAGGTCCGCACCATGCTCTCCGAGGTCAACGCCACCGCGTTCACCATCCCGTGCCTGGGCGTCGGCGCCATGCTGATGCTGAACACGATGAACGACGGCGCGCTCGCCAAGGTCACCGGGTCGCCGCTGGGGCAGATCCTGATCCTGGTCTCGCTCGGCCTGTACGCGGCCGGGTTCGTCGTCATCCGCCGCCTCGGCAAGATCGACGTGTGAGGGGCTGACACGACATGTGGGGACTGCTGCTCGCCCTCCTCCTGGCCCTGTCCGTGGCCGGGATCTTCCTCGGTGTCCGGATGTACCGCTCGGAGACCAAACTCCCCAGCGACCTGGCCCTCGCCCTGGAGGTCGGCTCGTCCCGGGTCTCCGCCGCGGACTCGGCGGTGGACCGCCTGGGCATGCGCTTCGCCCCGGCCGTACTCCGGCTCATGGGCACCAAGCGGGTCGACGCCAAGCGCCGCAAGATCGACCAGGCGGGCAACCCGAACGGCCTGACCATCGACCGGTACGCGGCCCGCCGCGCCGTCTACGGCATCTTCGGCGCCGTGTGCGCGCTGTCCCTCTTCGGCGGTGGCGTCCCGCTGCTCGGCTTCTGCGCGCTCGCCTTCGGCCTGTTCGCGGCGGACGCGCTGATCTGGCAGGCGGTACGGGAACGCAAAGAGCAGATCGAACGCATACTTCCGGACTTTCTCGACGTACTCGCCGTGGTCGTCTCGGCCGGTCTCGGCTTCCGGCAGGCCCTCGAACGCGTCGCGGACCGTTACGAAGGCCCCTGGGCGGACGAACTCTCCATCACGCTCCGCCAGATGGACATGGGCGTCTCCCGCCGCCAGGCCTTCGAGGAACTGCGCAGACGCAACACCAGTGAGCAGGTCGGCCAGTTCGTGACGGCACTCCAGCAGGGCGAGGAACTGGGCGCCCCGATCGCGGAGACCCTCATCCAGATCGCCGCCGACATGCGCCGCACGGACGCCCAGAACGCCCGCCGCCGCGCCGCCAAGACCGTACCGAAAACCACCCTGGTCACCCTGATCTTCATGGTCCCGGCGACCCTCATCCTGATCGTGTGCGGCATGTTCCTGGGCTCGGACACGGACTTCGCCTCCATCCTGGGGGGCTGATGGAATCCGCCGACTCGAACTGTCTCGAATTGGCATCAACCACGCCTGAACACTTCGCGGTTGCAACGCGTTGTGCCAGAGTCTTCGCGAAGCGGATCCGGTTCGCACCCGGGGGAGGGGTCACATGAAGCCACAAACACGGCCCCCTGGCCGGAGTTGGCTCCGGGACCCCTCTGGAAAACGATGGATTTCGGCGTACGTTTCTCCTGTTGGAGCAACTGGTGCGTCTGCACGGGCCGGAGGGAAATGCCATGTCGAGGATCCGCACCTGGAAGAGCGCGGTCATCGCCCGGATGCGAGGGAGGGCATCCGACGCGGGGGCGGGGTTCGTGGAGTATGCGGGGCTGCTGATTCTGATTGCGGCGGTGGTTACTGCGGTTATGGGGTTGGGGTTGGACGACACGATCTCGACCGCGATCAGCGACGCCGTCGACGAAATCACCGGCAACTAGGCGCTGTTCGGCTGCGTGACGACCGGGGATCCACTCTCCCGTTGTACGTGTGGCTGGTGGCGATCCTCCTCTTCGTGGCATTCGTCTTCTTCGTCTTCGCCAAGGGAGCCGTGGCGCGCAACGGAGCGCAGTCCGCCGCCGACGCCGCGGCGCTCGCTGCCGCCCAAGAGGTACGGGACGAGCTGACCGACGGATTCCTGGACGGCCTCGAGGCCGGTGACTGGGAAGACTGGCTGAACGGCGAGGACTTCATCGGTGACGGCCGGGGCGCCGCGTCCGATCTGGCGGCGGCGAACGATGCTTCCCTCACGAGCCTCGACACCGGCTTCCTGAACGACAATCCCTCCTTCGAAGCCCGTGTGGAGACCAATTACACCGTCGGTGAGTCCCTGATTCCCGGTACGGAGAACACCCGCGCCAAGGCCGGTGCGACCGCCGTGATCGAACCTCGCTGCACCGTCGATGTGGACATCGATCCGAAGAAAGAAGTGAAGTTCACGTGCGACGGCAGTGGCTCCTGGGAGATTGATCCGAAGGACCCAGGGGACATCGAACTTCCCCAGGGCAAGGACCTGTTCGCCGTCCACCTGGCGGAATGATGGCTACGAAGGAGTCTCGATGAAGGCCCGAAGGGCTCTGACCGCAGCGGCACTCACCACCGGCCTGGTGCTCACGCTGGCCGGCTGTGGCGGAGAAGACGGCGGCGGCGCGCAGAAGTCGAACTCGGAGCCGCCGACCCAGTCCTCCAAGGGCGGGGGCGGGAACGACGAGAAGCCGCAAGAACCGGCTGAGGACAAGGTCCTGGCCGAGGTCACGGGCAGCGACAGCATCACGCTAGCCATCAATACGGCCGTGCGTGACGAAGGCGGCTTCCTCACTCTGTCCGGGACGATCCAGAACGGCGGCGGCAGCAGGTGGGTCGCCCCCTCCTGGCGCGGTGACGAGAAGGAACTCTCCGCCAACGGGCAGTCCATGGCCGGCGCGACCCTCGTGGACCAGGCCGGGAAGAAGCGCTACTACATTCTGCGGGACACAGAAGGCCGTTGCCTGTGCACGCAGTTCAAGGGAGGAGTCAAGGGAGGCGAGTCGGAGTCCTGGTACGCCCAGTTCCCCGCCCCACCCGAAGGCTCCACGGACGTCACCTTCCAGATCGCGGACATGCCCCCCGCCACCATCAAGATCTCCGAGGGTGAGTGACCCATGCCCCCCACTCCCCGCACTGGAACCGGAACCCGCACCCTCGCCGTGCTCACCCTCACCCTCCTGGCGACAGCCACCCTCACCACCACCGCCCACGCCGAGGACGACCCGAGCGTGCCCCCGGGTTCGGTGAGCAGTGAGGCGCCGCCGGAAGTGGACGCCAAGGCGCCGGGGCTGAAGTTGGCCGACGGGGCTGAGCTCGCGCCCGCGAAGGTGCTCGACATCAAGTCCGTGGTCGAGGACATGGGCGGTACCGAACGCCGCGAGGACACCAACTCCGACGTGAAGTTCGCGCTCCAGGCCGAAGTGCTGTTCCAGAAGGACAGCGCGAAGCTCAACCCCGAGGCGAACTCCCGGATCGGTGCGATCGCCGAGGAGATCAAGGCGCAGAACTCGACGAAGGTCCGCGTCTTCGGGTTCACCGACGACCTGGGTTCGTACGCGCACGGCAAGAAGCTCTCCAAGGAGCGCGCCGACGCCGTGCACGACCAGCTCAGCAAGGACCTCGGCCCGGAGATCACCTTCGAGGTGCGCGGGTACAGCGAGGACTACCCGATCGCGTCCAACTCCTCGGAGGACGGCCGCAAGAAGAACCGCCGGGTGGAGATCACCTTCCCGCGCGGGGAAGCAAGCTCCGGCACGGACAGCTGAACCGTCTAACGGGAGTGCTTCTGCTGCCCCCGTCGCAGCGCCGCCTCCGACCGCTCGCGGTCGATCTCCGCGCGCTGCTCGGCGAGGTAGCCGCGGGCCGCCTCCATCTGCCGCTCGCGCTCCTCGCGGGGGATCGCCTCGTACGCGCGGCGGCCCTCGGCGAGCTTCTCGCCGAGCGCGTCGGCGTACGCGCCCACGCGCATCGCCTCGCGCAGGCCGATCCGGCCGGAGAGCACCTCGCCGGCCATCTCCCGCAGGGCCGGTCCCGCCTTGTCGCTGTCGGCGAGCTTCTGCAGGGTCTTGCGGAGGGCGCGGGCACGCGCCTCGTCGCCGTGGGTCATCGACGTGAGGTCGGCGTCGCCGATCTGGCGGTCCTGGCGGTCTTCGGGCGTGGCTGCCATGAGGGTCTCCGGGGTGTCCAACTGGTCGCGTACGTACGCGAGTTCAGGCGATGGCCTTGTTCGGGTGGTCGTACGAGGTGCCCGGGGCCGGGAAGTTCTTGAAGGAGTTGGACAGGTCGTTGGCGAGGTTCTCGACCGTGCTCGCCGTGAGCTGGGCGAGCTGCTGGGCCTGCGTGATGGCCTCGGTGGCGGCGCCCCACTGGCGCAGGATGTTGGCGATCTCCAGCGCCGCGAGGCCGTAGCCGACGGCGGCGCCGACACCCGTCCAGGACAGGGCCGTACCGGCGGCGAGCTCAAGGCCCACGATGAGCAGCCCGTCGATGATGCCGGACAGGAAGCCCTTGACGGCCTCGGCGCTCAGATACGCGGAGTGCGCCATGTGCTTGTACGCGTCCTGGAGTTGGTCGAGCGTGTCCTGCTGCTCTCCGAGCTTCTTCGCGAGCTCGTCGAAGTAGACGTACGCGGCGTCGGCGGCGTTGCCGTTCCAGGTGGCGTCGAGCGCGCCGTTGCCGGACTTCACGTTGGCGGCGATGGCGTCGCAGGCCTTGCCGACGTTCGTCCAGACCTCACCGCACTTGAGGAAGGTCTCCCAGTCGCCGCTGTACCAGTCGATGACTTCGTCGAGCGGGTTGAAGCCGAAGACGAGATTGAAGGCCTCGGTGACGTACCAGGTCGGGCTGAGCAGGTCGCCGAGATCATTGAAGATATCGACGAGGACGCCCTGCGAGAACTCTTCGGGGTTCTCGTTCGGGGCGTTCAGATGGCTCGTGGGTTCCGAGACATCGGTGAATCCGGACATGCGGTTCGAGCTCCTCGGGAATTACCGCTTACGCAAGGCGAGATGGGGCGTGACGCCGTGAACTACCGCTTGCTCTCGGGGTACTTGGCGTCGAGGTCGGCCGCATTTCCGCGGTCGGTGCCGTCGTAGTACCGGGAGACCGCGGTGAGTTCGGTGGCGCAGGCGCGCAGGATGGACTCCGTCTGCGTGAGCGCCGCGCCGAGCTGCTGGACCAGGCTGTTGTGGGAGTTGGCCAGCTCGCTGATCAGGCCGTTGTCGTACCAGCCGACCTCGGTGTGGGAGTCGGTGTACTTCTTCGCGGCCTGCGTGTCGTCCGCGGCGCGGCCGATCTGGGTCGCGTACTTGCCGATGTCTCCCGGCTCGACCTTGAAATCCGTCACGTCGCCCCTCGCCCGTGCTTTCTCGCGCGTGATTCCAGCTGGCATTCAAGGCCCTTGAAGAACCTTGAAGGTCCTTGAAGAACCTGAACGATCTTGAATGCCGTTCCTGATCTTGTCTGTTCTTCCCCGCTCTTTGGCGGTTCCGTGAAATCACGTAGCCTGCCGAGCATGCTGATGAACGATATGGGCGACAACTCAAGGGCACAAGTTTGGGCCCGTATTTGGAATCGAATGGCCATGCTCGCGGGCGGAATTGGCGGGATGCTGGCTTTTGCCGGAATTGGGCAGCTGGTGCTGCCGGGCAATTCGGCCGCGGCCCGGCTGCTCGGACTGCTGCCGCTCGCCGTCGGCGGCCTGGCGATCTGGGCGGCGGTACGGGGTTACCGGCAGCGCAGCCGCAAGCTGATGGGTCTGGCCTTCGGGTGCGTACTGGGCGGCGGCGCCCTCGTCGCGATCATGCAGAGCATGACGGCCTGAGACGGCGGGCACACGCCCTGCCTGGAGTGGCCGCACCGGGATGCGACGATCACCCCATGCCCGCACCGAGCCCCGACACCCCTGAGCCGACCCCTGAGTCGACCCCGGAACTCACCCCCGAGCCCAACCCCGTACCCGCGACCTTCGAGACCCTCGTCGCCGAAGCCGAAGCGGCGCCCACCGAAGGCTGGGACTTCTCCTGGTTCGAGGGCCGGGCCACCGAGCAGCGCCCCTCGTGGGGGTACCAGCGGCTCATGGGGGAGCGGATGGCGGGCGCGCGGGCCGCGCTCGACGTGCAGACCGGCGGCGGGGAAGTCCTCGCCGGAGTGCCGCGGCGGCCCCCGCTGTGCATCGCCACCGAGGCCTGGCCGCCGAACGTGGCGAAGGCCACCGCCCTGCTGCACCCGCTCGGCACCGCGGTCGTGGCCGACCCCGAGGAGCCGCCGCTGCCGTTCGCGGACGGGGCGTTCGACCTGGTGGTGAGCCGGCACCCGGTGAAGGCGTACTTCGCGGAGATCGCCCGCGTCCTCGCGCCCGGCGGCACGTACCTCGCCCAGCACGTCGGCCCGGCCAGCTGCTTCGAGCTCGTCGAGTACTTCCTCGGCCCGCAGCCCGCCGAGGTGCGCGGCGCCCGCCACCCCGACCTGGAGCGGGCCGAGGCCGAGGCGGCGGGCCTGGAGATCGTCGACCTGCGCCTGGAGCGGCTCCGGATGGACTTCTACGACATCGGGGCCGTCGTCCACTTCCTGCGCAAGGTGATCTGGATGGTGCCCGGCTTCGCAGTCGGGGCGTACGAGCCCCAACTCCGCGCGCTGCACGGGCAGATCGAGCGCGACGGCCACTTCCGCACGTACAGCTCCCGCTTCCTGATCGAGGCGCGCAAGCCCTGACCGGACCGGGCGGCCCCGTACGACCGCCGACCGACCGTTACCGGACCCCCGTTACCGAATCCCCGTGACCGTCCGCCGATAAGTGGACCGCCGGTCGTCGATGTCCGCCGCGCGATCCCCGTACACCGTCTCGACGACCTGCGGGTCCCGCAGGAACGCGTGCGGGAAGCCCAGTGGCACCGCGCTCGCCTCGTCGAGGCGCTGGAGCGCGGCGTCGTCGAGGTGGACGTCGAGGGCGCCCAGGTTGTCGACGAGCTGGTGCGGCCTGGTCGCGCTGATCAGCGGGATCACGTTGCCGGGGCGGGTGCGGAGCCAGGCCAGGGCCACCTGGGCCGGGGTCCAGTCGCCCTGTTCGGCGATGTCGAGGACCGCGCTGATCGTGGCCTTCTCGCGCGGGTCCTCCTGGCCGCTGCCGCTGAGCCGGCCCTCCTCGCCGCGCCGGTACTTGCCGGTCAGCTTGCCCGCGGCGAGCGGCGCCCACGCGAGTACGGCCTGGTCGAACGCGCGGGCCTGCGGAAGCAGTTCGGCCTCAGGGGTGCGCTCGAGCAGGTTGTAGCGCAGCTGCGAACCCGCGAAAGAGGTCCAACCCCGCAGCTCCGCAAGGGTGTTGGCGGTGGCGATCTCCCACGCGGGCCAGTCGGACACCCCGAGGTACAGCACCTTCCCGGCGCGTACGACATCGTCGAGGGCGCGCATGACCTCCTCGACCGGCGTGAAGTTGTCGCGGGCGTGCACCCAGAGGACGTCGAGGTGGTCGGTGCGCAGCCGGTTCAGGCTGTCCTCGACCGAACGCACCAGGCTCTTGCGGTGGTTGCCCGCCGAGTTCACCTCGCCCTTGTGCGTGGCGCAGGTGTACTTGCTGGCCAGTACGTAACTGTCGCGGCGCCCTTCGAGGAGCTCGCCGAGGATGGTCTCGGAGTTGCCGCCGGTGTAGATGTTCGCGGTGTCGACGAAGTTGCCGCCCGCGTCGGTGTACGTATGGAAGATCTCCGCACTGGTCGCCTTGTCGGCACCGAAGCCGGGCTCGCCGCCGAACGTCATGGCGCCCAGGCTCAGTTCGCTGACCCGCAGCCCGGTCCTGCCGAACAGTGTGTAACGCACAGTGTCCCTCTCGTCGGTGGTGAACCGGTGAACCGGTGCATCGCTACGGACGCTAGGTGCTCGAGCCCACTCCAAGGCAAGAGCGCACGAACGCCACCCGCTCGGCGACCGGTACGCGCTCCAGCTCCACCAGCTCGTACCCGTACTCCGGATAGACCTCCGCCATCACCTCGTACGTCCGCACCGCGACCTCGTACGACTGCTTGCGCTCGGCGTCCTGGGCGTAGATCGCGGGCCAGGGCGGGGCGATGAACACCGTTCGGTGGTACCGGAGTTCGCCGGCGGCCGTGTGGACGCGGGCGGGCAGCGGGATGCCTTCGAGGCGGAGGTAGCCGACGAGGTCGGGCAGCCCGCGGTCGAAGAGGACGGGTCCGGCGCCGGGTGCCGCGCGGGCCTCGTGGTACGAGCGCAGCTCCCGGTCGAGCATCAGCTCGGCGAACCGCTCCCGGTCCTCCCAGGGCAACGCCCGTCCGCCAACGGCGAGTTGATCCCGGATGACGGCCCGCCCCGCCTCCTCGGTGCGGGCGAGGCCTGACCTCTCCAGGGCGTCGATCAGCGTTGTCTTGCCGGAGCCGGGACCACCGGTGAGGACGACGAGGGACATGAGGGGTGACCTCCGGTCGGTGGTGGGACGTGCTTTTCCCCTCCCCGCCCCTTCCCGAAGTCCTCAATCGCCGGACGGGCTAAAAGATAGCCCCTCCGGCGTTTGAGGTGGGGGCACCTCCCAGCGGTAGCTGGGGGAGGGGGTCCGGGGGCTGGCCCCCGGGCTACCCGTTAGCCAGCGCCACCACACGGTCGAGCGCCCCGTTGAACCTGTTGTGGTCACCGACGATCGGGCCGGACGACGTGTACTGCCACATCGTGTAGAAGCCCCAGCCCGCGGGCAGCTCGCCGGGCGTGGTGTTGTAGCGGGCGATCCACAGCGGGTGGTTGGCCGCGAAGCCGCTGTAGTTGCCGGTGCAGGTCTTCCACCAGCTGGTGGCCGTGTAGATCACCGGGTAGCGGCCCGTGCGTGTCTTGTACCGGTTGACGAAGTCCCAGATCCAGCTGACCATCCCGGCCTGCGTCTTGCCGAAGCACTGGGCGCCGTACGGGTTCCACTCGATGTCGAGCGCGCCCGGCAGCGTCTTGCCGTCCTTGGACCAGCCACCGCCGTTGTTGACGAAGTAGTCCGCCTGGGCGGCGCCGCCCGTCGTGTTGGGGGTGGCGAAGTGGTACGAGCCACGGATCATGCCGACGTTGTACGAACCGTTGTACTGCTGCGCGAAGTACGGGTTCTTGTAGTACGTCCCCTCGGTGGCCTTCACGTAGGCCCACTTCACGCCACTGGTCCACAGCGACGCCCAGTTGACGTTGCCCTGGTGGCTGGAGACGTCCACGCCCTCGGTCTGGGCCGCGAGCGGGTTGCCGGTCGGGAGGTCGCCGACGCCGTCGTGCTCGGCGACGCCCATGCCCATGTGGGCGGAGCCGCGCGGCGGCACGTCCTCCGCGGCCTGAGCGGTGGTCGGGAAGGCGAGGAGCAGGGAGAGAACGGTCAGCAGAACGGCCACGGCCGGCCTGCGGGAGCGACGTGCGGAGCGGAAGCGGCCGGGTCTTACGGGGGAGCCAGGTCTGGGCGCGGACATCGCGTGCCTCCGGGGGGCCTCAAAAAGGGCGCGGTGGGGGGACCTTGCAGGGACCGTACGTGTTCATGTCATCTCATCTCTTCCCCGGACGCTACGCACGTAGACCCGGTGGGGGAAGGGAGCTTGGTGACCGCCGTTGGTCTACTCCTGCGGAATACTGGCCGAGCTGCGGCGATGACCGCGGCTGGAGGAAACTTTCACGAACGGGAAAGCGATTCATGGGTGCTGACGTGCACGAGGGCGACGGAACGGGCGGAGCGGCGGGCGACGCCGAAAGTGGTGTGGACCACGAATTCCTCGCCCTGGAACGGGAGTTGACCGTCTTCCTGCGCCGCGCCCGCGCCTCGTCCGGCGAGATGGCCCGCGCGGTCCACCCGGACCTGGAGCCCGCCGCGTACGGCCTCCTCGTCCGGCTTGAGGAAGGAGGGCCGCAGCGGGCCACCGAACTCGCCGCGTACATCGGCGTCGGCAAGGCGACCATGAGCCGTCAGCTGCGGGCCCTGGAGGAGCTCGGGCTCGTCGCCCGCGACCCCGACCCGCAGGACGGCCGGGCCTCCCTCTTGCGCCTCACCGAGGAGGGCCGGGTGCGGTTCCGCACGGTCCGGGACGCCCGCCGCGCCACGTACGTACAGCGCCTCTCCGGCTGGGACCGGGCCGAGGTCGCCGAACTGGCCCGGCTTCTGGGGCAGTTGAACGACAGCTCCGAGTAGTCCGAGTGGCTCAGGAACCTTCCGTAGCCGCTCAGAACTCCACGAACACCGCCGCCGCGTCATCGTGCCGCTTGCCGCGCGGGGCCGACCGGCCCTCGGGGTCGGCGGTCTCCAGCTTGCGTACCCGGTCGATCAACTCCTGTGCGCCGCCCCGCTCGCGGAGCAGCGCGAAGCACGCCGTCCAGTCGCCCGCGCCGAACTTCTCCACCCAGCGCGTCGCCCCGTCCGTCAGCGCCGCCACCGCGCGGACCCCTTCGCGCGGCCAGGTCCCGCAGACCGCGCGCTCCGCGACCGCCGGGTCCGCCGCGGCCGTGAAGAACCCGCCCTCCGCGTTGCGCAGCGCCTCCACCGCGGCCACGTACTCCCGTGCCGCCGCGGCCCGTTCGGGCGTGCCCTCGGGCAGTGCGCGCACCGCCGCGCGGGCCTGCTGAACCTGGGGCGGCAGTGCGCCGAGGCGCGGGTCGAGCACCGCGCGCACCGTGCCGTCCGTGGACTCGACGAGCAACGCCGAGTCGGACAGCACCAGATGCTCGATCCGCTCCTCGTCCCACCGCGCGAGCACCACGGTCGCCTGTGGCGTACGAGGGTGAGAAAGGTCACAGGTTTGGCGATGAGTCTCGGCGGTACGCGCGATGGCTGAGGACAGCACCTCGCGCAAGCCCATATCCCGCCGCGAACCCGACAGTTCGCCCAGCGCTCCGCCGAGGCGGGCCGTGAACCAGGGGACGGAATGCAGACAGCCGTCGTCGCCGGTGGGTGGCGTGACCCCGTCGAGGAGTACGAGCACACCGCCCTGTCCTGACGCGGGGATCGCGACCGACGCGAAGTCCTCGTTCGGGCGTCGCGGGTCGCCCGGCTCCGTGGCGAGTTCGATGCGCATTCAGCCAGTCTGCACGAGGTCTCCACAAACCGGGACTTGGGCCGTCACGCCTGCTCCCATCCGGTTCCCACCTGGTCCTATCCGGTCAGGAACCCGGCCTCCGGCGCATTGATAGCCTCCGGTGAGCGAGCGGCGGGGCATCCTGCCAAAGCGGGCCCAGCCCGTCCAACCGGCGCTCCCTGTGCGGTCGATGAGTTTGCCGGAGGAACTTGCCCGGTCCTCCCCGTCGATGTTCACTCCTTCGGGTGGCCCGACATGAGGATGGGCGGCCACTGCTCAACCGCACTGGAATGGTCATGAGCCGTACCAGAGGGGCCCCGCGTCGACCCGTTCGCCGCGTGCGCCCCCGGTGAGGAACGAGAACTTCAAGAATGCGAGCACCGGTGCAGAAGAAGCGGCCTCGGGGCAAGGGCGGCAAGGAAACGACGCGGCCCGCCAACACCGAGGGCGCGGCCCCCGAGGCCCGCTCCGACACCCCCGAAGGACCGGTCACCGCGGAGCGGCCGCAGTCCGCGGCAGCGCCCGCGGGCCGCCCCAAGCGGGTACGGAACCGGCTGATCGTCGCCGTCGCGGTGGTCGCGGCCACCGTCGCGGGCGCGGGCACCCCCGGCATCACCGACTCCTCGGCCCAGCTCGCCGAGTCGCAGCGGCTCGTCACGCTCGCCGAGTTGACCAAGAACGCCGTGTCGCTCGCCCACTCGCTCGCCGACGAACGCGACGAGGTCACCTCGTACATCGCGACCGGCCGCCCCGACGACAAGCCGGTCGACGGGCTCGCGCAGGGCCGCGGCGGCCGCGTCGACCGCCGGATCAAGGAAGTACGGGCCGAGGCGAACGGCGAGCTGCGCCGCGACCTCGACGCCCTCGCGCAGGTCCGCCGCGCCGCCGTCACCGGCAAGGGCAGCGCCCTTGAGACGCACACCGCGTACACCAAGGCCATCGCCGAACTGCACGCCCTCGTCGAGCACCTGGCCGAGCAGCTGCCGCCGCGGGCCGGCTCGGGCGCCCGCGCGCTCGCCGACCTCGACCGTGCCGTCGAGCAGGCCGGCGCCACCCGCGGCCTGCTGCTCGCCGCGCTCGCCACACCCCGCGACCGGGCCCCCGGCATGGACCCGGTCACCGGCCGCCCCACCGCGGGCACGAGCGCCAACTCCCGCAGCCGCAACGCCCTCGCGGCCGCCGCCCAGCAGTCCCGGGTCAGCGAGCAGGCCGCCCTCAGCGACTTCGAGCGCGCCGCCCCCGGCACCGACCGCGCCAAGCTCGGCTCCACGGTCACCGGACCCGAGGTCGTCACCGCCGAGCGGTACCTGGCCCGGCTCACCGACCAGCCGACCCTCTCGGCCGCCGAACTCCGCTACGACCGCGAGCGGGTGGGCGCCGCGCTCTCCGCCCGCGTCGAGCAGTTGCGCAGCGTCGAGAACACCCTCGCCGCCGACCGCGTGGAGAGCCTCTCCCGGCTCCGCGACGACGACGTGACCGCCCTCGAAGTGCGGATCGCCCTCGTCGGTGTCCTGCTGCTGCTCGCCGTCGGCATCGCCACCGCCGTCGCGCGCACCCTGACCCGCCCGCTCGCGGTGCTGCGCCTGGGCTCGGCCCGGCTCGCCGACGCCCAGGCGGCGGAGGAACCGATCCGCTTCACCGGCCGCAACGACGAGTTCGCCGCGGTCGTACGCTCGGTCAACACCCTGCACGCGCAGGCCCAGCGGCTCCAGGACCGGCTCACCGTCCTGGAGGGCGACCGCAAGCACCTGGTCGGCCAGCGCGAGAAGCTCGCCGACGAGCGCGAGGAGCTGCGCGACCAGCTCGACGAGGTCCTCGGCCAGGTGACGGGCGCCGGAGGCGAGGCCGACGGCACCGTGGTCCAGCTGGCGCTGCGCGCCCTCGCCGTGGTCGAGCGCCAACTCGGCGTCATCGAGGGCCTGGAGGAGCGCGAACAGGACCCCGACCGGCTCGGCACGCTGTTCAAGCTGGACCACTTCGCCACCGTCATGCGCAGGCACAGCGAGAACCTCCTGGTCCTCGCGGGCGCCGAGCACCGCGGCGACCACGCGGGCCCGGTCCCGCTGATCGACGTACTGCGCGCCGCCGTCAGCGAGATCGACCAGTACGACCGGGTCCGGATCGCCTCGCTGCCGCCGCACGCCCACCTCGAGGGCTCCGCCGCCGACGACATCAGCCACCTGGTCGCCGAACTCCTGGAGAACGCCACCTCGTTCTCGCCCCCGGACGCCGCCGTGGAGATCTCCGGCTGGCTCCTGGAGAACGGCGAGGCGATGCTCTCCGTACGTGACGAGGGCATCGGCATCGGCGACGAGCGGCTGCGCGAACTCAACGCCGGGCTCGCCGAGTTCGACCCCGAGCGGCCGTACGAGCCGGTCGTGGCCGCCGATGGCGAGGAGCCGGACGGCCTCGGGCTCGGCCTGTACGTCGTGGCCAGGCTCGCCGCCCGGCACGGCCTCCGGGTCGAGCTGCGCGAGCAGCAGCAGGGCGGCCTGGAAGCCGTCGTGGTCCTGCCGCAGCCGGTGCTGGCCGCCGCCCCGGCCGCCGCCGTCGCCGCCCAGAGCGGCGCGACCGTGCCGGGACAGGCACCGGAGGTGCACCTGCCGGGGGCCGAGGCGGAGGCCAACTCCAACGTGCTGCAGGGCTCCCTCGACCCGTCGTCGGACGAGCCGCAGGGCGACGACCCGTACATCCGCGCCGCGGAGCGGGCGTTCGCGGAGGCGGACCCCGAGGTGGCCCCCGAGGCGGACGACACGGACGAGCCCGCTGACGCGCTGGACACCGAGCCCGCCGACGCGCTCGACAGCGAACCCGTCACCGAGCCCGACATTGAGCATGACTCCGTGCTGGACGACGCCGAGCCGCAGCCCGACGCCGAAGCCGACGCCGAGCTCGACGACGACTCCGAGGCCGACTCCGAGGCCGACGAGGACAGCGAGCCCGAAGCCGAGCACGAGCCCGACGCCGACGCCGAAGCCGACCGTGAACTCCCGGGCGTCGAGGCCGACTTGGGCACCCTGGGCGCCGAAGCCGACGTGGACGCCCTGGACGTCCTGGACGCTGACGACCCGCACCCCTTCGTGCCCGAACCCCTGCTCGCCCCCGCCACCGAATCCGTCTCCGCGCCCGAGCCCGACGACACGCACGAGCGGGTCGACGACGGGGTGCCGCGGACGCCGCCGCAGGTGCAGCGCGAGCACATCACCGACACGGGGCTGCCCAAGCGCACCCCGAAGGCCACCGGAGCAGCGCCCGCACCCGCGCCGCTGCGCAGCTCCGTAGACCCCGAGGCGCTGCGTGAACGGCTCGGCAAGTTCCACCAGGGGGCCAAGTCCGGCCGCCTGGACGTACAGGCCGAACTCGACGACGCCGACGCCGAGCAAGGGGACCCAGCCGAGGAGGCACGCAGTTGACCGCACCCAGTACGTCCCGCGCGTACCGTCTCAGCAGCGAAGCCCGCAATGTGCACTGGCTGCTCGACAACCTGGTCCGGGAAGTTCCCGGGATCAGGTCGGTCGCGGTCGTGTCCTCCGACGGGCTGCTGCTGCTCTCCTCCGACCCGGAGGCCGACGCCGCACAGGCAGCACCTGCGCACAGCGGCGGGCCGAAGGGGTCGAGCGCGGACCTCGCGAGCCTCGTGTCCGGTATCGCCAGCCTCACCATCGGGGCGGCCAAGCTGATGGACGGCGGCGGGGTGAAGCAGACCATGGTCGCCATGGACGAGGGCAGCCTCCTCGTCATGTCGATCAGCGACGGCTCGCTGCTCGGGGTGCAGGCCGCGCCGGAGTGCGACGTGAGCGTGGTCGCGTACCACATGGCGCTTTTCGTGGGCCGGGTCGGACACGTCCTTAACCCTGAACTCCGGGGCGAGCTGCGGCAGTCGCTGGAGAGCGCACAGTGACCGGCACCGACGCCGCGGTCACCGCGCTGACGGCCGTCACCGCCGTCACCGCCGCCAAGCTCCCGATACGCGGTGGGCGCCGGGCCCCGGCCCGGGTGCGCCCGTACTCGCTCACCGGCGGCCGTACCCGCTTCGGGCACGTGCTGCTCGTGGAGACCTTCGTGGCCGCCCTCGACACCCCGGCCGACGGGGCCGAAGGCCGCCGCGAGCCGGACGGGAACCCGCGCGGCCGCGGCCTGCCCGAGATGCGGGCGATCGTCGAGACCTGCCGCCGGATGCGGACCGTCGCGGAGATAGCCGCGCTCCTGAAGATGCCGCTCGGCGTGGTCAGGGTGCTCCTCAGCGACCTCGCCGACCAGGGCCGTATCCGGGTCTACGGCACCGGGCACGGCCCGGGACAGCCCGACCGCGCACTGCTCGAAAGGGTGCTGGGTGGACTCCGCCGTCTCTGACACGCTCCCCACGCACGACGGCACGGACGAACCGGCCGTGCCCGCCGCACTGCCCGACGAAGAGGGCGCACAGCCCTGGCAGACCGACCACAGCCGCGCCCCCATCGCCACCAAGATCGTGGTCGCGGGCGGCTTCGGCGCGGGCAAGACGACCCTCGTGGGCGCGGTCTCCGAGATCACCCCGCTGCGCACCGAGACCCTGATGACCGAGGCGAGCGCCGACACCGGCGACGACGACCTGGACGCCACGCCGGACAAGGTCACCAGCACGGTCGCCATGGACTTCGGCCGCATCACGCTCGACGACGACCTGGTGCTCTACCTCTTCGGTACGCCGGGTCAGCAGCGGTTCTGGTTCATGTGGGACGACCTGGTGCGCGGCGCGCTCGGCGGGGTGGTGCTCGCCGACACCCGCCGCCTCACCGACTGCTTCACGGCCCTCGACTACATGGAGAGCTGCGGACTGCCGTACGTGGTGGCCGTCAACCACTTCGAGGGTTCCGCGCGGTTCGAGGTCGACGAGGTGCGCGAGGCGCTCGCGGTGCCGGCGCACGTGCCGGTCCTGGTGATGGACGCGCGTCGGCGGATCAGTGTCGTGGAGACGCTGCTCGCGCTGGTGCGGCACGCGTACGACGCCGCTCCTCAGTAGCCGCGCCCCCGCCCCGGAGCGGCGCACCGGGAACCCGATCTCTGACAGCCCGATCTCTGCCAGGAGGGAACCGCCATGCGGAAGATACTCATCGTCGGAGCCGGCCAGTCCGGTCTCCAACTCGCCCTCGGACTCCAGGCGCAGGGCTACGAGGTCACGCTGATGACCCACCGCACCGCCGACGAGGTCCGCGCGGGCCGGGTGATGTCGACGCAGGTCATGTTCCCCACCGCGCTGCGGCACGAGCGCGAGCTCCAGCTGAACTTCTGGGAGTCGCAGGCCCCCGCGATCGAGCAACTGGCCGTCTCCCTCACGGAAGCGGCCGGTACGGAGGCGGAGCCCGCCCGCCGCCCCGTCGACTGGACGGCCCCCCTCGACGGCATCGCCCAGTCCGTCGACCAGCGCGTGAAGATGGCCGGCTGGATGGACACGTTCGCGCAGCGCGGCGGCCAACTGGTCCTGCACGGCGCGGCCGTCTCCGACCTCGACTACTTCTCCCGCTTCTACGACCTGGTCCTGGTGGCCGTCGGCAAGGGCGAGCTGGCGTCGCTGTTCGACCGCGACCCGGCCCGCTCCCCGTACAACCGGCCGCAGCGCGCCCTCGCCGTGTCGTACGTGCACGGTCTCGATCCGGACCCGTCGGGCGCGGGGACCGTCCGCTACCACCTGGTGCCCGGCGTCGGGGAACTGGTCGTCACGCCGACCCTGACCACCTCGGGCCGCGCCGACATCCTGTTCTGGGAGGGCGTGCCCGGCGGGCCCGTCGACGCGTTCAAGGGCCTCACCGACCCGGCCGAGCACCTGGCGCTGACCCTGGCCCTGATGAAGCGGTTCACGCCGGACGCGTACGCCCGCGCCGCCGGGGTCGAGCTGACCGACCGGGGCGCCACCCTCACCGGCCGGTACACCCCCGTGGTCCGCAGGCCCGTCGGACGGCTGCCCTCCGGCGGGCTCGCGCTCGGCGTCGGCGATGTGGTCGTGGCCGACGACCCGGTGACCGGGCAGGGCGCCAACTCGGCCGCCAAGTGCGCCGCTTCGTACCTCGCCTCGATCGTCGAGCACGGCGACCGGCCGTTCGACGCCGCGTGGATGGAGTCGGCCTTCGCGCGGCACTGGGCGACGGCGCGGTCCGTGACGCGCTGGACCAACGCGATGCTGGCGCCGCTCCCGGAGCACGTCCTCGACCTGATCACCGCGGCCGCCGACCACCCCGGCCTCGCCCACCGCCTCGCGGGCGGCTTCGACGACCCGGCGGTCTTCGCGGAGCTCGGCCAGGGCCCGGCGGGCGCCGAGGCGTACCTGAGGACCCTGGACGCGCGCTGAGCGAGCGTCAGGTCCGCGGCGCGCCGGTCTCGCCGTAGCCGAGGTCCGAACCGGCGCTCGCGCCCTCGGGGAGCCGGGGCGGCCGGTACGTCGCGAGGGCGGGGGCGGCCGGGTCCGGGCGGACCGCGCCGAGCAGCGGGTTCGCGGCGATCGGTGAGACCTTGACGCGGCTGCCGGGCCGCGGCGCCTGCACCACCAGGCCGTCGCCCAGGTAGATCGCGACGTGCGTGGCCTCGGGGAAGTACACGACCAGGTCACCGGGGCGCAGCGCGTACAGCGGCACCTTCGGCAGCCGGGCCCACTGCTCCTGCGAGGTACGCGGAATGACCCGGTCCGCGTGCTGCCAGGCCTGCGAGGTGAGCCCCGAGCAGTCGTACGACTTCGGCCCCTCGGCGCCCCACACATAGGGCTTGCCGATCTGGCGTACCGCGTACCGCAGCGCCGCGGCGCCCGCCTTCGAGGGGGCGCGTGGCGTGGCGCGTTTGCCCTGCGGGCCGCTCAGGGCACCGGACTTCAGGAAGTCGCGCTGGGCGGCGGCGGTGCCCTTCTCCTCCAGGCGGCGCAGCGCGTCGAGTTCGTCGGCGGTGAGCGCCGAGAGCAGCTCCTCGACCTCGGTGAGACGGCTCTTTACGTCGTCCCGCTGCTTCTTCTGCCGCTCGGCGAGGGCGAGTTGGGCGTCCAGGGCCTTGCGGGACCGGGCGGAGAGCGCTTCAGCCCGCTTCTCCCGCTCGACCAACCGCCCGACCGTCCCGACCCGCTCCGCCGCCATGCGCCGCACCAGATGCCCCTGGTCGAGCGCGTGCCGCGGGTCACGGGCGAGGAGCAGCCGCAGATACGGGGAGAGCTCGCTGTCGCCCTGGTACTGCTGCCGGGCGAGGCGGCCCGCGGCGGCCCGGCTGGCGTGCAGGGCGGTACGGGCCCGCGCCAGTTCGGCCCCGAGCTTCTTCGCCTCGGCGCGCTGCTTCTTGAGCTTCTCCGCGGTGCCGTTGTACGTCTCGGTGGACTGTTCGGTCTTGCGGTACAGCTCCTGGAGATCCGTGAGCAGCCGCGTCACGGACCCTTCTCCGGGGCCGGGCGCGGCCGTTGCCTGCGGTCCGGTCAGCAGTCCCGCCACCGCCGCCGCGGCGCAGACGACCCGCCCGATGCTCTTGGCTGACACACCATCACCTCCGCGGCGAGCATGCGGCGGTGAGGCCTAGGTCACCTGGCGGGTGCGGCCTGGTGGGGGTATGGGGTCACCCGTCCCGGGGGCTTTTCCCCTCAGAGGGGCTCAAAATTGAGCCCCTCCGGCGATTGAGGAGGCCCGTCCGGCAGGACTTCGGGAAGGGGCGGGGAGGGGAAATTCACTTGGACCACGGCCACTTGACCCCGCCACCAGCCCCTCGCCCCTCCGGATCGTGGACGTACTTCCAGCCGCGCGGCAGGCCGAGACGCTTGCTGTGGCCCGCCGGTTCGCGCCGGTAGACCAGGACGGTCGGGGGTCCGCCGGTCGCGTCCGGCACGGGCACCTCGTACACCTTCGGGGGCTGGCCGGTGGCGCCGAGCAGGACCGGCAGGGTCCGGCCGTCCAGGGGGCCGCCCTCGAAGGGGATCTCCTCGCTTCTCACGCGACCAGTGTCACAGCAGGTGGGCGGCGTCGCTCACCACGGGCAGCACTCGGCGGGCGAGCGAGCCGGCGACGCCGTCCGCCGTCTCCATCTCAAGGGCGGCGCGCAGCACCTCGGCGGTCTGCGGGTCGGAGGCGGCGGTCGCGGTGGTCATGGCGAGGAAGTGGTCGAGCAGCCAGTCCCGGAGCTCGTCCAGCGGCGGCCGCTTCTCCTCGTCCAGCCAGATCAGCGAGGCAGCCTCGACCGCGGAGATCCAGGTGCGCACCATCAGGCCGAGGCGCGGCCCCGGGTCGGTGACCGGGAGGTGGGCCAGGATGCGCGCGGCGGCGACGGCCCGCACCTCGTCCACGATGGCGCTGGTACGCGAGGTGGAGACCACGCTGCCGCCCTGGAGCAGCGCGCTGAACCCGGTGTCGTGCTCGTCGACGAACGCGAGGTAGCGGGTCAGGGCGCGGGAGAGCCGGGCGGTGAGCGGCCCGTGCGGCGGCTCGTCGAAGCACTGCTCAAGGGCGTCGGCGGCGGTGCGCAGGGCGGCCTCGTACAACTGCTGCTTGCCGCCCGGGAAGTAGCGGTAGACCAGCGGCCGGGAGACGCCGGCCGCCTCGGCGACGTCGTCGAGGGAGACGTCCTCCGGGGCGCGGTGCGCGAACAGGGTCAGCGCGGAGTCCAGGAGCTGGCTGCGCCGCTGCTCCACGCTGAGCCGTCGGTAGGCGGGGGTCGCTGCGCGGGAGGTGGCTGCCGGGGACATGTGCGCAGCGTATCGGCGTTCGGCCGGGCCGCACCCACGGGTTCTTCACACAGTTGTCCGGCGTACCGGAATTCGCCGTACGCCCCGGCGGGCCACGTCGCGCTCCGGTCATCCCGAGGACTACCTCCGTACGACTTGTTGACGCTTCGTCTCACCCGTGTGAGCCTGCCAACGAGCTTGTCCCGTACGGGAGTTCGCGAAGCGAAGGAGGCGCCGGGGTGTCGACGCAGGAGCTCTACGGCATGGATCCGGGCGAGCCGCTCTGGCAGGTACCGGCCGCCGGATCGGCCCGGTTCAACTGGGAGTACGACGATGGCCGCGAACGACTGCTCTCCCTGTACCAGAAGGGCAAGGACAAGCAGTGGGACGGCGCCAAGCGGATCGACTGGGACCTGGAGGTCGACCCGGACAACGCGCTCGGCACACCCGACGAGGCGCTGACCCTGTTCGGCACCCGGCACTGGGCGAAGATGACCGAGAAGGACAAGGGTGAGCTGCGCCGGCACTACACGGCGTGGAACTTCAGCCAGTTCCTGCACGGCGAGCAGGGCGCCATGGTGTGCGCGGCCCGCATCGTCGAGTCGGTCCCCGACCTGGACGCCAAGTTCTACTCCGCGACCCAGACGATGGACGAGGCCCGGCACGCGGAGATCTTCGGCCGCTTCCTGCACGAGAAGGTCGGCCTGCTCTACCCGATCAACGACAACCTGCAGTCGCTGCTCGGCGACACCCTGCGCGACTCCCGCTGGGACATGCCGTACCTCGGGATGCAGGTCCTCATCGAGGGCCTCGCGCTCGCCGCGTTCGGCATGATCCGCGACACCACCGACAAGCCGCTGCCGAAGCAGATCCTGGCGTACGTCATGCAGGACGAGGCCCGGCACGTGGCCTTCGGCCGGATGGCGCTGCGCGACTACTACAAGCAGCTCTCCGACGCGGAGCTCCGCGAGCGCGAGGAGTTCGTCATCGAGGGCTGCTACCTGATGCGCGACCGGCTGCGCGGCGTGGAGGTCCTGGAGAACCTGGGCATCCCCAAGGCGGAGGCGATGGAGTACAGCGAGAACTCCGAATACCTCGCCCTCTTCCGCCAGTTGCTGTTCTCCCGCATCGTGCCGTGCGTGCGCGACATCGGCCTGTGGGGCAAGCGGCTGCAGGAGGCGTACGTCGACATGGGCGTCTTCGAGATGGGCAACTCCAACCTCGACCAGCTGATGGCCCAGGACGAGGAAGTAGCCGAGAAACTCGACGCGGAACGCTTCGCGGTGGAGGAGGCGGCGAGGGTCGCGGAGGTGGCCGAGGTCATCGAGTCCGGTTCCTGAGCCTGCCCCTCAGTCGGCGTTGGTGGCCCCGGCCCCGGCCTGGGCCGCGTCCTCTGCCGGGAACGACGTCCGCAGCGTGAACGCGTACGGCGTCGGGCCCTGCGCCCGCAGGTGGAGGAGGCGCTCCTCGGCCTCCGCCACCGTCGGCCGGTGCCCCGCGGGTACCCACCACAGGGTGGCCAGCGCCTCCTTGACGTGCTCGAAGAACTCCCGGCGCCGGGCCAGCAACTCCCGGTGCTGCCCCTGGTACATGAAGGCGGTCAGCGCGTTCTGGTCGCGCCACACCGACATGTTCACGATCATCCACGCGTCGCCGAGCACCGGGACGTCCGTCGCGTTGCCCGTCTCGCTCTGCAGCCGCCACACGAACCCGTCCGCCGCGTCCGCGACCGCGTTCACCGGGTCGAGCCCGTCCACGAAATCCTTCAACTCCGGTGAGTCCAGCGGGTACTTGAGGCGGGCGATGTTCACCTGGGCGAGTTCGTACGCGGCGGATTCTGAAGGCATGAGCGCACGATAGGCAGGCCCGACGCGCCCGCCCACCCCCGTCTCACGACGTGAGCGCCGCCCGCATCACGGCCCGTGCGATGGGCGCCGCGCTGCCGCCGCCGCTGATGTCGTCCCGGTCGGCGGCCGCGTCCTCCACGACCACCGCCACCGCGACGCCGGGCTGCGCCGCGTCCTTCGCCTGCGCCCAGGAGATGAACCAGGCGTACGGCAGGCCCGCGTTGCCGATGCCGTGCTGGGCGGTGCCGGTCTTGCCGCCGACGACGGCGCCGGGGATCGCCGCGTTGGCACCCGTGCCCTCCTTCACCACGCCGACCATCAACTCCTTCAGGAGCGCGGCCGTACCCGGGTTGAAGGTCTGCCGAAGCGACGCCGGGTGCGTGCTCGACACCGTGCGCCCGGACGCGTCCGTGGTCCGCTCCACCAGGTGCGGCACCTTCAGGTCGCCGTTGTTCGCGACCGCCGCCGCGACCATCGCCATCTGCAGCGGCGTCGCCGTCGTGTCGTACTGCCCGATGGCGGAGAGCGCGACCTGCGCCGGGTCCATGGAGCGGTCCATGTTGCTGCGCGAGACCGGCGAGGGGATCTTCAGGTCCGGGTCGTTGAAGCCGAACCGCTCCGCCGTGTCCACCAGGCCCGCGAGCCCCACCTCGCTGCCGAGCTTCGCGAAGACCGTGTTGCAGGACCACTCGAAGGCGGCCCGGAGCGAGGCGTTCTCGCAGCCCTCCACCTCGTTGCTGAGCCGGGTCGACGTACCGGGCAGCGTGAACGGGACGGGGGAGTGGGTGCGCGCGTCCACGTCCGTGACGACCCCGGTGTCCAGCGCGGCCGCCGCCGTCACCACCTTGAACGCCGAGCCCGGCGGATAGGTCTGCCGCAGCGCCCGGTTGAGCATCGGCTTGCTCGCCGCGTTGTTCAGGGTCGTCCACCGCTGCGCCTCGGTGGTGCCGTTCCCGGAGAGCAGCCCGGGGTCGTACGAGGGGGTGGACACCAGGGCGAGGATCTCGCCGGTGGCGGGGTCGAGCGCCGCCACCGCGCCCTGCTTGTCACCGAGCGCGGAGTACGCGGCGTGCTGCACGGCCGGCACGATCGTGGTGTGCACCGCGCCACCCGGCCGCCGCGCCCGCGTCACGTCGTCGAGCAGCGGGAACGGCGCGAGCAGCGGATCGGTGCCGGAGAGCAGCCGGTCCTGGGCGCCCTCCAGGAGCGTGGAGCCGTACGTCTGCGAGGCGTAGCCGGTCACCGGCGCGTACAACGGGCCGTATCTGTAGGTCCGTTCGTACCGCAGCTGCTCCCCGGTGTCCTTGGAGCCGGTGATCGGGCGGCCGTCCACGAAGATGTCGCCGCGGACCTGGCCGTACCGGGCGATGGTCTGGCGGCGGTTGGCCGGGTTGCCGTCGTAGGTGTCGTTCTGGAAGACCTGGATGCGGGTGGCGTTCAGGGCCAGGGCGAGCATCAGGAGCAGGCAGAACGCGGCGGCGCGACGGATATGGCGGGTCAAGCCTCAGTCCTCTTCGGGCAGTTGGCTGCTGTCGTACACATCGCTCTGGCCACGGGCGTACGAGCTGACCCGGACGAGCAGCGCGATGATGATCCAGTTGGTGACGACCGACGAACCGCCCTGTGCGAGGAACGGCATCGCCATCCCGGTGAGCGGAATGAGACCGGTGACCCCGCCCGCGATCACGAAGACCTGCAGCGCCAGGATCGAGGCGAGCCCGATGGCGAGCAGCCGCCCGAACGGGTCCCGCAGGGCGAGCCCCACCTTGCAGCCCCGCGCCACAAGCACCGCGTACAGCAGGAAGATCGCGCAGAGCCCGGTCAGGCCGAGCTCCTCACCGGCCGTGGCCAGGATGAAGTCGGACTTCGCGGCGAAGCCGATCAGGCTGGAGTGCCCCTGGCCGAGCCCGGTGCCTAGCAGCCCGCCGGCCGCGAACGCGAAGAGGGACTGGGCGAGTTGGGTGGGCCCGCGGCCCGCGTCGATGGTGGCGAAGGGGTGCAGCCAGTCCTGGACGCGGCTGTGCACATGCGGTTCGAGCGAGCCGACCGCGAACGCGCCCACACAGGCGAGCAGCAGCCCGACCGCGATCCAGCCGGTGCGCCCGGTGGCCACATAGAGCAGCACCACGAAAAGCCCGAAGAACAGCAGCGAGGTGCCGAGGTCCCGCTCAAGGATCAGTACGCCGACGCTGATCAGCCAGATCGCGACGATCGGCCCGAGCACCCGGCCGGTGGGGAACTGCAGCTTCCAGACGCGCTTCCCGGCGTACGCGAGGGCGTTGCGGTTGGCCGCGAGGTACGAGGCGAAGAAGACCGCGAGCAGGATCTTCGCGAACTCGGCGGGCTGCAGCGAGAATCCGGCGATCCGCACCCAGATCCGGGCGCCGTTCACCGCCGGGAAGAAGATCGGCGCGAGCAGCAGCGCGAGCGCCGCGACCACGAACAGATACGCGTACCCCTGCAGCACCCGGTGGTCCCGCAGCACCACGACGACCAGGATGAACAGCGCCACCCCGGCCGTGGACCAGGTGAGTTGGGCGAGCGCGGCCTGGTCGTGCGGGGTCTCCTGGTCGAGCCGGTAGATCAGGACCAGGCCGAGGCCGTTGAGCAGCACGGCGATGGGCAGCAGCAGCGGATCGGCGTACGGGGCGCGCAGCCGCACCGCCACATGGGCGAGCAGGGCGAGCGCCCCGAGTCCGCCGCCGTAGTCCGCGACATTGCGCGGCACGGTGCCGTACACGGCGAGGCCGACGTGCAGATAGCCGTAGACGCAGAGCCCCACGGCGAGGACGAGCAGGGCGAGTTCGGTGCCGCGGCGCTTGGGGACCTGGACCGCCGGGACGGACGTTTCCGTCCTGTCTGTCACATCAACGGCTGTTCCGGTCATGTCGGGCAACGTAGCAAGAAATGTCCGCCCCTCCGGCCTTTCAGCCGGCGGCACCTTCCGTGGGCGCGTACGGCAGCGTCAGCCGGGCCACCGCGCCGCCGTCCGCCGCGTTGCCGAACTCCAGACGTGCCCCGAGCACCCGTGCCTGCCCGGCGGCGATGGTCAGCCCGAGCCCGTGCCCGTGCGCCCCGCCCTCGGTACGGAACCGCTGCGGTCCGTGCTCCACGAGGTAGTCGGGGAAGCCGTCGCCGTGATCGCGCACCGAGAGCACCGGACCGTCGACGGTGACCACCACCGGCGTACGGCCGTGCTTGTGGGCGTTGCCGACGAGGTTGCCGAGCACCCGCTCCAGGCGGCGCCGGTCGGTCTCCACGCACACGTCCCGCTCGACCCGCACCTCGGTGTCGGTGCCCAAGGCCCGTACGGCGCGCACGGCGAGCGGGCCCAGCGGGTGGCGGTCCAGGTCGACCTGTTCGCGGCGGGCGTCGAGCCGCGAGATCTCGAGCAGGTCCTCGGTGAGCACCCGCATCGTCTGCACCCGGTCCCGGACCAGCTCGGCGGGGCGGCCGGGCGGCAGCAGTTCGGCGGCGGCGTGCAGTCCGGTCAGCGGGGTGCGCAGCTCGTGCGCCACATCGGCGGTGAACCGCTGCTCGCTCTCCAGCTTCCCCTGCAGAGAGGAGGCCATGGTGTCCAGGGCCCCGGCGACGGCGGCCACCTCGTCCTGGGCACGCGAAGGGTCCTTCGTACGCGGGTCGTTGACGCGGGCGTCCAGGTCACCGGCGCTGATCCGGCGGGCCACGGTCGCCGTCTGGTGGAGCCGCCGCGTCACCCGGGTCACGGCGAACGCGCCCACCAGGAGCGTCGCGCCGATGGCGAGCACCGAGGAGCCGAAGATGGCGCGGTCGAGTCCGTCGATGGTGCGGGCGCCCTGGGTGTAGTCGATCTCCGTGGCGATGGCCCGGCCGCCGTCGACGGGCCCCGCGGCCCACATCGTCGGCCGCCCGCCGAGGTCGGCGACCATCGTGCCGCGCCTGCCCTCGGCGGCCAGTTCGCGCAGCCCGTCCGGAAGGCCCGGCGGGTCGAGCCCGGCCCCCGGCGGCAAGCGGTCCCCGGCTTCGTACAGGCGGGTGACGTCCTGCAGTTTGGTGAGCGCCTTGTCGCGGGAGTTGCCGACGGTCTGCCGGGTCACCGCGACATGCACGAGCGCGCCGAGCATCGCGGCGAGCAGACAGCACATGACCGTGATGAACAGCGCGGCCTTCCACGTGAGGGTCGCGGTCCAGGCGGGCAGCCGGAGCCTCATCGCGACACCGAGGGCGACGGCGAGGGCGAAAGAGACACCGAGGGCGAGGTCGAAGCAGAGGCCGACACCGAGGGCGACGGCGACCCGCTGGGCCCGGAGATGCGGACGATCTCGATCCGGGCGGGCAGCATCGCGCGCTGGCCCGCGTCCCAGGACCAGGCGTAGCGGATCTCGTACTCGGGGCTCTGCGCGGGCTCCCGCACGATCAGGTCGCGCCCGGCGAGTTCCACGCCCGTGACGGTCTCGGCGGTGGACATGATCCGGATGAGCCGGCCGGCGTCCAGGCTGTAGACGCGGATGCCGAGGCTGCCGTCGCCGAGGCTGATGCCGACGATCAGCTCGTCCTTCCCGGTGCCGGTCAGGTCCCGGTAGTACGCCTGGAGCACCGGGCAGCCCTTCACCACCTGGTCCGGCTTCTTGCCCGCGGGGCAGCGCGCGACGGCAGCCGCGGTGCCGGCGGGCAGCGCGTCGGGCCCGGTCGTGCTCGCGGGCCGCGCGGCCACCTCCGCCTTGACGACGGTGAGCGGGTCGACCCGGTGCAGATCGAGGCCCGGTACGTCGACGCCCTTCACCACTTCGACGGTCGCCTCGGAGTCGTCCGGGTACTCGGGCTCGCTGGGCGGCAGTTGGGGCCAGAGCCGGGCCGGGCCGACCGCGCTCGGCGTCCGCCCCGCGCTCTCCAGATCCCCGGCGGTGCCACACCCCGCGAGCACCAGGCCCGCGACGACGAGCGACAGCACGGCACGTAGCGGACGGCTCCGGGGCACGGGACTCCTCCTGCCGGGCGCGGCTGTGGTTCTGGGGCGGGCGATCCGACCGCCACACGCCAGAATACGAAGATCAGCCCACTTGTCGCTTTCGCACCGGCCTCACGCCTCGGCCCTACAGCTGGTCGCCCCAGCCGCCCTGGATCATCGTCTGGAACGCCCACTTCCCCTGGCGCCTGATCAGGATGTCGGCGTACCGCAGCTGCCGGCTCTGCCCCTCGGTCGTCATCGTCGAGTCGGTGAAGACCACGGCCATCGCGGGGGAGAGGAACACCGGCGTGCGCACGGACTCGAAGCTGATGTCCTCGCTCCCCTCGCCCATGACGTGCGTCATCGTCGCCACGAACCGCTCGCGGTCCCACTGGGCGGACCGCCCGTCACCCGCGGAGTCGTCGCTCACCAGGTTGAGCGGGAACACCGCGAGGTCCGCCATGCGCTCGACGTCACGCCGCGCGCTCTCGGCGTCGTACTCGGCGAACCAGGCGTCCAGGCTCGCGCGGTCCTCCTCGGTGGGCCGGTATCCGGTGTCGGGCAGAACGGTCATGGGGCTCCTCCGGGTGCCATCGGGCAATTGGTCAAGGTTGACTAGATGGTGATCGGCGGCAAAGTTACGCCGCGCAAGACCATTGGTCAAACTTGATTAATAAGAGACGCGGCCCACTCCGCCTACTCCGCCCCGCCCCGGAACCGCACCACCGTCGCTGTCCGGTGCCGCGTCGCCTGCTGCCGCACCTCGACCGTGAGCTCCGGCGGAACGGTGCGGTACGTGATGTCGCCGAAGCCGATCGCGTTCATCCCGGCGTCCGGTCCCGGCGCGGGCAGCAGCGCGGCGGCCCGCGCCCGTACCGCCGGGGTCAGCGGGCTCGACAGGAGCGGGTCGTCGTCGGGCAGTACGAGGACGAGGGCCTGCGGGTGGGCCGGGGTGCCGGTGAAGCCGACGACGACCGCGTCCCGCGTATCGCTGTGCCGGAGCTTCAGCCAGGACCGCCGCCCGGCCGGATACCCCTGGTCGAGCCGCTTGATCACCAGACCCTCGACGCCGGTGGCGCGCAGCGACTCGTACCAGTCGGCGGCGACCTCCGGATCCGTCGTCATCGGCACCGCCTGCAGTGGCGGCCCGAGCGGCGCGAGCCGGGCGACGAGCCGCTCCCGGCGCTCCGCGTACGGCCGGGCGCGCAGCTCGTCGCCCGCCTCGGCGAGCAGGTCGAAGGCGGCGTACGAGGCGGGCAGCGTGCGGGCGAGCTGCCGCGCCCGCGCCGGGGTGGCCGCGGCCCGCCGCTGCACGGCCGCGAAGTCGATCCGCCCCTCGGTCCACACCACCACCTCCCCGTCGAGCACCGTGCCCTCGGGCAGCGCGCGGGCCGCCTCGGCGAGATCGGGGAACGCGCCGGTCACGGTCCGCCCGGAACGTGCCTGCAACAGCACCCCGCGCGGCCCCTCGCCGCGGAACACCACGAGCCGGTGCCCGTCGAACTTCGGCTCGTACGCCCATGGCCCGTCCGTCGGCAGCGCGTCCACGGACTCCGCGAGCGCGACCCGGAGCGGCGGCCTCACGACCGGCCTCGCCACGGGGTACCCGCCCGGCTCACCGGAACCCTCGCGGGAGTTTCCCGGCCCGGTTGAGGTTGATCAGCGGCCCGAGCAGATCGCCGTGGGTGGCGAGCCGCGGCGCGATGTCCGTGGCGAGGAAGACCAGGTCGGCCGGGGCGGCGCAGGCCTCGACCTCCGCCCAGGTCACGGGCGCGGAGACGGTCGGCGCCGGGCGGGCGCGCAGCGTGTACGGGGTGGCGGTGGTCTTCGCGGCGGCGTTCTGGCTGAAGTCCACGAACACCTTGCCGGGCCGCAGGCTGCGGGTCATCCGGTGCAGGGCGAGCCCCGGCAGCTCCCGCTCGGCCTCGACGGCCAGCTCCTTGGCGTACGCGGTGACCTTCTCGGACGGTGTCGGTTCGAGCGGTACGAGCACGTGCAGCCCCTTCGAGCCCGAGGTCTTCGCGTACACGTGCAGGCCGTCCGCGCTCAGCCGCTCGCGCAGCCAGAGCGCCACCTCGCAGCACTCCACGATCGTCGCGGGCGCGCCGGGGTCCAGGTCGAACACCATCCGGTCGGCCGAGCCGGGGGCGTCGGCCTGCCACTGCGGCGTATGGAACTCCGTGACCAGGTTGGCCGCCCACATCAGCGTGGCCATGTCCTGTACGAGCACCAGCTTCGCGGTGCCCTCCTCGCTGCGCCGCGGCACTTCGGCGGTGCGCACCCAGGCGGGCGTACCGGGCGGCACGTTCTTGGCGAAGAAGCGCTGGCCGTCCGGCCCGTCCGGGTAGCGCAGGAAGGAGACGGGCCGGTTGAAGAGGTGCGCGAGCAGTGCTCCGGCGCAGGTCGCGTAGTAGTGCAGCACCTCGCCCTTGGTGAAGCCGCCGTCCGGATAAAGCACCTTGTCGAGGTTGGTGAGCGCAAGCCGCCGCCCCTCCACCTCCGTGATCGGCGTCATACGATGAGGATGCCGCGTACGGACATAACGGGCGAATCGCTCACATCGAGGGCAGTAAAAGACCGGCTACAGGGCAGTAAGGGGTTCTCACTGTGCGATCCATATGGAACGGCGCCATCTCCTTCGGGCTGGTCAGCATCCCGATCAAGTTGGTGAACGCCACGGAGAACCACTCGATCTCCTTCCGCCAGATCCACACCACGGACGGCGGCCGGATCCGCTACCGCAAGGTCTGCGAACTGGAGGAGAAGGAGGTCACGACGGCCGAGATCGGCAAGGGGTACGAGGACGCCGACGGCTCGATCATCCCCATCACGGAGGACGACCTGGCCGCGCTCCCCATCCCGACCGCCAAGACCATCGAGATCGTCGCCTTCGTGCCGCAGGAGCGGATCGACCCGCTCCAGATGGACGCCGCGTACTACCTCGCCGCGAACGGCGTCCCGGCCGCGAAGCCGTACACGCTGCTGCGCGAGGCACTCAAGCGCAGCAAGAAGGTGGCCATCGCGAAGTACGCCCTGCGCGGCCGCGAACGCCTCGGCATGCTGCGCGTCGTCGACGACGCCATCGCCATGCACGGCCTGCTCTGGCCGGACGAGATCCGCGCCCCCGAGGAGGTGGCCCCCGACACCCATGTGACCGTACGGGAAGCGGAGTTGGACCTCGCCGACGCGCTGATGGAGACCCTCGGCGAGGTCGACCTGGAGACCCTGCACGACGACTACCGCGAGGCGGTCGAGGAGATGGTCTCCGCCAAGGTCGAGGGCACCGCACCGGCGAAGGCCCCCGAGGCGGCCCCCGGCGGCGGCAAGGTGATCGACCTGATGGCCGCCCTGGAGAGCTCGGTCAAGGCGGCCCAGGCGGCCCGCGGCGAGGACGAGGAACCGGCACGCGTCACCCCGCTGCGCCGCACGAGCAAGTCGGCACGGTCGAGCCCGAAGGCGGTGGGCGGCAAGAAGTCCACGGCGGCGGGCGCGAAGAAGAAGACGACGTCGGCAAAGAAGTCGACCTCGACGGCGACGAAGAAGACGGCGACGTCGAAGAAGTCGACGGCGACGAAGAAAACGACGACGAAGAAATCAGCCTCGTCATCGTCATCGTCGTCCACGCCCCGCAAGAAGGCCTCGGCGTAGAGAGGTTGCTCCGGCTACGGGGCGGCGCCGACGACGACGGTCGCCCCGAGCTCCGGGTCTTCCACGACCCGGGCGACGAGCCCACCGTCCACCATGGCCCGCACGGTACGGTCCGCCTGCCGCGCACTGGTCTCGATCAGCAGATGCCCGCCGGGCGCCAGCCACGCACCGGCCCCGGCGGCCACCCGCCGCTGCACCTCGACCCCGTCGACCCCACCGTCCAGCGCGATCCGCGGCTCATGGTCCCGCGCCTCGGGCGGCAAGAGCCCGATGGCATCGGTCGGTACGTAGGGGGCGTTCACGACGAGCACATCGACCCGCCCGCGCAGCCGAGCCGGCACCCCGTCGTACAGGTCGCTCACGTACACCTGCCCGCCGACCTCACCCACATTGCCGCGCGCACACCGTACGGCGACGGGGTCGATGTCGGCGGCATGCAACTCCCCGACCC
>NZ_JAAAHS010000329.1 GCF_009908195.1 Streptomyces boluensis | reverse complement strand
CCCCGCACCCCGTCGACAGCCGCCACACCGACAGCCACCCCGGCGCCGGACGCCACTGAACCGCACGCTCCGCCCCCGTCTCGGCGCGGTGTTCGTCAACGGGCGGGCCGCGCCGGTACGCCGGTCCCGGTGACCGTGCCAAGGCCGCCCGGCGGGACGGCCCGTAACCCGTACATCCCGTACGGGGACCGGCGCACTCCGCGCTGCCGGGCGCCGTCGGGGCGACCGGCCGCCGCCTGGTCACGGCACGGCATGTCCACGGCCCCAACTCGCCCGTGGCACACTCGCCGTGCCATGACTGCGACCACTTCCCCCACTCCAGCCCCCGGCGCTCCCGACGCGCCGAACGTCCTCCACGCCCCCGTCATCGCGTGGTTCGACGCGCACGCACGCGACCTTCCCTGGCGCCGCCCCGACGCGGGTCCGTGGGCCGTGATGGTCAGCGAGTTCATGCTTCAGCAGACGCCGGTCAACCGGGTGCTGCCGGTGTACGAGCAGTGGCTCGCGCGCTGGCCGCGCCCCGCCGACCTGGCCAAGGAGCCGCCCGGTGAGGCCGTGCGCGCCTGGGGCCGGCTCGGCTACCCGCGCCGCGCGCTGCGCCTGCACGGGGCGGCCGTGGCGATAACGGAACGGCACGGCGGCGACGTACCGCGTCAGCACTCCCAACTCCTGGCGCTGCCCGGCATCGGGGAGTACACGGCGGCCGCGGTGGCCTCGTTCGCGTACGGACAGCGGCACGCGGTGCTCGACACCAATGTGCGCCGGGTCTTCGCGCGGGCCGCCGCCGGTGTGCAGTACCCGCCGAACGCGACGACGGCGGCCGAGCGCAAGCTCGCCCGCGCGCTGCTGCCCGAGGACGAGCCCACCGCGGCGCGCTGGGCCGCCGCCTCGATGGAACTCGGCGCACTCGTCTGCACCGCGAAGAACGAGGACTGCGCGCGCTGCCCGATCTCCGCGCAGTGCGCCTGGCAGCGCGCCGGCAAGCCCCCGCACCAGGGCCCCGCCCGCCGCGGCCAGACGTACGCGGGCACCGACCGGCAGGTGCGCGGCAAGTTGCTCGCGGTGCTGCGGGAGGCCGTCGCGCCGGTGCCGCAGGCCGTGCTCGACCGGGTGTGGGACGAGCCGGTGCAGCGCGCCCGCGCCCTCGACGGCCTGGTCGCGGACGGCCTTGTCGAGCCGCTCCCGGAGCGGCTGTACCGGCTCCCGCTCAGCTGACGCCCCGAAGGCGGCGTTCGCCTGGAAATGTTGTCCATACGCCGCCCCTACACCGCCTGAAATGCGGTCTGATCAGGCATAGCACCGGCGATTCTGAGGCCACCCTCGGCCCTGTTACACAACCGAGGGGTAGCCGTGCGCCCACCGCATGCTCCTCCGCGAAACCTCGTTACACCGCGTCCGTAGCTTCGGAGATGTACCGGCGAGAGGCCCGGTCCGCGGCAGTTGTGAGGGACGGAGGCGGTTGAGAATGGCGCACGGCGAGGTGCTCGAATTCGAGGAGTACGTCCGTACGCGGCAGGACGCCCTGCTGCGCAGCGCCCGCCGCCTCGTGCCCGACCCGGTGGACGCCCAGGACCTGCTGCAGACCGCGCTGGTGCGGACGTACAACCGCTGGGACGGGATAGCCGACAAGCGGCTCGCGGATGCCTATCTGCGGCGCGTGATGATCAATACGCGGACCGAGTGGTGGCGCGCCCGGCGTCTGGAGGAAGTCCCCACCGAGCAGCTGCCGGACGCCAGCGTCGACGACTCCACGGAGCAGCACGCCGACCGCGCCCTGCTGATGGACGTCCTCAAGGTCCTCGCCCCGAAGCAGCGCAGCGTGGTCGTGCTGCGACACTGGGAGCAGATGTCCACCGAGGAGACGGCAGCCGCCCTCGGGATGTCGGCCGGTACGGTCAAGAGCACACTGCACCGGGCGCTCGCCCGCCTCCGCCAGGAGCTGGAGAGCCGCAACGCCGAGATGGCGGCCGGCGGAGTGCTCGGACGTGAGGAGCGGGAGCGTTGCGCGGCCTGAAACGGCTCGGCGAACCGAAGGCGGGGAGTACGGCGGCGGCCGCGCTCGCCGCCCTCGCCCTTTCCTTGGGCGCCCTCACCCTCACCGCCTGCGCCACCGGCGGCACCGGCACCCGGGACGAGGGCCCGGCCCGCAGCGACCAGTTCGCCCAGGGCTCGCCCGTCCCGTCGCACACCACGGGCAAGGAGCCGGCGGTCGACCCGGTCATGCTGGTCCGCGACGACCCGAAGGTCAGCAAGTCGGTCAAGGCCGACCTGAAGCCCTGCGGCGGCGACTCGTACCCGGTCGACGTGAGCTACGGCAACCTGACCGGCGGAGCCCGCAACGACGTTGTGGTCAACGTCCTGACCTGCGGAGACGCCATCGGCATCGGGAGTTACGTCTACCGCCCCAAGGGCGATTCGTACGAGAATGTCTTCCGGACCGAGGAGCCCGCCTCGTACGCGGAGATCGACCGGGACGGACTGACCGTCACGCGCCAGACGTACGAGAAGGACGACTCGGCGGCGATTCCCTCCGGTGAGGACATCACCCTCTACGAATGGCGGGACGACGCCTTCGTGCAGACCAAGCACTGGACCAACCGATACGGCAGCGCGGGCGGCGACGTCAGACCCGTGCCCGAGGAGAACTGAGAGCGCGCCGATGGCCGAGCAGACCCACGTCCTGTTCGTCGAGGACGACGACGTCATCCGCGAAGCCACACAGCTCGCCCTTGAGCGCGACGGCTTCGCGGTCACCGCCATGCCCGACGGCCTCGCGGGGCTCGACGCGTTCCGCGCCGACCGGCCCGACATCGCGTTGCTCGACGTGATGGTGCCGGGCCTCGACGGGGTCTCGCTGTGCCGCCGGATCCGCGACGAGTCCACCGTGCCGGTGATCATGCTGTCGGCGCGGGCCGACTCCATCGACGTGGTGCTCGGCCTGGAGGCCGGCGCCGACGACTACGTGACGAAGCCCTTCGACGGCGCCGTCCTGGTCGCCCGGATCCGCGCCGTACTGCGCCGCTTCGGGCACGCGGGCGGGCCTGCGGGCGGCGGGCCCGGTGCGGGCGGCGACGGTGCCGGTCAGGTGAACGGCGGGGTGCTGAGCTTCGGCGACCTGGAGGTCGACACCGAGGGCATGGAGGTGCGGCGCGGCGGCACCACGGTCGCCCTGACGCCCACCGAGATGCGGCTGCTCCTGGAGTTCTCGGCCGCGCCCGGCACCGTGCTCTCCCGCGACAAGCTCCTGGAGCGGGTGTGGGACTACGGCTGGGGCGGTGACACCCGGGTCGTCGACGTCCATGTGCAGCGGCTGCGCACCAAGATCGGCCAGGACCGCATCGAGACGGTCCGCGGCTTCGGATACAAGCTCAAGGGATGAGGCCGACCTCGCCGACCTCACCGACCTCTCCCACCTCAGCGACCTCTCCGACCTCGCTGCCGAAGAGGCTGATCTCCTTGCCGATCTCCTTGCCGAAAAAGCTCATCTCGTTCCCCAGAGGGCTGCGGACGGGACTGCGCTGGAAGCTCAGCGCCGCGATCGCGATGGTCGGCGCCCTGGTGGCGCTCGCGCTCAGCCTGGTCGTGCACAACGCCGCCCGCGTCTCGATGCTGGACAACGCCCGGGACCTGCAGGACACCCAGCTCCAGATGGCGCAGCGGCTCTACGAATCGTCCAAGAGCCCCCGGCTGCAGAGCAAGATCGACGACCGGGAACTCCCCGACGAGCTGCGCGCCAAGGCCGAGGCGGGCCGCCGCGCCACCTACGTACAGGAGACCGGCGGGGCGCCCGACATCTGGGCGGCGACCCCGGTCAGCGGCGGCCACATACTGTCGCTGCACTCCCGCTTCACCGACCGCAGCGCCACCGTGATGAAGGACCTCGACCAGGCGCTGATCATCGGCTCGATAGCGGTCGTCTTCGGCGGCTGCGCCCTCGGCGTGCTGATCGGCGGCCAGCTCTCCCGCCGGCTGCGCGAGGCCGCGACCGCCGCGCACATGGTCGCCCAGGGCCAGACCGAGGTGCGGGTACGGGACGCGATCGGCGGTGTCGTACGCGACGAGACCGACGATCTGGCACGTGCCGTGGACGCGATGGCCGACGCGCTGAAGCAGCGGTACGAGGCGGAGCGCCGGGTCACCGCCGACATCGCGCACGAGCTGCGCACCCCGGTGACCGGACTGCTCACGGCGGCCGAACTGCTGCCGCCCGGCCGCCCCAGCGAACTGGTCAAGGACCGCGCGCAGGCGCTGCGCACCCTGGTCGAGGACGTACTCGAAGTGGCCCGCCTGGACGGGGCGTCGGAGCGGGCCGAGCTGCAGGACATCACGCTCGGCGAGTTCATCACGCGCCGGGTGCGCGCCATGTATCCGGAGGTCGAGGTGCGGGTGGTGCACGAGTCGGAGGTGACGACGGACCCGCGCCGCCTGGAGCGCATCGTCGGCAACCTCCTGGCCAACGCCACCAAGCACGGCAAGGGCCCCATCGAGATCTCCGTCGAGGGCCGGGTGATCCGCGTACGCGACCACGGCACCGGCTTCCCCGAGGAGCTCCTCGCCGACGGCCCGAGCCGCTTCCGTACCGGCTCCACCGACCGCGCGGGCCACGGCCACGGCCTCGGTCTCACCATCGCCGCGGGCCAGGCCCGGGTACTCGGGGCGCGCCTGACGTTCCGCAACGTCGGCCCTGAGTACGGCGACGGCCCGGCCGAGGGCGCGGTGGCGGTGCTGTGGCTGCCGGAACACGCGCCGACGAGCACGGGCAGCTACCCGATGCCGAAGCTGGCTTGAGGGGTACGGGCGGCTGACAGCGGGGCGCTGAGAACGGGGCGGGCAACCGGACAAGGCGTAACGGGGCAACTCCCGTACACGCCAAGGCCCCCGGAGCCGTAACGCTCCGAGGGCCTTGAGTTTCCGCAGAACCGCGAGGGTTCACAGCCAGGCGAACCGAGCCGGCCGGGCGAACCGACCCGGCCAGGGCCGACCTGACCAGCGCCGACCCGGCCGACCGACCCGGCCCCCGCTCAAACCGCCTCAGGCACCCGCTCCCCCGATGCCGACGCCTCCGCCGAGTCCGCCTTCTTCTCCGGCCCCGCCCCCTTCAGCGGCACCTCCTTGACGAACAGCGCCGCGACGAGCGCGATGATCGCGACCGCCGAGCCGAGCAGGAACGCCCCGTGCGTCCCGGACGACACCGCGAACTGGTACGCCTCGCGCATCGCGTCCGGCAGCTTCGCCAGGCTCGCCGCGTCCAGCTGGGCGTTGGGCAGCGCACCGCCGCCACCCGGGACCTGCTGCGCCATCTCGTCGGCGACGCGGTTGTTGAAGAGGGCGCCCATCACGGCGACGCCGAAGGAACTGCCGAGGGTGCGGAACAGCGTGGTCGAGGAGGACGCGACGCCCATGTCCTTCATCTCGACACTGTTCTGCGCCACCAGCATGGTGATCTGCATCAGGAAGCCCATGCCCGCGCCGAGCACCGCCATGTAGAGGCCGGAGGTCAGCCGGGACGTGCCGGTGTCCATCTGGGCGAGCAGGAACAGGCCCACCACCATCAGGAGGCCACCGGCCACGGGGAAGATCTTGTACCGGCCGCTGTTGGTGGTGACCCGGCCCGCGATCAGCGAGACCACCATCATCGACATGAGCATCGGCAACAGCAGCAGGCCGGAGTTGGTGGCCGAGGCGCCCTGGACGGACTGCTGGTACAGCGGCAGGAAGAGCACCGCGCCGAACATCACGAAGCCGGTGACGAAGCCGATCACGGACATCAGCGTGAAGTTGCGGCTGCGGAAGATGTGCAGCGGCATGATCGGTTCCGCCGCCCTGGTCTGCGAGAACAGGAACGCAACGAGCGCCACCACGCCGAGCACCCCGAGCCCGACGATCATGGTCGAGCCCCAGGCGTACTCCGTACCGCCCCACGTGGTGAGCAGCACGATCGCGGTGATGCCGACGGTCAGGAGCACCGCGCCCAGGTAGTCGATCCGGGTCTGCGAGCGCTTCTTCGGCAGGTGCAGGACCACGGTGACCATGGCGAGGGCGATCGCGCCGAGCGGCAGGTTGATGTAGAAGGACCAGCGCCAGCCGAGGTGGTCGGTGATGGTGCCGCCGACGAGCGGTCCGCCGATCATGGCGAGCGCCATCACGCCTGCCATCATGCCCTGGTACCGGCCGCGCTCACGGGGCGGGATCAGGTCGCCGATGATCGCCATGACGCCGACCATCAGGCCACCGGCGCCGAGGCCCTGGACCGCGCGGAAGCCGATCAACTGGCCCATGTCCTGGGCCATTCCGGAGAGCGCCGAGCCGATCAGGAAGATCACGATCGCGGTGAGGAAGGTGCCCTTCCGCCCGTACATGTCGCCGAGCTTGCCCCAGATCGGGGTGGACGCGGCGGTGGCGAGCGTATAGGCCGTGACCACCCAGGACAGGTGCTCAAGGCCGCCGAGCTCACCGACGATGGTCGGCATCGCGGTGCCGATGATCATGTTGTCCAGCATGGCGAGCAGCATCGCGATCATGAGCGCGAGCAGCACCACGCGCACACTGCGCTTCGGCGCCTCGACCTGCTCCGCGGCGGTGTCCTGCTGTGGGGGTTCCGCCGGTCGCGCGGCCCCTTCTCTCTTGGATATCGCCATCGCGATCACTCCCCGTACTTACTTGACGCCCGGCTAGTTAGCTACAGTAGGGGAAGGTAGACCCGAAACTAGCCGGGCGTCAAGTAAGTTTTGCGGACATACGAGCGACGGCCCGCGCACGGCCGCAGGAGACCACGATGAGCAGCAGTGCAGGCGCCCCCCGAGCACCCCGCCGGGGCAATACGCGGCAGCGCATCCAGGACGTCGCCCTGGATCTGTTCGCCGAGCGCGGGTACGAGAAGACCTCGCTGCGCGAGATCGCGGAGCAGCTCGAGGTCACCAAGGCCGCGCTCTACTACCACTTCAAGACGAAGGAAGACATCCTCGACAGCCTCTTCGAGGACCTGACGCGGACCATCGACGAGCTGATCGAGTGGGCCGCCGAGCAGCCGCGCACCCTGGACACCAAGCAGGAGATCCTGCGCCGGTACGGCGATGCGCTGGCCGGTGCGGAACGCCTCTTCCGGTTCATGCAGGAGAACCAGGCGACGATGCGCGAGCTGCGCACCGGCGAGGACTTCAAGGCCCGGATGATGCGCCTGCTCGACCTGTTGCGCGACCCGGACGCCCCCCTGGCCGACCAGGTCCGCTGCTTCAGCGCGCTGTTCTCCATGCACGCCGGGATGTTCGTGCTCAAGGACGTCGAAGGCGACCCCGAGGAGAAGCGCAAGGCCCTCCTGGAGGTCGCCACCGAACTGGTCGTCCGCGCCCATACGGCGCCGGAGACCGGGAAGTAACCGCGAGCTACGTCTGTCAGACGGTCACGCCGAGACCGCGCAGGTAGCTGACCGGGTTGATCGCGGAGCCGTAGTTCGGGGTCGTACGGATCTCGAAGTGCAGGTGCGGGCCGCTGGAGTTGCCGGTGTTGCCGGAGCGGGCGATCTCCTGGCCGGTGTTCACCTTCTGGCCGATCTGCACGCCGACCTTGGACAGGTGCGCGTACTGCGAGTAGCGGCCGTTGTCGTGCTTGATCACCACGGCGTTGCCGTACGCGGGGCCGTCACCGGCGCCGTTCGGGCCGGCCTTGACGACGGTGCCCGAGTGCACGGACGTGACCTTGGTGCCGATCGGCACGGCGAAGTCCTGGCCGGAGTGCTTCTGCGACCACATGTTGCCGCCCAGACCGAAGCCGGCGCTCAGCGTGTAGTTCTTGACCGGGTCGCCCCAGCCCGCGGCCTTCTTCGCGGCGGCCTGCTTGGCGTGCGCGGCCTTGGCCTTGGCCGCGTCGGCGGCCTTCGCCTGCGCCTTCGCCTGCGCCTGGACGGACGCGGCGGCACCGGAAAGGCCACCCTCCGCACCGGCTTCGGCCGCCATCGAGACACCCGCGCCGAGCGTCGCCGCCACGCCGACTCCGGCAGCAAGAACGACCGCCCGGGTACGGAACAGCGACGACTTGGATATGTGGGACTCGGCGCGCTTCGACATCGCGGATTACCTCCGTGGTGTGGGGGGAGTCGCGACCCGGACGTTCGCGTCCGGAACAACGACATGAGCGGACCCGGTCACACGACCTCTGCGACCGGGCTGCCCCACCTTGGTAACCCGCCCCCCGGGCCACGCTCAAGCGGCCCTTCTACTACCCCGGCTCGTACGCGACCGGAGGAATGAATCCCCCTTGACGCCCCGAACGCCCCCTTTGCGATCTACGGGAAATCGTCTGGGAAGTCGTGTTTAGCCCCACTTCAGGGGCTTAATTCTGGACATCTTCAGGGGTCTTGCCCGGTCCTGTCCCGATTCGGGACTTTAGTCCCGACGGTTGTCACCCGAAGGTCCCCCACCCGGTGGGACCTCACTCCACTATTCCGGCTAGTACCGCCCAAATCGCCTGTGCGTCATGTCACCGGGCACCAAGATCGAGGCGCCCTCGGATGTGACCGGCACTACTCCGGAACACCTGCCGCGAACGGCCTTCGGGGCTACGGAAGCGGGCCGAGGCGACCCCGCCGCACCCACCTCAACGGCACCGACGGCAACCGCCCCGCCGGCGCCCCGTACGCGGCCGATCCCTGCCCCACCGCACTGCCTGTCTCTTATACCCATCTGACGCTGCCGGCGAGAATCTATGTGTGGCGGTCGGGT
>NZ_JAAAHS010000328.1 GCF_009908195.1 Streptomyces boluensis | reverse complement strand
CATCGGGAAGGGGCGGGGCGGGGAACAAGTGTGGCGCGCACGGCAGTTGTCGCCGTACGCGCCACCACTGGAGGCAGAGGCCGGGGCCTCAGTGAGCCGGAGCCTCCTCCGACCGCTTCGCGGGAATCGCCCCGGCGATGTCCTCGCCACCCTCCATCGGGTGCGTCACATCCGACGCGTCCTTGCTCTTACCCATGTGGTTGAAGACCAGGTTCAGGATGACCGCGGTCACACAGCCGGTGGAGATGCCCGAGTCCAGGATGATCATCGCGGTCTCGGGGAACGCGTGGTAGAACGTCGGCGCCGCGATCGGGATCAGGCCGACGGCGATCGAGACGGCCACGATGAGGACGTTGTTGTCCTTGTCGAGGCCGGCCTTCGCCAGGGTCTGGATACCGCTCGCCGCGACCGAGCCGAACAGCACGATGCCGGCGCCGCCGAGAACCGGGCGGGGCACCACGGCGATCAGCGAGGCGACGACCGGGAACAGACCCATCAGGATCAGGAAGCCACCACCGGCCGCGACCACGAACCGGCTACGGATCTTCGTCATCGCGACCAGGCCGACGTTCTGCGCGAAGGCGCTGGCCAGGAAGCCGTTGAAGAGGGGCGAGAGGGCCGAGCCGAGGGTGTCGGCGCGCAGACCGGCCGCGATGGTCTTCTCGTCGGCGGGGCGCTCGACGATCTCACCGAGGGCGAGCATGTCCGCGGTGGACTCGGTCATCGAGACGATCATGACGACACACATCGACACGATGGCCGCGAGCGCGAACTGCGGGGCACCGAAGTGGAACGGCGTCGGGAAGCCGACGATGTCCGCCTCGCTGAGGGCGCTGAAGTCGGTCACGCCGAACGGGATCGCGATGACCGTGCCGATGACCAGGCCGAGGAGTACGGCGATCTGCTTGACGAAGCCGCTGGTGAAGCGGCGGATCAGCAGCACCACCACGAGGGATATCGCGGCCAGGCCGAGGTACTTGATCGCGCCGTAGTCCTTGGCCGCCGGGTTCGGGCCCTGCGCCCAGCCGTACGCGACGGGCATCAGGGAGACACCGATGAGGGTGATCACGGTGCCGGTGACCACCGGCGGGAAGAACCGTACGAGCTTGGAGAAGTACGGGGCGGCGATGAAGCCGAGGAGACCCGCGACGATGATCGCGCCGAAGATGATCGGCAGCGCGTCCTTCTTGTCCGGGGTCTGGTTGACGATCGCCACCATGGGCGCGACGCCCGCGAAGGTGACGCCGTTGACGAACGGCAGCTTGGCGCCGATCTTCCAGACGCCGAGGGTCTGCAGGAGCGTGGCCAGACCCGCGGCGAACAGGCTGGCTCCGGTGAGGAAGGTGAGCTCCTTGGGGGACAGCCCGACGGCTGCTCCGACAATGAGCGGCGGGGCGACCACACCCGCGTACATGGCGGCCACGTGCTGCAGGCCGCTGGTCATCATTTTGAGAGGGGGCAACTTCTCGTCGACCGGGTGCTTTTCGGGCATCTGGTCGCGGACGTTGTCGTCCTCTGGCACGGCGACTGCTTCTCGAACCCTGGGCGTTGCTGCCACGGCGGTTCCTCCGGTCGGTTAACGCGTCGCCAGCGACGCGGGTGTCTTGGAGGGCTATCTGACGGTGCAATACGGCTGGTGCGGTGTTGCGGGTCGTGCAGATGGTGCTGAGCGGTGCGAGTGCGGTCGCGGTGCGGTGGTGCGGGTGGTGCGGGTGGTGCTTTTTGCGGTGGTGCCTCTGTGGGGGTGTGGAGCGGTGGTACGTGAGGGTGCTGCTGTGCTGCTGCCGTACGCGGTGCTGTTGTGCGTCGTACGCGCGATGCTGAGCGGTGCTGAGCGCGTACGGGTACGGGCGTTCTCACCGTTGCCGGTGGGCGGGCACTGGGTCCGCGCCCACCGGCTCAGGCTGCCGTGCACCCCGCTCGGGTTCACGGCGACCGGCCGAAGGCCGTCCCCCTCGGCCGGACTCTTGGGGGGTCAGGCCGAGGCGGCGATCCTGGCGAGGCGCTGGGCCTCGGCACGGGTGTCGCGCGCGATGGCTTCCTCGTCGACCGTCAGGAGGCGGTTGCCCTCGACGATCTGCTTGCCGTTCACGAACGACGCGGTGACCGGGGCCGCCGCGCCGAAGACGATCGCGGTGACCGGGTCGGCGATCGACGAGTGACCGATGCCGTCGATCTTCCACAGCACGAAGTCGGCGAGCTTGCCGGCCTCGAGCGAGCCGATCTGCTCGGCGCGGCCCAGGACTTGGGCTCCGCCGAAGGTGCCGAGGCGCAGGGCCTGGCGGGCGTTGAGCGCGGCTTCCTTGTGGGCGCCGAGCCGGTTGATGAGGAGCGCGTTGCGCAGCTCGGTGTGGAGCTCACCGGACTCGTTGGAGGCGGTGCCGTCCACGCCGAGGCCGACCGGTACGCCGGCCTTCAGCATGTCGGGGACACGGGCGATGCCGGCGGCGAGCCGGGCGTTGGACGACGGGCAGTGCGCCACACCGGTCTTGGTGCGGGCGAAGGCCGCGATGTCCGAGTCGTTCATGTGGACGCAGTGCGCCATCCACACGTCCTCGCCGAGCCAGCCGGTGGACTCGAAGTAGTCGGTCGGGCCCATGCCGAACAGCTCGTGGCAGAACTTCTCCTCCTCCACGGTCTCCGAGCCATGGGTGTGCAGTCGGACGCCGAGACGGCGGGCCAACTCGGCGCCCTGCTTGAGGAGTTCGGTGGAGACGGAGAACGGCGAGCAGGGCGCGACGGCGACCTGCGTCATGGCGTCGAAGGACGCGTCGTGGTGCTCCTTGACGGTCGCCTCGGTGCCGGCGAGCGCACCGTCGAGGGTCTCGACGGCGAAGTCCGGGGGCAGGCCGCCGTCCTTCTCGGAGCGGTCCATGGAGCCACGGGCCAGGGTGAAGCGCACACCCATGTCCCGGGCGGCGCCGATGATCGCGCCGGACAGTTCGCCGGAGCCCTGCGGAAAGACGTAGTGGTGGTCCATCGCGGTGGTGACACCGCCGCGAGCCATCATCGCGAGGGAGCCCTGCGCGGCGGCGCGGACCATCGACTCGTCGATCCGCGCCCAGGTCGGGTACAGGGCGACGAGCCAGTTGAACAGGTTGTGGTCGGTTGCCAGACCACGCGTGATCCACTGGTAGAAGTGGTGGTGCGTGTTGACCAGACCCGGCGTGATCAAGTGGCCGCTGGCGTCGATGCGCCGGACCACGTTCTCAAGGCCCTCCGGCGCGGGGCCCGCGCCGATGGACTCGATCCTGTTGTCGGCGACGACCAGGTGGCCCGAGGCGTACTCGGTGTCCTGGGCGTCGACGGTGGCGATCGCCGCGTTCTCGATGACGATGCGCTGGGGGGCTGCCGAAGGTGCCATGGTGCGCTTCCTTCTTGTATATGGCGGGGAGGTTTTCCCTCCGCCCGGGGGCGGTCGGAGAGAGGGCACGGCAGGACCCTAGGAGGATTTGAGTGCCGCGGGCGCGGTGACGCGTCCACGGGTGCCGAGATGGTGGAAGAAGAGATTCAGCGAGACGGCGACTAGTGCGCCGGCGCTGATACCGGAGCCGAGCACGGTCTGCGCCCAGGCCGGGAAATCGGCGTAGAAGGTGGGTGCCGCGAGCGGGATGATGCCCGCTCCCAGCGAGACCGCCACCAGGATGATGTTGGAGCTGTCGTCGAGCCCGGCCTCCGAGAGCGTACGGATGCCGCTCACCGCGATGGAGCCGAACAGCACGATGCCCGCGCCGCCGAGTACCGGCATCGGCACCAGGGAGACGACCGCACCGAGCACCGGGAAGGCGCCGAGGATGATCAGCGCGCCACCGGCGACGGCGACGACGTACCGGCTGCGTACCCGGGTGAGCGAGACGACGCCGACGTTCTGCGCGAAGGCCGAGGTGGGGAAGCCGCCGAAGACCGGGCCGAGCAGGGTGGCGATGCCGTCGGTGCGCAGGCCGCGGGTGATGGTCTTCCCGTCGGTCTTGCGCTCGCAGATCTCGCCGACGGCGATCATGCCGGCCGCGGACTCGGTCATCAGGACCAGCATCACGATGCAGAGCGACAGGATCGCCGCGGGCTGGAACGTGGGTACGCCGAAGTCGAACGGCATGGGCAGCGCGGCCACCGGGGCGGCCTCGATGGCGGAGAAGTCCGCCATGCCGAGCGGGATCGCGACGACCGTGCCGATGAACAGGCCCATGAGCAGGGCGACTTGCTTGAGGAAGCCGCGTCCGAAGCGCTGGAACAGCAGGATGACGACGAGCGTGAACGCGGCGAGCGCGAGGTACTTCATGTCGCCGTAGTCGGCGGCTTCCTTGTCGCCGCCCTGCGCCCAGCCGACCGGTACGGGCATCAGGGTCACCCCGATGAGGGTGATGACGACGCCGGTGACGAGCGGCGGGAAGAAGCGCAGGAGCCGGCCGAAGAACGGTGCGAGGATCAGGCAGAAGACGCCGGCGACCATCACCGCGCCGTAGATGGCGGGGAGTTGGGCGCCGTGGGCGTTGGTCTCGGCGATGGCGAGGATCGGTGCGATACCCGCGGAGGAGGCGGCGTTCACGAACGGCAGCCGGTTGCCGACGAACTTCTTGACGCCGAGGGTCTGCAGGACGGTGGTGAGTCCCGCGATGAGCAGACCGGCGGCGATCAGCCGGGTCTGCGCGGCGGTGTCCAGGCCGACGGCCTGGCCGATGATGAGCGGAGGGGTGACGACGCCCGCGTACATGGCGGCGATGTGCTGAAGCGCGGCGGGGACGAGCCGCGTGGGGTGGAGCTTCTCATCCACCGGGTGGCAGCCGGGAGTTGACGTGCTGCCGGTCTCCGATGGGGTGGAACTGGGGCCTTTCACAGGCCCTGTTGCAGGCTGTGCCATAGCGTGTCGTTCCCTCCGGTGTGGCGCGCCCCCGTCCGCGGCGGACGGACGGGGGCGTCACGCATCCCGCGTCAGAGGTTGGTCATGTCGACCGGGATCTTGGGCTCCGCGCCGTCCCGGAGGATCGTGGCCTCGATGAGGCCGTAGGGGCGGTCGGCCGCGTAGTAGACCTCGTTGTCGTTCTTCAGGCCGAACGGCTCGAGGTCCACCAGGAAGTGGTGCTTGTTCGGGAGCGAGAAGCGGACCTCGTCGATCTCCGAACGGCTGTTGATGATGCGCGAACCCATCTGGTACAGGCTCTGCTGCAGCGACAGCGAGTAGGTCTCGGCGAAGGCCTGGAGCATGTGCTTCTTGACCTGCTCGTAGGACTTCTCCCAGTTGGGCATGCGCTGCTCGTCGTCGGTCCAGTTGAACCGCCAGCGGGACGACACCTGGGTGGCCAGGATGCGGTCGTACGCCTCCTGGAGCGTCGTGTACTTGTCCTTGATGTAGCCCCAGAACTCCGAGTTGGTGGAGTTCATGACGACGAGGTCCTTGAGACCGGAGATGATCTGCCAGTTCTCACCGTCGTAGACGATCTCGCTGACCCGGGTCTCCTGGCCCTTGCGGACGAAGGAGTGCTTGACCTCGTCGGCACCGATGAACTTCGAGTTGGCCTCGGAGGTCGCGATGCGCTCCCAGGAGTACTCCTCGATGCGGATGCGCGCCTGCTTGATCGGCTCCTGCGACGTCACGAAGTGACGGGCGAGGTGGATGCCGAACTGCTCGGCGGACTCGATGCCGTACTCCTTGGCGAACGCGTACACCGTGTTCTTGGTGGTGTCGGTCGGCAGGCAGTTGGCGTTCGAGCCGGACAGGTGCACGTCCTCCAGGTCGCCGGAGAGGGCGACCGAGACGTTCAGGTCCTTGATGTGGTGGGTGTCGCCGTCCCGCGTGATCTTTACGACCCGGTTCTCAGCCTTGCCGTACTGGTTCTGTCCCAGAATGGTGGGCATGTCTGCTAGCTCCCTCGATAAACGGAGTAGCCGAACGGGTTGAGCAGCAGCGGTACGTGGTAGTGCTCGCCCGGCTTGACGGCGAAAGTGATCGCCACCTCCGGGAAGAACGCACCGCTGTCCCGATTCGCGGGGGCGTCCTGCTGCGCCTCGGCTTGCTGGTTGTGCTTGGTCAGGAAGTACGGCTCGGTCTCGAAGTCGAGCCGTACGTGGGTGGTGCCCTCCGGCAGTGCCGGCAGGTCCTTGCAGCGCCCGTCCGCGTCGGTCGCGGATCCGCCGAGCGCCACGAAGTCGCCCTTGCCGCCGCTGCGGGCGGAGAGCTGGATCGCGACGCCCTCGGCGGGGCGGCCGATGCTGGTGTCCAGGATGTGCGTGGACACCGAAGCGGTGGTGGCGGTGCTCATGCCGTGCTTCCTTCCTCTGCGGCCTCGACGAGCCGGGTGAGCCGAATGCGGTTGATCTTGCCCAGTTCGCCGCGGACGATCTCACGCTCCTGCTCGGGCCCGTTCTCGATCCGGGTCCTGATCTGGTCGAGCATGAACTCGGCCGTGGCGCCGGTGGCGCAGATGAGGAAGACGTGTCCGAACTTCTCCTGGTAGGCCAGGTTCAGTTCGAGCAGTTCGGTCTTGAGCTCCTCGGAGGCCCCGGCCATGCCCCGCTGTTCGCGGGCGGAGGTCGGGTCTCCCGGCTTCGGGCGGCCGATCGGCGGGTGCCCCGCCATCGCCTCCTCCAGGTCCGCCGTGTTCAGCTCGGCCATGGCGGCGTCGCTGGCGGCGAAGAGGGTGTCGGCGGATGCGTAGGGGCGCTGGGCGAGCAGCTTGCTCCCCCATGCCGCGCTGGCACACACCTCGTGGAGGTCTGCGGTGGCCGCAGCCTCGTCAAGGGTGTTGAACCGGGCCAGGCCCGGTGTCGAGCTCGAAGTCACGAGAAGCCTCCGTGGCCGGAAAGCGGCCTTGTGCTGGACTGGCTGGAGATTAGCTAAGACCCTCGGCAACACCACGTCAACAGTTTGTTGAAATCTCTTTAACGAAGAAGCCGCCACCCGGCATTTCGGGTGACGGCTTCGTCGCGCTCCGTGACCAAATGGCCGGAGGGTTACGTCAGAACGGGTCCGTTTCGACCCTCAACAGGCGCTGCGCTACTCGCTCTTGGCGGTGTTCTGCCTGTTCAGATAGTTGTACACAGTGAAGCGCGAGACACCTATGGCGCCCGCCACGGTCTCCACGCCATGCCGTACGGCGAAGGCCCCGCGGCCCTCCAGGAGGCGTACGAGCTCCTGCTTCTCCCTGCGGTCCAGCTCCGCGAGCGGGCGGCCGTGCTTGCGCTGCAGGGCGGCCAGGATGTGATCGAGGGAGTCGGCGAGCTGCGGCAGCCGGACGGCGAGCACCTCCTCGCCCTCCCAGCTGAGCACCACGTCGTCACCCGCCGCGTCCCGCGGGTCGAGCACCTCGCCACCCATGGCGTCCACCAGCGGCTTGACCGCCGAGACGAAGGGGTGATCGCGCGATTCGGTCACCGGGCGTCCTCCTCGACCACGTTCACCTGGAGCGAGACGCGGGTGGCGCCGGCCGCGAGCGATCTGCGCAGCAGCGCGTCGACCGCGGTGAGCACCTCGTCGGCGGCGCCTTCGGCGGTGTTGCCGAAGGGCCCCACATCCACCGCGTCGAGCTCGGCCCCCTGGATCACCTCACGGGCGACCACCGCGTGGGCGGGCGCCTCGTCGAGATCGAAGGGCTCGGTCGTGAACTCCACTCTCAATCGCACGCGGCCCAACCTACTGCGGTGTCGCCGATTTCTGGCAGCCCCCCTCTCCCCAACAGGGGATACCGAGCGGTAATGTCGCGTTCTCGCCGAGCCAACGAACGGGCTGGTCAGCACGGAGGAGCTCTCATGGCGGAGACGCACCCTGCGCAGTCGGACGGGCCGGGCCACGACCGGCCTGCGGGCCGCGACAGGCCTGCCCGCCCCGGCCGGCGCCTGCCGGACCCCGACCGGTGGCAGCGTGCCTGGAGCCATCGCGAGCAGCTGCTCAGGGTGGCCCGCCGCAGGTCCCTGAGCGCCGAGGACGCCGAGGACGCCGTGCACGAGGCGATCCTGCGCGCCGCCGAGCGTCCGCATCTCGACGACGAGCGCCTGGGTGCCTGGCTGACGACGGTGACGATGCGGCTGTGCGTCGACCGGTACCGGCAGATCAGCCGCGAGGCCGAGGTGCGCACCAGTCCCCGGCTCGGCACACCCGTTCCCGCGTCCATCGAGGACTCGGTGTGCGACCGGGCCGAGGCACGGTGGCTGGCCGCGCGGAGCGGGGAGCTGCCCGCGCGCCAGGCGGAGGCGATCTGGCTCAAGTCGGAGGACCTGGACGTCGCCGAGGTCGCCAAGAAGATGGGCCTGAGCTACCGGACCGTCGAGTCGCTCCTGGCCAGGGCGCGGCGCACGCTGCGTACCTCGCTCGCCGGGACGCTCGGCCTGGCCTTCTGGGTGTGCGGCCGGGGGCGCCCTGCGGCCGGCGGGAAGATGCAGGTGGCCATGGTCGCCGCGACGGCGGTGACACTCGCCGTGACCGGCTTCGTCCTTCCGCACATGGACGGCGGGCCGCGCCCCGCCGCGCCGCGCCCCGGCGGCAGTGCGGGCTCTGGGGCGGTGGCGGACGGTCCTTCCGCGGAGCGTGAGACCTCCGCCGGATCGGGTGCGCGGCCGTCGCCGTCGCCGAGCGGGCCCGGCGCCGGAGTGGGCCGCGGCCCACTCCCGCTGGTGTCGGCCCTGCCGGCCGTGGCGCTACCGGAGGTGCCCCTCGCCGAGCTGAAGCCCCTGCCCGAGCTGCCCGGCGAGGGCCTGCCCACCCTGCCGGTCACTCCGGCCACCGTCCCGACCCCGCGGCTCCCGCCGACCCCGTCCGCCCGCGTCCCGTCCACGCCCGTGACGGCACCCGAGG
>NZ_JAAAHS010000327.1 GCF_009908195.1 Streptomyces boluensis | reverse complement strand
GTACGAGAGCCCGTACGGACCGTCGTACGGGCTCTCGTACGCACCCACGTCCCGTTCCGCGAGCCGGTGGGACTCCTGGGCCAGGGCGTCCGCGCGCCGGGCCGCCGCGAGTGCGGCCGCCGCGTCCGACGTGGCGAGCGACTCGGCCAGGGCCAGGTGCCGCTGCGCCTCCGCGAGCCGGGTCCTGGCCTCGCTGCCGACGGCGCCGCGGCGCGTCGTGACGTAGTCGGCGGCGGCCCCGACGGCGCTGCGCGCGGTCAGCGTGGCCTGGTCGAGCAGGGCGCGGGCGCGCTGGTCGGTGATCTCGCGCTCGCGGGCGCCGTCGAGCGCCTCGTCGAGCGCCGCGTCGGCCTCCTCGATCCGGCGCAGCGCGTCGATCGGGTCGAAGCGCCCCGCGTCGAGCTCGCCCCGCACGTCCTGGACGACCGACTCGGCGCGCGCGATCCGGCCCTGAAGGTCGGCCGTGGACGTGCCTTCGGCCGTGCCCTTGAGCAGCCCGCGGGCCTCCGCCAGGTCGGTCTCGGTCTCGGTGAGCGCGCCGGGCAGCTTCCCGCTGGCCTCGGCGATCTCCACGGCGAGCCGGTCCACCGCGTCCACGAGCGTGCCCGCCTGGTCGAGGGCGCCCTCGGCGGCCCGCAGGTGCACCGCCGCCCGGCCGTTGTCCTTCGCGGTCACGCACTCGCGGGCGAGGCCGAGTTGGGCCTCGGCGAAGACCAGGCGTTCGCGCGCCTCGTCGACGTGGCCTGCGACCGGGGCGGACGCGGAGCCGGCGTACCGGCCGGCGAGTGCGGTGAGTGTCGCGGCGGCGGTGTCGGCCCGCGCGCCGACCTGCCCGAACTCGTCCTCGGCGTGCGCCAGGGCGTCCGGGGCGTGCTGTTCGAGGGCGCGCAGCCGGTCGAAGTCGGCGCTCTCGGCGTCGAGCCGCCGGTTGGCCTCGGTGCAGCGGCGGATGATCTCGTCGAGCATCCGCCGCCTCGTCGCGTCGTCCTCAGGGAAGGAGTCGTCGAGCTGCTGCCGCACCCGGAACGCGTCGGTCAGCTCGGCGGTGGCGTACGTGACGGCCGCACCGAACCGGGCGACCGCCTCGTCCCCGAACTGGGCGGTGGCGAAGCCGAGTTCCTCGGTGCTCGTGCGGATCGCGTCGTCGGTCTGCACCAGCAGGCGCCGGGCCTTTGAGTCGAGCTCGGGCAGCGGCGTGGGCGGCGGCGCGCGCTCGCCGCCGTGCGGGGTGGTGCGGGTGGCGGCCCGCCGCTTGCGCCGGGTGTACGCGTACGCGGCGAGGGCGCCCGCGCCGCCGACCGCGACGATCGGCAGCACCAGGTCGCCGGCGACCGGTTCGGACTCCGCGCCCGGGTCGGCCCGGCCGGGGGTGATCGCCGGGGTGGGCACGGGCTGTCCGGCGAGCACGGCGCGGTAGCCGTCGGCGGCGCCGATCGCGGCGCCCGCCCAGTCGCGCTGCCGCAGCGCGGGCACGATCGCGGTGGCCGACACGTCGCGCAGCTGGGCGTCGGTGAGCCGGGAGTCCTCGGCCACGGAGGTGGCGTACTGCCGGTCGCCGGTCGCGACGGCGAGCAGCACGTCGTCGGCGCCCAGGCCGTTGCGACGTGCGGTCTCATCGGCCCAGCTCCGGGAGTCGCGGCCGGAGAAGTCCCGTACGTACACGACGAAAAGCTGGACCCCGCGGTCGTCGTAGAGCCGGTCGAGGGCGGTGTCGACGGCGCCCTCGCGGTCGCCGAGCGCGCCCACCCGGTCGGTGATCTGCCCGTCGCCGGAGAGCTTCACCGGATCGTCGGCGCGCGCCGTGCCCGGTGGGGGCAGGAGCAGGAGGCCGAGGGCGGCGAGCGCGGCGAGTGCTGCCCGGCCGGCTATGCAGGGCAGCGAACGGGAAGGCGTCACATGCTGGAGCGTATGTCCCGATATGCCCGGTCGCGACCGGGCGGCTCCAGCGCCGGGAACGGGCCGTCGTGGCTCAGCGGCCGCGCCGCCGGATCGTGTTCCCCAGCCACACCAGCGGGTCGTACTTGCGGTCGGCGGCCCGTTCCTTCAGCGGGATCAGGGCGTTGTCGGTGATCTTGATGTGTTCGGGGCACACCTCGGTGCAGCACTTGGTGATGTTGCAGTAGCCGAGCCCGTGCTCGTCCTGGGCCGTCGTCTTGCGGTCGAGTCCTTCGGCGTCGGCGGCGTCCAGCGGGTGCATGTCCAGCTCGGCGACGCGCATCAGGAAGCGCGGACCGGCGAACGCGCCCTTGTTCTCCTCGTGGTCGCGCACCACATGACAGGTGTCCTGGCACAGGAAGCACTCGATGCACTTACGGAACTCCTGCGAGCGGTCCACGTCCTCCTGCTTCATCCGGTACTCGCCGGGGCCGAGCTCGGCAGGCGGCACGAACGCCGGGACCTCGCGGGCCTTCGCGTAGTTGAAGCCCACGTCCGTGACGAGGTCGCGGATCACCGGGAACGCCCGCAGCGGAGTCACCGTGATGACCTCGTCCCGGGTGAACGTCGACATCCGCGTCATGCAGAGGAGCCGCGGCCGCCCGTTGATCTCCGCCGAGCACGAACCGCACTTGCCCGCCTTGCAGTTCCACCGCACCGCCAGATCCGGGGCCTGGGTGGCCTGCAGCCGGTGGATGATGTCGAGGACCACTTCGCCGTCGTTGACCTCGACCTTGAAGTCCTCCAGGTCACCGCCGTCGACGTTCCCCCGCCAGAGCCTGAAGGCTGCTTCGTAGGCACTCACTCGTGGAGCTCCTCTTCGGTGAGGTACTTGACCAGCTCCTCCTTCTCGAAGAGGGCGAGCAGGTCGGGACGGATGGGCTCGGTCTCCTCGCGGGACAGCCTGATCTGGCCGCGTACCGGGTCCGCCGCGAGGCCGCCGGTCGGGTCGGCGAGCCGGCAAAGCAGGTTGGCGCGCCGCCACTGCCGGTCCATGCCCGGCCAGTCCTCGCGGGTGTGCCCGCCGCGCGACTCGGAGCGCTCAAGGGCGGCCCGCGCCACGCACTCCGAGACGAGCAGCATGTTGCGCAGGTCGAGGGCGAGGTGCCAGCCGGGGTTGAACTGCCGGTGCCCCTCGACCCCGGCCCGGCGGGCCCGCACCCGCAGCTCGGCCAGCTTCTGCAGGGCCTCGGCCATCTCGTGCTCCCGGCGGATGATCCCGACCAGGTCGTTCATCGTCTTCTGCAGCTCCTGGTGCAGGGTGTACGGGTTCTCCCCGACACCCTCGTCCTCCTCGCCCGGCCCCTCCGCCGAGAACGGCCGCAGCGCCTCCGCCGCCGCCGCGTCGACCTGGTCCTCGTCCACGACCGGCCGTACGTCGAGCCCGGCCGCGTACCGCGCGGCGTGCAGCCCGGCCCGCCGCCCGAAGACAAGCAGGTCGGACAGGGAGTTGCCGCCGAGCCGGTTGGAGCCGTGCATGCCGCCCGCGACCTCCCCGGCCGCGTAGAGCCCCGGCACCCCGCGCGCCGCCGCCGAGTCCGAGTCGACCGCGATGCCGCCCATCACGTAGTGACAGGTCGGGCCGACCTCCATCGCCTCGGCGGTGATGTCGACGTCGGCCAGCTCCTTGAACTGGTGGTACATGGACGGCAGTCGGCGCCGTACGACCTCGGCGGGCATCCGCGTCGACACGTCGAGGAACACCCCGCCGTGCGGTGAGCCGCGGCCCGCCTTCACCTCGGAGTTGATGGCGCGGGCGACCTCGTCGCGCGGCAGCAGCTCAGGAGGCCGCCGATTGTGGTCCGGGTCGTCGTACCAGCGGTCGCCCTCCGCCTCCGACTCCGCGTACTTCTCCTTGAAGACGTCCGGGATGTAGTCGAACATGAACCGCTTGCCCTCGGAGTTCCGCAGCACTCCGCCGTCCCCGCGCACCGACTCGGTGACGAGGATGCCCTTCACGGACGGCGGCCAGACCATGCCGGTCGGGTGGAACTGCACGAACTCCATGTTGAGGAGCGGGGCGCCCGCGAGCAGGGCGAGCGCATGGCCGTCACCCGTGTACTCCCACGAGTTGGACGTGACCTTGAAGGACTTGCCGATGCCGCCCGTCGCGATCACCACGGAGGGCGCCTCGATGACGAAGAACCGCCCGGACTCCCGCTCGTAGCAGAAGACCCCGGAGACCCGACCCTCTTCGTCCTTCACGATCCGGGTGACCGTGCACTCCTGGAAGACCTTCAACCCGGCCTCGTAGTCGCCGTGTTCGCGGAAGTCCTCCTGCTGCAGCCCGACGATCCTCTGCTGGAGCGTGCGGATCAGCTCAAGGCCGGTACGGTCGCCGACGTGCGCGAGCCGCGGGTACTCGTGCCCGCCGAAGTTGCGCTGCGAGATCCGCCCGTCCGCGGTGCGGTCGAAGAGGGCGCCCCAGGTCTCCAACTCCCATACGCGGTCCGGGGCTTCGCGCGCGTGCAGCTCGGCCATCCGCCACTGGTTGAGGAACTTGCCGCCGCGCATCGTGTCCCGGAAGTGCACCCGCCAGTCGTCGCCGTCATTGACGTTGCCCATCGCGGCGGCGATACCGCCCTCGGCCATCACGGTGTGCGCCTTGCCGAACAGCGACTTGCAGATCACCGCGGTACGGGCGCCCTGCGCACGCGCCTCGATGGCGGCACGGAGGCCGGCGCCGCCCGCGCCCACGACGACCACGTCCCACTGCTGCCGCTCCACCTGAGTCATCGAGGCACCCTTCCTAGAAGAACCGCGGATCGGCGAAGACACCGGAGGCGACGAGGTACACGTAGAAGTCGGCGACGGCCACACTGATCAACGAGGCCCAGGCGAGCTGCATATGACGGGCATTCAGCTTCCCGGCCCACTGCCACGCCCGGTACCGCACCGGGTGCCTGGAGAAGTGCTTCAGCTTGCCGCCGACGATGTGCCGGCAGGAGTGGCAGGACAGCGTGTACGCCCAGATCAGCCCGATGTTGACCACCATCACCACGGTCCCGAGCCCCATGTGCCCCCACGCGTAGTGCTCGTCACGGAAGGCGAGCACGGTGTCGTACGTGAGGATCCCCGCCACCGGCACGGCCGCGTAGAAGAAGTACCGGTGGACGTTCTGCAGGATCAGCGGGAAGCGGGTCTCACCGCTGTACTTCCGGTGCGGCTCGGCCACCGCGCAGGCGGGCGGCGAGGCCCAGAAGCCCCGGTAGTAGGCCTTGCGGTAGTAGTAGCAGGTCAGCCGGAAGCCGAGCGGGAAGATCAGGATGAGGAGCGCGGGCGAAAGCCCCCACCAGCTCCCGAAGATCTCCCAGTTGGGCCCGCCCTTCATCGGTACGCAGTTCTCCGCCAGGCACGGCGAGTAGAACGGCGAGACGTAGGGCGCCGCGTAGTAGTGCGCGTTGCCGAAGGCCCGCCAGGTCGAGTAGACGACGAAGGCGAGCAGCCCGGCGGCGGTCAGCGCGGGCGACAGCCACCAGCGGTCGGTGCGCAGATGCCGGGCGGCGATGGCGGCCCGCGAGGCGCCGCGCACCCCGCCCGCGGGATCGAGGTCGGGTTCGGTGCCAGTGGCCAACGAGATCTCCTGGGGGAGAGCTTCCGGGGGTGTGGCGGAGTCAGGGCGCGCGCCGGTCGGGGGCGCCCAGGCCCTCGTCGTCGACGTCCGACCACAGCGAGCGGTCGTAGGGCTGGTCGGGAATGCGGATCACCTCGGGTCGCGCGGCCGCGGCCGGTGCGGGCGAGGCGGCCCGCAGCAGCGCGAGGCTGTCGCGCAGATGGTCGGCGTCCGTACGCACCCGGCGGATGTCGAGCCCGCCGTCGAGCTGTGCCTCGATCCGCCCGACCGAGCGCGTGAGCTCGTCGAGGCAGCGCTGCGCGGCCGTCAATTCGTCCTGCAGGGACATGACTTGCCCTCACTTCCGCGGTCGCGGGTGGCAATGCTCATGCGCCTGAGAGTGTCGCGCGTCACATCCCGGCTTGTGAAGGGATCGGTACGGATTGACCGCTTCGGTACGCGGACCGGCCGGACGAAGCACACCCGCGCCCGCGTCTGACCGCCGCGCGGGGCGTGCCCGCGCCCGTGCCGGTGCCTGATCGCCGTACGACGTGTGCCCCTGCCCGCTCCTGACGGCCGTACGGGGGACGGCGGGCCGGTGTCGTTGGGCTCAACGGGTGGCCTTCCGGCGGTGTGTCGCCGTGTCTGTGGCGCGGGCGCGCATCGGTCCCCTTCAGTGGGGCGATAGGTGTGATCAACTCTTTTATGCCGCCAAACGTGATCAAACCCGGCCCACACCGGTATCGGGCGGCCGGGCGAGCCCCGGAGGTACCAAGCCATGGCCCGACTCGATTCGGCCGGCGCCAGAGCGCGCCACGTCCGCAGAGCAGCCGCCCTCCTCACCACGGGCGTCCTCGCCGTCCCCGCTCTGGCCGGCTGCGGCTCGACCGACGAGTCCGGCGCCCCCGCCGCCGGCCAGGACATCGCGCCCGCCGCGCGTGACCTGGTCGCCGACGGGGGCAAGGCCACCTGGGCCGTCGACGGACTGCCGCAGACCCTCAACTCCTTCCAGGCGGACGCCGATGCCGCCACCAACCGCATCGCGGGAGCTGTCCTGCCGTCGATGTTCACGCTCGACGCGAAGGGCCGCCCGCAGGCCAACCCGGACTTCCTGGAGAAGGCCGAGATCATCGAGCGCGAGCCCAAGCAGGTCGTGCTCTACAAGCTCAACCAGCAGGCGGTGTGGAGCGACGGCCGGGAGATCGGCGCCGCCGACTTCGCCGCCCAGTGGCGCGCGCTCTCCGGCAAGGACAGCGCGTACTGGACCGCCCGCAACGCCGGGTACGACCGCATCGAGAAGGTCGAGCGCGGCGCCAACGACCTGGAGGTACGGGTCACCTTCGGCAAGCCGTACGCGGACTGGCGCTCGCTGTTCTCGCCGCTGTACCCGAAGGACGTCATGGGCACGCCCGACACCTTCAACGACGGGGCGCGGGCCAAGCTGAAGACCTCGGCGGGCCCGTTCCGCATCGGGGCCACGGACCGCAAGGCCGGCGAGATGACGCTGGTCCGCAACCCGCGCTGGTGGGGCGAGCCCGCGAAGCTGGAGCAGCTGGTCTTCCGCGCCGTACCCCGCGACAAGCGGGCCGAGGCGCTCGCCCAGGGCAAGGTCGACCTGGCCGAGATCGGCAGCGCGGAGGCGGAGCGGATCACGCTCGCCGCCCGCGACCGCGGCGCCCGGGGCCCGCTGAGCCACGGCCCCGGCGCCGACCGCACCCCCGCGCAGGCGCTCCGCTCCTGGGCGCTCGCGCACGGCGCGAAGGGCGAGGAGAAGGCGGAGTCCGAGACCGAGGCCCGCCAGAAGAACCGCAAGGCGATCAAGAAGTACGCGGAGCAGCAGACCGGACTGCGCGGCTTCCAGGTCCGCAAGTCCCTCGAACCGGCTTACACCCAGCTCGCGTTGAACGGCGCGGAGGGCCCGCTCGCCGATGAGCGGGTGCGCCGCGCGGTGGCCCGCGCGATCAATCGCGCCGAGCTCGCCGAGCTCGTACTGAAGCCGCTCGGCCTGCCCGCGAAGCCGGTCGGCAGCCACCTGGCACTCGCCGGGCAGCACGCCTACGCCGACAGCAGCGACGCCCTCGGTACGCAGGACACCGCCGAGGCGCGCGCGCTCCTCGCCGACGCCGGCTGGGAGCCGGGCGCAGTGGTCGAGGAGAAGACCGCGGGCTCAGAGTCCAAGAAGAAGGCGGCCGAGAAGTCCGAGGACGGCGCGGGCGGGTCCGAGGGCGACGGCTCGTACATCGTCGGCCAGGACGACAAGCCGGGCGACGCCGACACCGGGCACCGGGCGGGTCTGGGCGTGGCCGGTCAGCAGGCGGCGCTCAGCCGCCAGGCCGAGTCGGTACTCCGCGAGGCGAAGCCGGAGGCCAAGCGGGACGCCAAGCGCGAGGCGAAGCGGGAGGCGCAGCGGGACGCCAAGCGCGAGGCCCGGCGCGAGGAGAACAAGGAGAAGAAGCAGGCCGCGCAGCAGGCCAAGCCCCAGGGCGGCGCCCCCGGCGCCTACGCCCCCAAGGGCACCGCGGCCCCGAAGGGCAGCGACGCACCCAAGAAGTCGGAGAAGTCGGCGAAGAAGAAGGGGCGCGGTGCCGCCAAGGCGGCCGGTGGTCCGCTCGCCAAGGACGGCAAGGCGCTGACCCTGCGCTTCGTACTCCCCTCCGGGCCCGGCTCGGAGTCGCTGCGCGCCGTCGGCGACAAGATCTCCGCGATGCTGCAGCGCATCGGCATCCGCACGGAGATCCAGAAGGTGGCCGACGACAGCTACTTCAAGGACCACATCGCGTCCGGTCAGTACGACATGGCGCTGTACTCGTGGCCCGGTTCCGCCTACCCGGCCACCGACGGGCGCCCGATCTTCGCCAAGCCGGAGCCCGCGGCGGACGGTTCGCTGACCGTCGAGCAGAACTACACGCGGGTCGGCACCGACCACATCGACCAGCTGTTCGAGCAGGCGGCGGCCGAGCTCGACGAGGAGAAGGCGCGCGAACTGGTCCGTAAGGCCGACGCCCGGATCTGGGCCGCGGCCGGTTCCATCCCGCTCTACCAGCGGCCGCAGCTGTACGCGGCGCGGCCGAAGCTGGCCAACGTGGGGGCGTTCGGGTTCGAGGCGCCGCACTTCGAGGACATCGGGTTCCTCAAGCCTGCCCCTGCGGGAGGGCCGGCGAAGGGGAAGAAGTAGTCGTAGTCGCCGACTGCTCGCGCAACGTTCAGCTCAGAAGTGGCTCAAGTTCCTTGCCCGCCGGTGCGTCCGGCGGGCAAGGTGCTTTCCGTACCCATTGACCTGCGTTTTCTCACCCCACCCC
>NZ_JAAAHS010000326.1 GCF_009908195.1 Streptomyces boluensis | reverse complement strand
CCCTCCTCCCCGCCCCGCACCTGTTTCAGCCGCATGCGGCCGTCTATCACGTCCGGGCCCGTGAACCCGTGCCAGTACCGATGGCAGGTGACGAAGACCGCCAACTCCCGCTCCCGCTGCCGGAGTTTCTCCACCTCCGCCTGCTCGTCGGGGCTCCAGCCGGGGGAGGCCGGGCGCTCCACCTTGCGCCAGCCGGCGACATCGCTGAAGCCGTCGAGAGGCACGACCGACCAGGGCAGGCGCTTGAGCAGGCCGTGCAACTCGGCCCGGATCTGGTGGAGTTCCGCCTGACCTGCGAGGAGGTCATCGGGGAAGTCATAGGTCTCAGCCACACCGGCAATGCTACGCCTGTTCGATTTACCGAAGCGAGGACAACGCCGCACACCTCACCCGAACGTGTGTTCCGCGCGCGGTCGAGACCGGGGCGAGCTCAGCCGGCGACCCCGGTGCAGAAGATCTGGCGCCCTCCTGAGACCCGGTTCGTCTCCAGGCAGGCCTGGGCACCGTTGTAGGACCAGGCGGAGGCAGTGTTGATGCCGTGTTCGCCGTAGTCGCCCGCGGCTCGGTGCAGCTCCAGCCCTTCGCCGTCGCGCAGGATCGCGATGTCGGTCTCGGTGAGCGGGAACAGGTCGTGCCGGTAGTTGTGGATGTTGGTGTGGTAGTAGGGCGTGTTCGGCTGGTCGTCATCGATGCACCGGACCACGCGAATGACGACGTTGTTGAGGCTGATCTCCGTGAGCACGTGGCAATGGCGAGCCGCCGCCACTGCCGCCACCGTCGATGCCGCTCCCGTCGACGCGGTCGTGGCCGCGTGGGTGGAGGCAGGGGCGGTGAGCAGGGCGAGGGCGAGAGAGGACACGGTCAGCCCGTTGCGGGCGAGGTTGTTGATCACGAACGAAGAAGTAGCGCCCGTACAGCGGCCGGAGTGCCGGAATGTGGCTGCCGGTCAGCCAGGTGGGTGAGTGGATTCACCGAAGAAACGATGGGCCGGAGCGGCGGGGGCGCCGGACGTGCCGGAGTGGGCGCGAGTCGGAGTGGGCGCGGCGGGCGGCACTGGTTTGCGTGGGGCGCCGGGGCCAGACTGGTCGTATGTGCCGAAGCATCAAGACCCTCCGTCCGCCGTCCCTGCCCGAGGAGGCCACCGAGGAAGACGTACGCGCCGCAGCCCTGCAGTACGTCCGCAAGGTTTCGGGCTTCCGGGCCCCGGCCGCGCACAACCGCGAGGTCTTCGACCGCGCCGTCGACGCGGTCGCCCTCGCCACGCAGGAACTCCTCGACGACCTGGTGGTGCGCGGCCAGAAGTGAGCCCGCGCGCTCAGTGACCCCGCGCGTTCAGTGAGTCCGCGCCGGGCGCCGCATCAGGCGCGCGGCCGCCGCGCCCGCCGCGAACAGCGCGAGCAGCGACACCGCCGTGGCGAGCCAGCCCGCGCCGAGCCAGTGGCCGCCGAACCAGCCGAGACCCACGCTGTACGCGGCCCACGCCACGCCCGCCACCAGCGACCAGGGCAGGAACTCGCGGATCGCCCGGTGCGCGGCGCCCGCGCCGAGCGAGACCACCGAGCGTCCGGCGGGCGCGAACCGCGCTACCACGACAAGCGCGCCGCCGCCCCTGGCCAGTGCCGCGCCGAGACGTTCCTGCGCGCCGGTGAGGCGGCGGGAGCGGGCGAGGGCGCGGCCGAGGCGGTCGCCGCCGCGCCAGGCCACGCGGTACGCGGCGAGGTCGCCGAGCACGGAGGCGGCGGCCGCGCAGACGCCGAGCAGCAATAGGTCGGGAACCTGGTGGGCCATCCGGTCGGCGGCGTCCACCGCGCCTGGACCGGCACTCGAACCGGCGGCCGCGGCGGTGGCGGCCGTGACGACGAGCAGTCCGCTGGGCAGCAGCGGCAGGAAGACGTCGAAGACGATCGAGACCGCCACGACGGCGTAGATCCACGGGCTGCCGGTCAGCGACCCCACACTGTCGAGCACCCGGAACTCGCCGGCCCTTCTTGAGCTTGTACGCCGCGAAATTGTCGCGGGGAGCGGCAGAGGGCGGCCTGGTCAGACAGCTGTACAGCGTACGCCTGGGCCTCGGCCGGGCTTTCGGCGGGTGCCGCACCACAGCCCACCGCCCGCACCGCAGCCCGTACCGCATCCCGTCCCGTTGCCCGCGCGGGAACCGCACACCCCGGCGAGCGTTCACCCGCGTGCCGCTTCCGGTGCGACACCCGGCACCCGCGTCCCGTACCAACAAGGAGTGCCGAGCGGTACGGAGCGAGGCGCGGACGACGAGGGTTAAGGAACCGGGACGATGGTGGCAGGGATGGTCGCCGCGCTGGGCGCGGCCGCGGTGCTGGTGACGGGCGGCGCTCCGGGCGGCGGGGGCGAGGCCGGCGAGGTCGAAGTGGTGCGGGTCGAGGCGGACTTCGCGCCGCCGTCGGCGTTCGTGAACTCGGAGGCCAAGACGTACGACATGGACCTGGTGCCCGCGGGCGCGCACATCGAGGTGGCGCAGGTCGCGGGGGCGGGCGGCAACCGGATCACGCTGCGCGTCGACGGGCTGCGGCCGGGATACGCGTACGGCGCGCATGTGCACCAGAAGCCGTGCGGCGCGCTGCCGGAGGACGCGGGCGGGCACTACCAGCACCGGCGGGACCCGGTGCAGCCGTCCCATGACCCCGCCTATGTGAACCCGCGCAACGAGGTGTGGCTGGACTTCACCGCTGATCGTGACGGGCGCGGAAATGCGGCCGCCCGGCACGGTTGGGGATTCCGTGCCGGGCAGGCCGCCTCGGTCGTGCTGCACCGTCAACAGGGCGGTGCGGGCGACCGGTTGGCGTGTTTCAGCGTGCCGTTCAGCCCGCCTGCGCGGGGGTGAGGTCGGTCCGCTCGGCCTGCTGGGCGGGCGCGTCGGCGCGGCCGCCGAAGAGGCGGTCGACGCCGAGGGCGCCGGAGCCGGTGAAGACGAGCAGCAGGAAGGCCCAGCAGTACATCGCCGCGCTCTCGCCGCTGTTCTCCAGCGGCCACAGGCCCATGGACTGGTGCACCGAGAAGTAGGCGTACGCCATCGCGCCGGAGGAGATGAACGCGGCCGCGCGGGTGCCGAGGCCGATCATCACCAGGGTGCCGCAGACGAGCTCGATCAGTGCGGAGATCCCGCCCGGCCAGCTGGCCGGAGCGGTCGTCTCGCCACCGAGGACGCCGAACAGCTTCGAGACGCCGTGGCAGGCGAACAGCAGGCCGGTCACGATGCGGAAAAGCCCCAGGGCGTACGGCTGTGCGCTGTTGAGGCGGTCGTTCATAGGGGGACTCCTTCTTCGGTCGGGGGACGGCAACCGATCGGAGGCCCTAGGTTAGGCAGGCCTAATCAATACTTGCAAGTTCAACATTCGGTCGTCCTTCGCATTCCGGTTCGCTCCCGGACGCGGTACGCAACACGGCCCGCGCCACCGCGTCCGCGTCCGACAGGGTCACCGAATCCACCCCTGGCCTCGCCCCCGCCGCCGTCACCCAGTGCACGCCCTCCGTGGGCACACCGAGCGCGAAGCGCCTGGGGTGTGGCCGGTTCTCGCGGTCCACGACGCGGTACGGGCGGGGCGTCACGTCGAGGCCGCCGGTCTCGTGGTCGGCCACCCGGTGCGGCCGGCACTGGCCGGTCCTGAGCAGTTCGGCGAGCAGCTCGTCGCCGGTGCGCCGCACGTCCGGTTCCGGCAGCCGCGCCTCGATCAGCGTGGTGGCGCGCACCGTCGAGTCCGGTACGTCGGGGGAGTACGCGGTGAATCCGTCCGCCTCGGCGCGTACCTCCATGCGCGGGCCGACCACGTCGAGGACGCCCGCCTCGACGAGCGCGGCCAGCTCCTCGATGCGGCGGCGCGGCGGGCCGATGGAGAGGAAGGCGTTCAGCGGCGTGTACCAGCGGTCCAGGTGCGCGCGCCGGGACGGGCCGGTGAGGCCGCCGTGGTCGACCACGAGGCGCAGCTCGTTGCGCAGGTCGCGCAGCACGTCGAGGGCGGACTTGACCGGGCCTGACACATTGCCGAGCGCGGCCTGCGCGGCGTCCTCGCGCAGCCGCTGGAGCAGCCGGTGCCGGAAGTCGGCGGGGCCGGTGAGGGCGATCCCGCGGAACGGGTGCGAGATCCGGTCCCAGGACCAGCGCTCGGCCTCCGTGACCCCGAACTGCCCGAGCAGGACCGCCTCCTGGGGCGAGCGGTGCGCACAGCCGAGGAAGCGCTCACGGAAGTCGCCGGACGGCCGGTCCCCGGCGCGCAGCAGCGTCTCGTAATAGACCGTCTCGACCTCCTTCGCGACCAGCGGCCATATCTCGGCCAGGAAGTCCGGCGGATCCCCGTCGGCGGCGCGCTTGCGGAAGCCCTCGATCACCGTGCCGGTGAGCACCAGGGGTTCGTGGCGCCCGTACGCGCCCTTCTCGTTGTCGCCGCGCGCCTGGTACGGCACCCCGCGCCGCGAGCCCGCGTACAGCTTCGGCTCCCGGCCCGACGGCAGATAGCTCAGGCCGTGCGGTCCGGGGACGAAGCGGCCGCCGCGGCCCGAGGTCAACAGGGCCATGTGGTCGAAGAAGTTGAGGCCGAGGCCGCGGAGCAGCACCGGGGCGCCCGGTGACAGCGATGTCAGGTCGAGGTCGGCCGGGTTGGCGGGCGGCAGATGGCGCAGGCCGTACCGCTCGGCGTGCACGGCGAGTTGCTGCTGCGCCGGGTCGGCGGTGGCGGGCAGGTGGCCCTGGGCGAGCACGACCGCGCTCAGGCCGGTCAGTTCACGGCCGTCGGAGAGCGTCAGGCACTGCGCGCCCGCGCCGCCGCCCGGCGCGTCCGTGAGCCGGGTCGCGCGGGCCCGGTGCGTCTCCACCCGTACCTGTCCGGGGGCCTGCCGCAGCACCTCGGCGTAGACCCACTCCAGGTAGTGGCCGTACTGGGCGCGGGTCGGGTACGCGTCGGGGGCGAGCGTGAACTCCGGGCGGGAGGCCGCCCACTCGTACAGGCTCGGCCCCCTGCGTATCGGCCCCTCGCAGGTCACGCTCGGGTCGGTGAACAGGGTGACCTGGGAGGCGACCGTGTTCATCAGGAGCTCGCCGGACTGCGTGGTCCGCCACACCTGGCCCGCGCCGGGCGGCGCCGGGTCCACCATGTGCACCGTGAGCCGGGCGCCCGGAGGCAGGAGCTCCGGGGCCGACGCGCACAGCCGTTCCAGGACGCTGGTGCCACGCGGGCCCGCGCCGACGACGGCGACGGAGAGTTGTGCGGTCGCGGACAATGGTGCAACCCCCGGGGCGGACGGTCGATATGACGCTCCTGCGATCACCGTTGCCGGAGTCAGCGGCGTGGCTGGTGTGCTGGAAGCGGATGGTCCGGATCATCATGCCGCCGGATCCGCCTCAGCCGAACCCCTGGGAGAGCCAACCCCCGCTGTTGTGGGCCGGATCACGCCACTTACGTCACACCTGTTTACGGCGCCTTCACGGGCTGCGCACTCCGTGTCCTTCACGTGGAGATGACCGAGTCCCGCACCCTCTCCAGGCGGGCGCCGCCGCCCCGTACCGCGCGTGCCCGGTCGAGGGAAAGGCGCCCCGAACGCCCCCGCAGTGTCAGCGTCATGAGGTGGTTGCCGAACCACGGGCCGCCCGTCCTGCGCCAGTTGACCGCCGCCCGCTCCGTACGGCCGTGCCGGGCGAAGCGGCGGCCGAGCGCGCGGCCCAGGCGGCTCCAGCCGAAGCGGAAGCCCAGCTTTATCGCCACGTGGATGGAGTTGTGCATGGGCGAGCAGGTCAGCTGCAGCACCCGCACATCGGCTCGTGGGCCTTCGTCCTGGGGCCAGGTCGGCTCCGCGATGTACGCGTGGTGCACATCGCCGGAGAGCACGCACACCGAGGCCGGGGCGTCCGGGCCGCTGCCCGCCCGCGCGATCAGGTCGGTCAGCGCGGCGAACGACGCCGGGAACGCCGGCCAGTGCTCCAGGTCGCTGCGCCGCCGCAGGTCCTCCGCGAACCGGGCCCAGCGCGGGCCGCGTTCACCACGCGCGAGGGCCGCGTTCCACCCCTCGGCCTCGTGCACCAGGTGCGGAAGCAGCCAGGGCAGTGATGTGCCGATCAGCAGGTGGTCGTAGCTGCCCGGGGCGTCCAGGGCCTGTTCGCGCAGCCAGCGCTCCTCGCCCGCGTCGAGCATCGCGCGCCGTGACTCCTCCAGGACCCGCGCGGCCCGGGTGTCCACCATCAGCAGCCGCACCCGGCCGAAGTCCCGGCGGTAGCTCCAGCGGGCGCTCGCCGGGTCCGCGTCCGCCCCGGCCGCGAAGGCGCGCAGCGCGTCGGTGCCGTCGGGGGTGCCGCGCACCGCGGCGTACACCGGGTCGGCGTCCAGCTCGTCCGGGGTGAGGTTGCCCAGGTGCTGGTAGACCCAGTACGACATCAGGCCGCTCAGGACGCGTTCGTTCCACCAGGGCTCGGCGCGCATCTCGGCCAGCCAGGCGGCGCTGGTGTTCCAGTCGTCGATCACGTCGTGGTCGTCGAAGATCATGCAGCTCGGCACGGTGGAGAGCAGCCAGCGCACCTCGGGGTCGAGCCAGGACTCGTCGTAGAGGTGGGTGTACTCCTCGTAGTCCGCGACCTCGTCGCCCGGGGGCCGGCTCAGGTCGCGGCGCTCGGCCAGCCACCGCTTCGTCGCCGGGGACGTCATGTCCGCGTACACCTGGTCGCCGAGCAGGATCAGCACGTCAGGGCGCTCGGCGTCCGGGTCCGCGGCGAGGCGGACGGCGAGGGTGTCCAGGGCGTCCGGGCCCATCGGGTCCTTCTCGCCGGTCGGTGAGATCGCCCAGCGGCAGGAGCCGAAGGAGACCCGCACCTCGGCGGCCGGTTCGGCCGGAGTGCGGATGGTGGGCGCCGGGAACGGGGAGTCGTCGAGCGGCCAGACGCGGTGTCCGTCGAGCAGCACCTCGTACGCCGTCTCCGTGCCCGGGGTGAGTCCGGCGACCGGGATCAGCGCGTAGTGGTGCCCGCCCACCTGGAAGGTGGGCGTCTCGCCCTTCGAGCCGTCGGCGCAGCGCACCTCGGCGGCACACGGCCGGTCGGCCTCCACCCATACGGTCGCCGCCGCCCCGTCCACGTAGCGCAGCAGCGGTCCCAGGCGCAGCCCGGCCATTCGATCACTCTCCTCCGTCGCCCCGTACGGTACGGAACGACGGAGGGGAGCGGGGAGGTTCCGCCTGTTGCAGGTCAGCAACCGTTGAGGATGCCCTCCAGGGCCTGCTTCTCGGCGCTGTCCACGGTCATGTCGTAGTGGTGCTTCACGTCCACCCACATGCGCGCGTAGACGCAGTTGTACGAGGACTCCGGGGGCAGCCACTCGGCCGGGTCCTGGTCGCCCTTGGACTGGTTGACGTTGTCGGTGACGGCGATGAGCTGCGGCCGGGTCAGGTCGTTGGCGAAGCCCTCGCGCTGGTCCGTGGTCCAGGAGCTCGCGCCGGACTTCCAGGCCTCGGACAGCGGTACGACATGGTCGATGTCGACGTCCGCCGCCGCGGTCCAGGTCTCGCCGTCGTACTCGGAGAACCAACTGCCGGACGTGGCCGCGCAGCTGGAGTCCTGCTCGACGTTCTCGCCGTCGCGCTTCAGGACCACCTCGCGGGTGTTGCAGGCGCCCTCCTGGGTGCTCCAGTGCGGGAACTTCTCGCGGCTGTAGCCGTCCGACGAACCCTCGGCCTGCTCGGTCAGTTCGCCCAGGTACGTACGGGCGGTGGCCGCGTCGACCGGGGTGGGCGGGGCGGCCTGCGCGGGCGTGCCGGTGAGCAGAGCTGTGGCCGTGACGAGAGCGGCCGTCGAGGCGAGCACGGCGATCCGGCGGGTACTGAGGAGCGGGCCGCGGTGCGCGGCGGTGCGTCGACGCGCGTAGACACCTGACATGCGAACTCCCTTGTCGTGGGGGGATGTTGGCCCCTTCGGGCCACGCCATGGTGGCGCTCCGGGGTTTCCGTGGGGTGAGCGCCGAGTGACAGGGTCCCGTCAATGTCACGCACACATCAAGAGTTCTGCCGTATCGTCACCGAGCCGCAGCCGTACGGAAGTTGGGGCAATCCGGGAGCACTCACCCGATAGCGGGCACCGCCCGCTCCGGCCGGGCGGCGGGCGGGGTCCCGTACGCTGGAAGCGCGTGCCGAGGTGCCGTCACGCTCGACGACGTCTCGGCGGGCCGCCCGAGCGATTGAGGAAACCTTGATCACCTTCAGCGTCACGGCGCTCGTCTTCGGCGTCGTGTTTCTCGCCGAGCTGCCGGACAAGACGGCCCTCGCGGGGCTCGTGCTCGGCACCCGCTACCGCGCCTCGTACGTCTTCGCCGGAGTCGCCGCCGCCTTCGCGGTGCATGTCGCCCTGGCCATCGCCGCGGGCAGTGTCCTCACCCTGCTGCCGACCCGGATCGTCGAGGCGCTGACCGGTGTGCTCTTCCTGGCCGGCGCGCTCGTCCTGCTGATGAAGCGGGACGAGGACGAGGAGAAGATGCGGCAGCCCGAGAACCAGGGCTTCTGGAAGGTCTCGCGGGCGGGCTTCATGGTCGTCCTGGCCGCCGAGTTCGGCGATCTCACGCAGATCATGACGGCCAACCTCGCGGCCCGTTACGACGACCCGGTCTCGGTCGGCCTCGGCGCCGTGCTCGCGCTCTGGACGGTCGCGGCGCTCAGCATCGTCGGCGGCCAGGCCCTGATGAAGCGGGTGCCGCTGCAGCTCGTCACCAAGGTCGCGGCGCTGGTGATGCTGGCCCTCGCCGGAATCAGTCTTTACGAGGCCGTGGCGCCCTGACCTGCGACGTCACGGTCGGGGTGGGGTG
>NZ_JAAAHS010000325.1 GCF_009908195.1 Streptomyces boluensis | reverse complement strand
GCGCCGATCAGCCTCAGCAAGGTGACGCTCACCAAGGAGGCGCCCGCCGTCTCCCTGACGAAGCAGGGCGGCACCTCGGGCGCGATGCGCGTGAACCTCAACTGGCAGATGCGCAAGCAGTCCGGGGGAGGCTGGGCCGCCAAGCTCAGCCGGGCCGTAGCCGCACCCACCGGCCTCGACCTGGACCTGGGCGCCCTCTACGAACTCAACGACGGCGGCAAGGGCGTCGTCCAGGCGGTCGGCAACAGCTTCGGCGCCCTCCACCAGGCGCCGTTCATCCACCTCGACGCCGACGACCGCACCGGGGCGCGCAGCAGCGGCGAGAACCTCACCATCAACCTCGATCACGCCCAGGCGTTCAAGCGCATCCTGATCTTCGTCACCATTTACGAGGGCGCGCGCAGCTTCGCCGACCTCAACGCGACGGTCACCCTCAGCCCGCAGCACGGCGCCCCCGTCGACTTCCACCTCGACGAGTGCACGGTGCCCTCCACGGTGTGCGCGCTCGCCCTCCTCACCCAGGAAGGCCCGGACCTCGTCGTCCGCAGGGAGGCGCGCTACCTGGTGCCCGAGCACGGCGTCAGCATGCAGCGCACCCTTGATTACGCGTACGGCTGGGGCATGAACTGGTCACCGGGCCGCAAGCAGCCGTACCCGAAAACCGTCACTGGTCGGGCGCCGCCTCGGCGCGGTCCGGCCGCTTGTAGGTGCGGCCTTTCCACGCCGCGCCCCTGCCCCTGTAGTGCTGGACCGCGGAGTCCACCGTCATCAGCAGATAGAGGAGCGCCGTCCCGGGCAGCAGCGGGGCGAGCCACAGTGTCTGCCGGTAGTAGCGGAGCATCGGCAGATACGTCGCCGTCATGATCAGCCAGGCGGCGCCTCCGGCCGTGGCGGTGACCGGCTCCTTCAGGGCGAGGCCCGCCACCAGGGTGACGGGCGGCGCCAGATAGATCACCGCGATCCCGGCCACCGTGCCGAGCAACAGGAGCGGATTGTGCCGCAGTTGCGCGTACGCGCTGCGCGACACCATCTGCCAGAGGTCGGCAAGGCGCGGGTAGGGGCGCACGCTGTCGACGCGGTCGGCGAGCCCGAGCCAGATACGGCCGCCGCCGCGCTTCACGGCGCTTGCGAGGGCCACGTCGTCGATCACCGCGTGCCGGATCGTGTCGGGCACCCCGGCCCGCTCCGCGGCCTCCGTGCGCAGCAGCACACAGCCGCCCGCCGCGGCGGCGGTCCGGGTACGCGCACCGGCCACCCAGCGGAACGGATACAGCTGCGCGAAGAAGTACACGAACGCCGGCACGATCAGCTGCTCCCACACGCTCGCCACCCGCAGCCGCGCCATCTGCGAGACCAGGTCGTAGCCCCCGGTACGCGCGGCCGCCACCAACTCCCGCAGGCTGTCCGGCTCATGGGCGATGTCCGCGTCGGTCAGGAGCAGGTACTCCGGGGCCTGCGGGTACGTGTCCCGGTCGTACTCGCGGGCGGCCGCACGCGCGCGTGGATCCGTTTTCCGGTCCGCGGCCGCACGCGCGTAGGCGATGCCGTGCCGTACCGCCCACAGCTTTCCGGTCCAGCCAGTCGGCGGTTCGCCCGGCGAGACCACCGTCAGCGGCAGCCCTCTGTGCCGGTCGGCGAGGGCGCGCGCCAGGCGTCCGGTGCCGTCGGAACTGCCGTCGTCGACGAAGACGATCTCGGCGCGGCCCGGATAGTCCTGGGCGAGCAGCGACGGCAGGCTCCGGCGCAGCACCGAGGCCTCGTCCCTGGCGGGCACGACGATGCACACGAAGGGCCAGTCGGCGGGCTCACGACGCGGCGGCAGCCGCAGATCCGTACGCCAGAACAGCCCCTGCCCGAGCAGCAGCCAGAGCCAGGCGGCCAGTGACAGCACGGCGATCCACGCGAGGGCGCTCATCCCCGGGAGTCTGCCCCACGGGGCAAGGCCCGCGAGGCCGATCGACTATGGTGACCGGGTGAAGATCGCGCTTGTCGACTCCGGATTCGGACTGCTCCCGGCCGCCGCGGCGGTACGCCGACTGAGGCCCGACGCCGACCTTGTCATCTCCTCCGACCCCGACGGGCTGCCCTGGGGTCCGCGTACGCCCGAGGACATCGCGCAGCGCGCCCTCGCGGCCGCCGAGGCCGCCGCGAAGTTCGAGCCCGACGCGCTGATCGTCGCCTGCAACACCGCGTCCGTGCACGGACTTCCGACGCTCCGGGCGCACCTCGAACCGCACGTTCCGGTGATCGGCACCGTACCCGCGATCAAGCCCGCCGCCGCCGGTGGCGGACCCGTCGCGATCTGGGCGACCCCCGCCACCACGGGCAGCCCCTACCAGCGCGACCTCATCCGGGACTTCGCGAACGGCGTCGAGGTCACCGAAGTGCCCTGCCCGGGTCTCGCCGACGCGGTGCAGGAGGCCGACGAGGACGCCATCGACCGCGCCATCGCCGCTGCCGCCGCGCACACACCGACCGATGTAAGGGCCGTCGTCCTGGGGTGCACCCATTACGAGCTGGTCGCGGAGCGTATCCGCAGCGCCCTTCAGCAGCCCGAACTGCCACCGCTCGTCCTGCACGCCAGCGCCGGTGCGGTCGCCGCCCAGGCGCTGCGCCGCCTCGACGTCCCCACCCAGGCGGACGCCGAGCCGACCGGGTCGCTCACCGTGCTGCTCAGCGGCCGTGAATCGGCGCTGCCGAGCGCCGCACTCACCTATGCCGAGGGTCGACTGCTCGGACAGTTGAGCACCACGCGTTGACCAGCGCTTCGAGGGCGTTCCGTCACGCTCCGCGCTCTCCTGCCTGCGGAGCGGAACCCGAGTAGCCTGGCCGATATGAGGCACCACCCGCACACGGAGCGGGGCGGCAACGGCCCCCCGCCGGAAGTCTGGACCGGGCGCGCGACCAACCGGATGCAGTGGCTGCTCGCGCTGGTGGGTGCCGCGTGCATCGCCCTCGGCATCCAGCTCGCCGTCGGCTCCAACTGGACCTCTGGGCTCGGCCCGCTGGTCATGGCGGTCGTCGGCTGCGTCGGTGCCGGGCTCCTGATCCTGTTCGGCACGCTCGCGTTCGTGCACGTCGCGGTGCGTGTGGACGACGAGTACCTGGAAGTGCGGTGCGGGCACCTGGGCCTGCCGCGCCGCCGCATCCTCCTGAGCAATATCGTCGGCGCCGAGTTCGCCCCCCAGGTCAGCCCGCGGCAGTGGGGCGGCTGGGGCTACCGCTGGCGCCCGGAGAAGGGCACGGCCGTGATCGTGCGGCGCGGTGAGGGCCTGGTCCTCGACCTCGGCGACGGGCACCTGTTCACCGTCACCGTGGACGACGCGGAGTCCGCCGTACGCGCCATCAGGGACCGGCTGAGCATGCGTTCCGCCGGATCGGCCGCCGGGTTCTGAGCGACGGGCCACCGGATTCCGGCAGACACCCGGCACGCGCGCGTGGTGCCCCGGCGGCCGGTACGGAGCGGGCCGTGGCGGGCGCCTCGACCACCTTGAGGTCATGACAGGTCGGCGCCGTAGACTCCGCGAGGTGACAGCCACCACCACGACCTCGACCGACGGGCCGGCACCGCAGAGTGCGGAGCAGGCCCCCGCCAGGCGCGACAAGCTGCTGCGGAACCTCGCCTCGGCGGTCGCCGCGCTGGTCTCGGGACTGCTGCTTTACGTCAGCTTCCCGCCGCGTGAACAGTGGTGGCTCGCGCCGGTCGCCTTCGCGCTCCTCGGCCTCGCCGTGCACGGGCGACGGGCCCGCGCCGGGTTCGGTCTCGGGCTCCTCATGGGGCTCGGTTTCCTGGTCCCGCTGCTCTCCTGGACGGGCGTCGACGTCGGTCCGCTGCCCTGGCTCGCGCTCGCCGTCACCGAAGCGGTGTTCCTGGCCCTGGGCGCGGCCGGTATCGCCTTGGTGACGCGGTTGCCCGCCTGGCCGCTGTGGGCCGCTGGTGTGTGGATGGTGGACGAGGCGCTGCGCGCCCGCTTCCCGTTCGGCGGCTTCCCCTGGGGCAAGGTCGCCTTCGGCCAGCCCAGCGGCGTCTTCCTGCCCCTGGCGTCGATCGGCGGCACTCCGCTGCTCGGGTTCGCGGTCGTGCTGTGCGGGTTCGCGCTCGCCGCACTCGTACTCCGGCTCGTCGCGGTGCGCGGGATACGGGACCGTGGCGTCGTCGCCGCGGCCGCGCTGACGGTGGCGCCGGTGATCGCCGGTGCGGCCGCCATGCCGCTGCTGTCCAACGACGCGGAGAACGGCACCACGCGCGTGGCCGTCATTCAGGGCAACGTGCCGCGTATGGGTCTCGATTTCAACGCTCAGCGGCGGGCGGTGCTCGACTTCCACGTCCGCGAGACGATGAAGCTCGCCGACGACCCGGTCAAGCCCGACCTCGTCGTATGGCCGGAGAACTCCTCCGACATCGACCCCTATGTGAACCCGGACGCGTACGCCGAGATCGACAAGACCGCCAAGGCCGTCGGCGCACCCATCTCCGTGGGCGCCGTCGTCACCGCGAAGGACGGCACCGCGCGGAACCGGCAGATCCTGTGGGACCCCAAGAGCGGGCCCGGCGCCTTCTACGACAAGCGGCAGCTCCAGCCCTTCGGCGAGTACATGCCGTACCGCGGCTTCTTCCGGATCTTCAGCTCCGACGTGGACCGCGCGGGCAGCTTCGTACCGGGCACCGAGCCGGTGGTGTTCGACATGGCCGGTACCGGGATCGGCCCGGTGACCTGCTACGAAGCCGCCTTCGACGGGGTGGTGCGGGACCAGGTCGAGGCCGGGGCCGAGATCCTCTCCGTACCCAGCAACAACGCCACCTTCGGGCGCAGTCAGATGACGTACCAGCAGCTCGCCATGGACCGGGTGCGGGCCGTCGAGCACGGGCGCGCGGTGCTCGTTCCGGTGACCAGCGGGGTCAGTGCGGTGATCCGCCCGGACGGTTCCATCGCCCAGGACACCGGCCTCTTCGAGCCCGCCACCCTGGTCGCGGACGTGCCCAAGCGGACCTCGCTCACCTTGGCCACGCGGCTGGGCGCCTGGCCGGAGGCGCTGCTCGTCGCGGTGGGCGTCGGCGGCCTGGGCTTCGCGCTGGTACGCGGCCGTCGGGCGCGCCGCGAGACCTGACGGTACGGCGGGGCTTGTCAGTCGTGCCGGTTAGGGTCGAAGGCATGGCAACTCCTGACTTCCTCCGCGAACTGCGAGCCACCGCCGGACAGCAGCTGCTGTTCCTGCCGGGCGTCACCGCGATCGTCTTCGACGACAAGGGCAGAGTGCTGCTCGGCCGCCGCACGGACACGGGCGAGTGGGCGGTCATCGGGGGCATCCCGGATCCAGGTGAGCAGCCCGCGGAGTGCGCGGTCCGCGAGGTGCACGAGGAGACGGCCGTACGGTGCGAGGTCGAGCGGATCGTCCTCGTGCAGACGCGGGAGCCGATCCAGTACCCCAACGGCGACATCTGCCAGTTCATGGACATCACGCTGCGCTGCCGGGCGTTGACTACTGAGTGCTATGTGAACGACGACGAGTCGCTTGAGGTGGCCTGGTTCGAGCCTGACTCCCTGCCGCCCCTTGATGAGTTCGGCATTCATCGGATCAAGCTGGCCATGGGGGATGGGCCGACGTGGTTCGAGGGGATGCCGCAGGGGTGAGACCGCCTTGCGCGCGCCCTGCGGGTCCGGTCACTTGCGCGGGGCGCGTACCGGTCAGGCGCAGCAGTCGCAGGAGTGCGCCTCGGCGGCGGAGGTGGTGCCGGTCGCCGGTGCGGTCGTGGCCGGGGGTGGCGCGCAGCAGCCCTTGCCCTGCCAGGCGTCGCGGCCTTCCTTCAGGGCGATCGCGGCGATGGCGAGGGCGGCGATCGGGTCGGCCCAGGACCAGCCGAGGGTGGCGTTGAGGACCAGGCCGGCCAGGAGCACCGCCGAGAGGTACGTGCACAGCAGGGTCTGCTTGGAGTCGGCGACGGCGGACGCGGAGCCGAGTTCGCGGCCCGTGCGGCGCTGTGCGGCCGACAGGAACGGCATCACGGCCAGCGACAGGGCGGCGATCACGATCCCGAGGACCGATCGCTCGGCCTCCCCTGTGCCGGTGAGTGCGCGTACGGCGTCGACCGTGACGTACGCGGCCAGTGCGAAGAACGACGCGGCGATGATCCGGAGCGTGGTCCGCTCCCGGGCCTCCCGCACCGCGTGCTCGCGGGCGGAGAACTGCCAGGCCACCGCCGCCGCGGAAGAGACCTCGATGACCGAGTCGAGGCCGAAGCCGATCAGCGCGGTGGACGAGGCGAGGCTGCCGGCGGTGAGGGCGACGGCCGCCTCGATGGCGTTGTACGTGATGGTGGCGGCGACGAGGAGTCGTATCCGGCGGGCGAGGGCGTCGCGGCGGGCCGGGCTTGGGCCGAGGGAGATCGCGGCCATCAGCAGCACTCCTTCTCGTCCGCGTCCACGCAGGTCCGGTCCGTCTCGACGGCGACCACGGCGGTGCGCAGGTCGTCCAGGGCGTGCCCGAGGCGTTCGTCGGCCAGCTCGTAGCGGGTGCGGCGGCCGTCCGGGACCGTGACGACCAGGCCGCAATCGCGCAGACAGGCAAGGTGGTTGGAGAGCCGCGTGCGGGAGATGCCGAACGCTTCGGCGAGGTCGGACGGGTACGCGGGCGCCTCGCGCAGGGCGAGCAGCAGGCGGCAGCGGATCGGGTCGGCGAGCGCACGGCCGAAGCGGGCCAGCACTTCGATGTTGGAGATGTCAGAGATGTCAGAGATGTCAGAGACGTCGGAGGCTGCGGTCGGCATGGCCTCACGATACACATCTTCGTGAATTCAGGAAATGCTGAACATCGGGCACCGGGTATCGGGCGGCCAGGGTCCCGCTTGAGGCGTGAGGGGCGCCCGCACTCGCTACGCCGACCGATGCGCCGCCAAGTGGTCGCGGAAGGCGCGTGCGGCCAGGTCGCGTTCCTCGCCGGTCACGAAGGCCCGTACGCCCTCGGCCCGCCACTCCGCACGCCGCGCGGGGCTGCGGGCCATCGCGCAGTACGGCACGCCGTGTTCGGCGCAGGAGGCGCGGAGCGTGTTCACCGCGTCGCGGACCAGTGGGTGGGTCAACTGCCAGGGCACGCCGTAGGACTGCGACAGGTCGGCCGGGCCCGGCAGCACCAGGTCGACGCCGCCGCCGGCGAGGATCTCGTCGATCGCCTCGACGCCTTCCCGGTCCTCGATCAGCGCGATCACCGAGATCTCGGCGTTGGCCCGCTGCGTGTACTCGACCGGCGGGATCGCGCCGAAGCCGGGGCCCCGCCCGCCCCCGAGCGAGCGCATGCCCTCGGGGGCGTAGCGGGCGGCGCGGATAGCGCGGTCGATGTCCGAGCGGCCGCGCACATGCGGGACCACGACGCCCATCGCGCCCGCGTCCAGCACCCGCAGGATCGCGCCCGGATCGTCCTCGGGTACGCGGACGAAGGCGGTGAGGCCGACCGCCTCGGCGGCCCGGATCAGGTTCTCCAGGGTCTGCGGGTCGACGAGCGCGTGCTCGGTGTCGAGGATCGCGAAGTCGTACCCGGCGCAGCCGATCATCTCGACGACCGACGGCTCGGGGATGGAGCAGAACAGCCCGTCGACCTCCTCGCCCGCGGCGAGCTTCGCCTTGACGGCGTTGGGGCGCAGCATGTCAGTCCCGCCTCCCGTCCGAAGGCTCCGAACCCTCAAGAGTTTCAAGGGGGTTGAGGTAGTGGAAGCCCGGCCTCGGGTGCATCAGGAAGTCGTGGTGCGAGATGTTCCAGGCGTACGCACCGGCGACGGAGAACGCCGCCCGGTCGCCCGCGCGCAGCCCCGCCGCCGGGACCTTCCGGGCGAGGACGTCCTTGGGTGTGCAGAGCTGGCCGGTGAGGGTGACGCGGTCCTGGCGGGCCGTCGAGCGCGGCCAGGGGTGTGGCCAGTCGTCCACCGGAAGGATGGAGCAGGGCTGGTCGTGGCCCTTGGTCGCGGGCGTGCGCAGGTGGTGGGTGCCGCCGCGGACCACCGCGAACTCCTCGCCCTGGCTGTGCTTCACGTCCAGGACCTCGGTGGCGTACCAGCCGCAGTACGCGGTGAGGGCGCGTCCCGGTTCGATACGGAGCGTCAACTCGGGGTGGGCGTCAGCGAGTTCACCAAGCCCCTTGCCGTACGCGGCCCAGTCGAAGCGGCGGTCCGGCTCGGCGTAGTCCACGGTCATGCCGCCGCCGACGTTCACCTCGGAGAAGTGGACGTTGTGCCGGTCGGCCAGGCCGGTCGCCCAGCGCACGACGGACTCGGCGACCGCGAGTTGCTCGTCCGCCTCCAGGCCGCTGGCGAGGTGGGCGTGGACGCCGCGCAGTGTCAAGTGCGGGAAGGTGCCGTCGGTGAGCAGCGCCACGGTGTCGTCGGCCTCGGAGGGGTCGAGGCCGAACGGGGTCGGGCGGCCGCCCATCGCCAGGGAGCTGTTCTCCAGGAGGGTGCCGGGCAGCGGCAGGTTGAAGCGGAGCAGTACGTCGATGCGGATGTCCGGGGCCGTTCGTGCGGCCAACTCGGCCAGCATGCGCAGCTCGTAGGCGCTCTCCACGTGGAAGCGGCGCACGCCGAGCTCAAGCGCGGTCGTGATCTCCACAGGGGTCTTGCCGGGGCCGCCGAAGGCGAGCGGGTGGCCGGGGACCGCCTCGTGCACGTGGGCCAGCTCGCCCCCGGAGGACACCTCGCAGCCGTTCACGTACGGGGCGAGGGCGGTGAGGATCTCGCGGTCCGGGTTGGCCTTGGCCGCGTAGTACAGCTCGACGCGTTCCGGCAGGGCGGCCCGCACCTCGGCGGCGTGCTCGCGCAGGGCCGCCAAGTCGTAGACGTAGGCGGGGAGTTCGGCGGACGGCAGGGAGAGGACGCGGTCGCGCACGGACGGGGTGGGGAGGGTCATCGGGCGTTCCAGGGGGTG
>NZ_JAAAHS010000324.1 GCF_009908195.1 Streptomyces boluensis | reverse complement strand
GTCCTGGACCCGCGGCATGACCACAGGCCCGAAGGCCACCGGCGCCGTCGACCTGCGCGGCCTGCCGCTCGACGCGGCCGGCGGGCTCACCGGCGAGTGGATCTCCCGTATCGACGGCCGCCGCACCCCGGACGCCGGACAGGCCAAGCGGCCCGAACGGCCCACGCCCGCACCGGAGTTGCTCGCCGTCCTCGCGAGCCGGCACGACGCGGGCCTCGACCTCGGCCGCCTCGGCCGCTGGGACGAGGCCGCCGATGTGCACCGCGAGGTCGCCGCCGCCCGCGCCCAGGCCCTCGGCCCCGACCACCCCGACACCCTCGCCAGCCGGTACGAGATGGGCTTCACCCTCAGCCGCACCGGCCGCGCCGCCGACGCCCTGCGCGAGTACGAGCACGTCACCCGCGGCCGGGAGCGCGCACTCGGCGCCGACCACCCCGACACGCTCGCCGCCCGCCAGGAGATTGCGTACGTACTCGGCCGCCTCGGGCGGTACTTCGAGGCCCACGAGGTGTACACGGCCGTGCTCGCCGGGCGGGAGAGCTCCCCGCACCTCGGCCCCGACCACCCCGACACCCTGCGCTGCCGCCACAACCTCGCGTACAACCTCAGCCGCCTGGGCCGTCTGGAGGACTCCCACCGCACGGCGCAGGAGGTCGCACAGGCGCGGGCCCGCGTCCTCGGCGCCGACCACCCCGACACTCTGGTCACCCGGTACGAAGTGGCGTACGTACTGGGCCAGTTGGGGCGCTGGACCGAGGCGCTCCAGACGTACCAGGAGGTCGCGGAGGCGCGCGTGCGGGCGCTCGGCGCCGACCATCCGGAGACGTTCGCCGCGCGCTACGAAGTGGGCATCAGCCTCGGCCGCCTCGGCCGCAGCGCGGAGGCGTTCGGCCTCTACCGCGCCCTCGTCGACGACCGCACCCGCGTCCACGGCCCGCACGACCCCGAGACCCTGCGCGCCCGGCACGGCCTCGGCGTCAACCTGGGCCGCCTCGGCCGCTGGCCCGAAGCGCTCGACGAGGCCCGCGAGGTCTGCGCCGCCCGCGTCCGCGTCCTCGGCCCCGACCACCCCGACACCCTGGTCAGCCGCCGCGAGGTCGCCGTCGGCCTCGGCTGGCTCGGTCTCTGGCCGGACGCGCTCACCGAGTACCGCACGGTCGCCGAGGCCCGCGAACGCGCCCTCGGCGCCGACCACCCCGACGCCCTGGGCGCCCGCACCGACGAGGCCCACTGCCTGGAGCAACTGGGCCGCGGCGCGGAGGCCGCCGAGGTGTACCGGAGGATCGCGACACTGCGCGGCCGCTAGGTCCTGTCTCCCGGACCCGCCCCGTACGACGCCCGTACGCCGCCCCGTACGACGCCGCACCGAGGGACGCCCTACACCTGGCCCGCGCCCGCCCGGCGTGTTAGCAAGAGCCATGCCTACCCAAGCCCGCGATGTCTACGACGCCGTGATCGTCGGCGGTGGCCACAACGGTCTCGTCGCCGCCGCCTACCTGGCCCGCGCCGGCCGCCGTGTGCTCGTCCTCGAACGGCTCGACCACACCGGTGGCGCCGCCGTGTCCACATACGCCTTCGAAGGGGTGGACGCCCGGCTGTCCCGGTACTCGTACCTGGTCAGCCTGTTGCCGAAGAAGATCGTGCGGGACCTCGACCTGAACTTCGCCGTGCGCAAACGCGACGTGTCCTCGTACACGCCGACGGGCCGTGACGGCAGGACGACCGGGCTGCTCGTCACCGGGCAGAGCGGCCGCAACCGGGAGGCGTTCCGTCAACTCACCGGATCCGACCGGGAGTTCACCGCCTGGCAGGAGTTCTACGGGACCCTCGGCCGGGTCGCCGGACGGGTGTTCCCGACGCTCACCGGGCCGCTGCCGAGCCGGGCCGAGCTGCGCGAGCGCGTCGACGACGAGGCCGCCTGGCGGATGCTGTTCGACGAGCCCATCGGCGCCGCGATCGAGGGCCGCTTCGCCGACGACCTGGTCCGCGGGGTGGTCCTCACCGACGCCCTGATCGGCACGTTCGCCGACGCGCACGACCCGTCGCTGCGCCAGAACCGCTGCTTCCTGTACCACGTCATCGGCGGCGGCACCGGCGACTGGGACGTGCCGGTCGGCGGCATGGGCGCGCTCACCGACACCCTCGCGGCCACCGCGCGCGCCGCGGGCGCCGAGCTGCGCACCGGCCACGAGGTGCTGCGGATCGACTCCGACGGCACCGCCGCCGAGGTCACCTACCGCACCGCCGACGGCACGGAGTCCCTGGCCGCCGCCCGGCACGTCCTGGTGAACGCCGCACCGCAGACCCTGGCCGCACTGCTCGGCGACCCACCGCCGCAGCCCCCGGCCGAGGGCGCGCAGCTCAAGGTCAACATGCTGCTCAAGCGGCTGCCACGGCTCAAGGACCGCTCGGTCGACCCGCGCCGCGCCTTCGCCGGGACCTTCCATGTCGCCGAGGGATACGCCCAGTTGGAGGCCGCGTACGCGGAGGCGCGGGCCGGACGGCTGCCGGGCGCACCCCCGTCGGAGATCTACTGCCACTCCCTGACCGACCCGTCGATCCTCGGCCCCGCGCTCGCCGCCGAGGGCTACCAGACGCTCACCCTCTTCGGACTGCACACCCCGGCCCGGCTGTTCGCCGCCGACAACGACACGGCCCGCGAGACGCTCCTCAAGTCGACGCTCGCCCAGCTCGACGCCCACCTCGACGAACCGCTCGCGGACTGCCTCGCGGTGGACGCCGCGGGCCGCCCCTGCATCGAGGCGAAGACCCCACTCGACCTGGAACGCGAGCTGGGGCTGCCCGGCGGCAACATCTTCCACCGCGACCTCTCGTTCCCGTACGCCCAGGAGGACACGGGGCGTTGGGGCGTGGAGACGCGGCTCGCGAACGTGCTGCTCTGCGGGGCGGGCGCGGTGCGCGGCGGGGGCGTGAGCGGCATTCCCGGACACAACGCGGCGATGGCGGTGCTCGGCCAGTAGGCCAGGTCAGCGCTGCTCCGTCGGTGTGAAAGGGTGGCGGTTCGACGGCGGAACGCGCAAGGTCTGCCCGCCGGGGGAGGAGAACCGTGAGCACTGGCCAGGTCCGCACCATGATGAGCCTGATGGCCCAGGGCGCGCCGGTCGAGGTCACCAGCATGTGGGCGACCGCGACCAAGCTGACGCGCCTGGCGCACCTCGGCGAGCAGTTCGGGTACCAGTACCTGGACGCCCGCTATGTGAACCGTGGCACCCAGCTTCTGATGGTGCCCGAACCGCAGGCGTACCAGCGCGCTCAGCAGGCCTGGGCGCAGTTCCCGCAGGCCGCCACCGGCGGCCCGGTGCCGCCGCTGCCCGCGCAGGCACCCGACCTCCTCAAGGCGCAGATCAACTTCGATCTGTCGGGCCGGCACAACGAGAAGCGCCGGGTCCTCGCCATCATCCCGATCACCTTGATCGTGCTGCTCCGGCTGATGCGCGACGGCGCCGACGCCGCGGTGTTCTGGATCCCGTTCTGGGTCTTCGCGGTGGCCCTCGCCATCGGCATGGTCTTCTACACCCGCAAGCGGCACGGCGCGTACGAGGCCCAGTTGCAGCAGGCCGGTTACGTCCAGGTCCCCGACCCGACGGGCCGGATGCACTACGTCCCGGCGGGCAGCTCCCTCGCGGCCCACGCGGCGCCGGTCCCGCAGCAGCAGTACGGCGGCCAGCAGCCGCAGGCTCCGTACGAGCAGCCCCAGGCTCCGTACCAGCAGCAGCCGCAGGCGCCTCAGCAGCACCAGCAGGCGCCCCAGCAGCACCAGCCCCAGCACCAGGCGCCCCAGCAGCAGCCGTACGGCGGTCAGCAGCCCCAAGCCCCGTACCAGCAGCAGCCGCAGGCCCCGTACCAGCAGCCGCAGCAGCAGAACCAGCAACAGCCGTACGGGCAGCAGCCGCAGGCTCCGTACCAGCAGCAGCAGCAGCCGCCGCAGCAGTACTGAGCGGGTCAGTCGGCGGAGGGCGTCCACCCGGACGGTTCGAGGCGGCGGGCGTCCGCCGGGCGGGACGTGTCGAAGGCGGTGTGCGTGCCGTCGTCCACGCGGAGCCCGTCCACGTACACCCCGCGGCCCACGTACGACCGGTCGGTCGCGTACCGCCAGCGCAGCCGCACCGGTCGGCCGCGCCAGTCGTCGAGCGGGGCGGTGAGGCGGTGCCAGACGCGGCCCGACCAGCCGGTGGCGGAACCGGACGGGTGCTCCCGCGGCGGAGCGCCCGTTCGCTGCGTCGTGAACGGCACCGGCCGCCAGCTCGCGCCGCCGTCCCCGGAGGCCTCGAGGAACACCGCGTCGGAGCCCGGCTCGGTGTCCCACCACAGTGCGCAGCGCAGCCGGGCGCGGTCCGAGGCCAGGGTGAGCGCGGGCAGCGTGAGGGTCGCCGCCGTCGCGCTCTCCATGCCCGCGTACCAGGCGGTGCGGCCGTGCGCGGGGCGTACCGGGACGGCGCGGGCGAGGCGGTTCGCGGCGGCCACCCGAGGGGCCGAGCCGGAACGCCAACTCCGCACCGGATGCACGGAGTTGCCGAGGATCACCAGGAACGAGTCGGTCGTCGGGTCCAGGACGAGGGACGTGCCGGTGAAGCCGGTGTGGCCCGCGGTGCGCGGGGTGGCCATGGCGCCCATGTACCAGTGCTGGTAGAGCTCGAAGCCGAGGCCGTGCTCGTCGCCGGGGAAGTCGGTGTTGAAGTCCGTGAACATCAACTCCACCGACTCGGGGCGCAGGATGCGCTCCCGTCCGTACGAGCCGCCGTTGAGCAGGGTGCGGCCGAGTACCGCGAGGTCCCAGGCGCAGGAGAAGACCCCCGCGTGCCCGGCGACCCCGCCGAGGCTGAACGCGTTCTCGTCGTGCACCTCGCCCCACACCAGACCCCGGTCGAGCCCCGACCAGGGCAGCCGGGCGTCCTCGGTGGCGGCGATCTTCGGGCGCCAGGACGCGGGCGGGTTGTAGCGGGTACGGGTCATGCCGAGCGGGCCGGTGATCTCCTCGCGCAGCAGTGCGTCGAGCGGGCGGCCGGTGACCTTTTCGAGGACCAGTTGCAGTGAGATCAGGTTGAGGTCCGAGTAGAGGTAGGTGCTGCCCGGCGGGTTGATCGGCGCCTCGTCCCAGATGAGGCGGAGCTTGCCCGCGTACGTGGGCTCCTTGTAGAGGGGCAGCCAGGCGCGGAACCCCGAGGTGTGGGTGAGGAGTTGACGGACCGTAATGTCCTGCTTGCCCGCGCCGCCGAACTCCGGCAGATACGCCGAGACCCGCTCCTGGAGGCCGAGCGCGCCCCGCTCGATCTGCTGCACGGCCAGGATCGAGGTGAACAGCTTGGACACGGACGCCAGGTCGTACACGGTGTCCGCGGCCGCCGGAATCTGCTGCTCGGGCGGGAACTCCACGGCGGTGTCGGTCTGTTCCTCGTACGCGGAGTAGCGCACCGCCATCCCGATCGGCCGGTGCAGGGCCACCGTCCCGCCGCGCCCGGCGAGCAGCACGGCGCCCGCGTACCAGGGGTGCGTGGGGGAGGGGTCGAGGAACTTCTCGGCGTCGGCGACGAGTTGGCGGAGCTGGCCGGGGAGCAGCCCGGCGCGTTCGGCCGGGCCGTGCCGCAGGGTGGGCCGCTCGGCGCCGGGCCCTGCCGCCGCCGCGGGCCCGGCGGGGAAGGGGACGAGCGCGACGGCCCCGCCCAGGGCCAGGAGCCCGGCGCCCATCCGGCGCCGGGTCAGGCCCTCTCTGTCGCTGTCCGCGCGGCCGTCCCCCATGTCCCCGTCCTCCCGCGTGAAAGTATTTTTCGTACGTGTATCCGGCAGGTGAAACTTTCTTGCGAGGCGCGGGTGGTGTCAACCCCGTTCGGGGCGAGTGCCGTTGGGCGGGTGCGGTCCGGGTGCGGTCCGGGTGCGGGCCTGGTGTGCTCCTGGTGCCGCCCGAGTGCCGTCCGAGCGTCGTCGCGTGCGGGTCAAGACGCGGGCGCCGTAAAGAATCTGACACTGCATCAGAAAACCTCTTCCGTCGGCCGACGCGCTGCGGCATCCTGCGCCCATGCAGACGGAGCTGAGCAAGAAACTCGGAGTCGAGCACGCCATCTTCGGCTTCACACCGTTCCCCGCCGTGGCCGCGGCCATCAGCAGAGCGGGCGGATTCGGCGTGCTCGGAGCAGTCCGCTACACGGCCCCCGACGACCTCAAACGCGACCTCGACTGGGTGCACGAGCACACCGACGACAAGCCCTACGGGCTCGATGTCGTGATGCCCGCCAAGAAGGTGGAGGCCCAAGGGGGTCAGGCCCTCAGCGAGGCCGATGTCGAGGCGATGATCCCGGAGGCGCACCGGGAGTTCGTACGCGCCACCCTCGCCAAACACGGCGTCCCCGAACTCGCCGAGGGCGAGGCGTCCGGCTGGCGCATCACCGGCTGGATGGAGCAGGTCGCCCGCAGCCAGCTCGACGTCGCCTTCGACTACCCGATCAAACTCCTCGCCAACGCCCTCGGCTCCCCGCCCGCCGACGTCATCGAACGCGCCCACGCCCACGACGTGCTCGTCGCCGCGCTCGCCGGCAGCGCCCGGCACGCCCGTAAGCACGCCGACGCGGGCATCGACATCGTCGTCGCCCAGGGGTACGAGGCGGGCGGCCACACCGGCGAGATCGCCACCATGGTGCTCACCCCGGACGCCGTCGACGCGGTCGCCCCGCTGCCCGTGCTCGCCGCCGGTGGCATCGGCAGCGGTGAACAGATCGCCGCCGCACTGGCGTTGGGCGCCCAGGGCGTGTGGACCGGCTCGATCTGGCTCACCACCACCGAGGCCGAGATGCACTCCCGCAAACTCACCGAGAAGCTGCTCGCCGCCGAGTCGTCGGACACGGTGCGTTCCCGCGCCCTCACCGGAAAGCCGGCCCGCCAGTTGCGTACCGAGTGGACCGACGCCTGGGACGACCCGACGGGCCCCGGCCCGCTGCCCATGCCGCTGCAGGGACTGCTCGTCGCGGAGGCGGTGTCCCGGATCCAGAAGCACGAGGTCGAGGCGCTGCTTGGGACTCCCGTCGGGCAGATCGTGGGGCGGATGAACTCGGAGCGGAGTGTGCGGGTTGTCTTCGACGAGTTGACGCGGGGGTTTGAGCGGGCGATCGACCGGGTCAACCGGATTGCGGGGCGGTGAGGTGTCTTCACGGCTGCGGCCCGGTGGGGGTTGCTCGCGCAGTTCCCCGCGCCCCTGAGATGGGCACTCCGTGCGCCATCTCCCGGGGAGGCGCGGCGCAGCCGCATGCCTCAGGGGCGCGGGGAACTGCGCGACCAGCCACGACGAACCCGCACTCGGCCATCAACAGAACCCCGCAGAAGGGATGCCGAACATGTCCGACCACCCCAACGGCTTCTGGGCGCAGGCAGTCGCCGACCCCGACCGCATCGTCCTGCACGCCCCGGACGGGGAAGCCTGGTCCGCAGGCCGACTGCACGCCGCCGCCAACAAGATGGTGCACGCCCTCCGGGAGGCCGGCCTCGAACGGGGTGACGCCCTCGCCGTAGTCCTCCCCAACGGAGTGGAGTTCTTCACCGCCTACCTGGCCGCCGCCCAGGCCGGTTTCTACCTCGTGCCCGTCAACCACCACCTGGTCGGACCCGAGATCGCCTGGATCGTCTCCGACTCCGGCGCCAAGGTGCTCCTCGCGCACGAACGCTTCGCCGACGCGGCCCGCGCCGCCGCCGACGAGGCGGAACTCCCCGACACGCACCGCTTCGCCGTCGGCGGCATCACCGGCTTCCGCCCGTACGCCGAACTCCTCGACGGGCAGCCCGAGTCGGCGCCCGAGGAGCGCACACTCGGCTGGGTCATGAACTACACCTCGGGCACCACGGGCCGCCCGCGCGGCATCCGCCGCCCGCTCTCCGGGAAGCTCCCCGAGGAGTCGTACCTCGGCGGGTTCCTCGGCATCTTCGGCGTCAAGCCCTTCGACGACAACGTGCACCTGGTCTGCTCGCCGCTCTACCACACGGCCGTGCTCCAGTTCGCGGGCGCGTCGCTGCACATCGGGCATCCGGTCGTCCTGATGGACAAGTGGACGCCCGAGGACATGCTCCGCCTCATCGACCAGCACGCCTGCACGCACACCCACATGGTCCCCACACAGTTCCACCGGCTGCTCGCACTGCCGCAGGAGACCAAGGACCGTTACGACGTGTCCTCCCTGCGGCACGCCATCCACGGCGCCGCGCCCTGCCCCGACCATGTGAAGCGGTCGATGATCGACTGGTGGGGGAACTGCGTCGAGGAGTACTACGCGGCCAGTGAGGGCGGCGGCGCGTTCGCCACGGCCGAGGACTGGCTGAAGAAGCCCGGCACGGTCGGGAAGGCCTGGCCGATCAGCGAGTTGGCCGTCTTCGACGACGACGGCAACCGGCTGCCGGCCGGTGAGCTCGGCACCGTCTTCATGAAGATGTCGACCGGCGGCTTCGCGTACCACAAGGACGAGGGGAAGACCCGGAAGAACCGCATCGGCGACTTCTTCACCGTGGGCGATCTCGGGGTGCTCGACGAGGACGGCTACCTCTTCCTGCGCGACCGCAAGATCGACATGATCATCTCGGGTGGCGTCAACATCTACCCGGCGGAGATCGAGTCGGTGCTCCTCTCCCACCCGGCCGTCGCCGACGCCGCCACCTTCGGGATCCCGAACGCCGACTGGGGCGAGGAGGTCAAGGCCGTCATCGAGCCGGCCGACGGCCACACCCCGGACGCCACGCTCGCCGCCGACATCCTGGCCCACTGCGAGGCCCGCCTGGCCGGCTACAAGCGCCCCAAGAGCGTCGACTTCATCCCCACGCTGCCCCGCGACCCCAACGGCAAGCTGTACAAGCGGCGCCTCCGGGACCCGTACTGGGAGGGGCGGGAGCGGGCGGTCTGAGAGGGGCGGTCTGAGAC
>NZ_JAAAHS010000323.1 GCF_009908195.1 Streptomyces boluensis | reverse complement strand
GCTGCACTCTTCACGGGCGTGGCCCAGGCTGACAACGGCGGCTTCGCGAGCGACGGGTCGAACGCCAGCGTCGCGACCATCGCGGGTAGCGGTGTCGGGGACGACAACGCCGGTAACTCGGCCACCAATCAGCAGGTGGCGACGGGTTCGGGCGCCTCGAACCAGAACAACAACGCGCAGGTCGACGGGTCGGCCTTCACGGCCATCGACCAGTCGAACGAGACGTACGCGGTCAACTTCACCCACCTCTGGTAAGGCACCGGATCGAGCCGGGCCACGCCCTCGTGAGGGGGCGGGGGCGTGACCCGGTGGGGGAGGCACACTGCGCGGCGGCACGAACTGTGCCGCCGCGCAGGCGTGTTGAGGGTGCGCCGGGCCGCTCGTGCCACCAAGTCGCCCTGAGTCAGCCGCGCCACCCGCGCGGCCCACGGGGGCGGTGTCCGTGACCTTGACAGTGGGCGCGTTTCTGACGGACAGTCAGAAACCCTGATTCGTACGAGGTCCCAGGAGGGACGCCGTGCATCTCGCCCCCACGGAGCGCCAGGAACAGCTGCGCGCCGAACTCCGTTCGTACTTCCGCGGCGTCCTCGGCCGGGAGCCGACCGGCGCGGACCAGACTCGCGGTCACGGTGACGCGCCCGCCGAACCCGCCGACTCCACCGACCCCGCCCGGCAGCGCGAGATCCTGCGGCGCATCGGTGCCGACGGAATGCTAGGTCTCGGCTGGCCGGAGGAGTACGGCGGCCAAGGGCGGGGCGCGGACGAGCAGTTCGTGTTCTTCGACGAGGCGTACCGCGCGGGCGCGCCCGTGTCGATGGTCACCCTGAACACGGTCGGGCCGACCCTGATGAAGTACGGGACCCAGGAGCAGAAGGAGTACTTCCTGCCCCGGATCCTCAGCGGCGAGCTGGTCTTCGCGATCGGTTACAGCGAGCCGTCCGCCGGAACGGATCTGGCGGCCCTGCGCACCCGGGCCGTACGGGAGGACGACACCTGGCTGATCGACGGGCAGAAGATCTTCACGTCCAACGCGCAGAACGCAGACTGGATCTGGCTGGCCTGCCGTACGGACCCCGAGGCGCCCAAGCACAAGGGCATCTCCATCGTGCTCGTGCCGACGGACGCGCCCGGGTTCTCCTGGACGCCGATCGAGACCGTGGGCGGGCTGACGACGACGGCGACGTACTACGACGGGATCAGGGTGCCCGCGTCGAACCTGGTCGGTGAGGAGAACGGCGGCTGGGGCCTGATCACCAACCAGCTCAACCATGAGCGGGTGGCGCTCGCCGCGATCGGGATGCAGGCCGAGGACTGCTACGCGAGCGCCCTGGCCTATGCCCGTACCCCCGACCCGGTGACCGGCCGCCGCCCCGTGGACGTGCCCTGGGTCAGATCCCGTCTGGCGGAGGTGCACGCCCGCCTAGCCGCGACGCGCTTGCTGAACTGGCGCCTTGTTAGTGACGTGGGGGCGGGGCGGCTCGCGCCGGGGGACGCCAGCGGGGTCAAGTTCGCGGGCACCGAGTCGGCGGTCGAGGTGTACCGGATGTGCCAGGAGGTCGTCGGTGACGCGGGCCTCGTACGGGCCGGTTCGCCCGGTGCGTACGGCATCGGGCGGGACGGGGACGGCGAGTTGGAGCGGATGAACCGGGCGGCGCAGATCAACACGTTCGGGGGCGGCGTGAGCGAGGTGCAACGGGAGATCGTCGCGACGATGCGGCTCGGCATGAGGAAGGTGCGGCGGTGAGCGGGACGAGGGAACGGGACGCGCGGGCGGACGGTGCGGCGGGCGCCGGCGTACCGGCTGAACAGGCGCTGCTTCTGGGCGAGTTGAAGGCGTACGAGGGCAGGGCCGCCGCCGAGGCCGGGCAGGGCAAGGACCCGGTGAACGAGCCGATGATCCGGCACTGGTGCGAGGCGCTCGGCGACACCAACCCCGCGTACACCGGACCGGAGGCCATCGCTCCGCCGACCATGCTGCAGGCCTGGACGATGGGCGGTCTCTCCGGGCACAGCGCGCGTTCGGCGGCGTACGAGGAGCTGTTCGCGCTCCTGGACGGCGCCGGGTTCACCTCGGTCGTGGCCACCGACTGCGAGCAGGAGTATCTGCGGCCGCTGCGGCCGGGCGACGCGATCACCTTCGACGCGGTGATCGAGTCCGTCTCCGGGCAGAAGACGACCAAGCTGGGCACCGGGCACTTCGTGACGACCCGGATGGACGTCCAATCGAACGGCGAGCCGGCCGGGACGCATCGCTTCCGCATCCTCAAGTACGCGCCCGCGCGCCGTGAGCCGAAGCCGGAGCAGAAGCAGAAGCAGAAGTCGAAGGGGCAGCGGCCGCGGCCGGTGATCAACCGGGACAACGCCGGGTTCTGGGCGGGCGTCGACCGCCACCAGCTCCTGATCCAGCGCTGCACGGCGTGCCGGACGTTGCGCTTCCCCTGGCTGCCGGGGTGCAACGCCTGCGGCTCGGACCAGTGGGACACGGTCGAGGCGAGCGGCGAGGGCACGGTCTACTCGTATGTGGTCATGCACCACCCGCCCTTCCCCGCCTTCGATCCGCCGTACGCGGTCGGTCTCGTTGAACTCGCCGAAGGGGTACGGATGATCAGCAATGTCGTCGGGGTGGCGCCGGACGAGGTGCGGATCGGGATGCCGGTGCGGGCCGAATTCCGGCAAGTGGACGCGGAGTTGGTGCTTCCGGTGTTCCGGCCGACCACCGCCGTGTCCGACGCCTTGTCCGGTGCGGGGCGCACGGCCGATGTGGGGAGCGCGACGGAAGCGGGGGGCGTGGCCTGATGGACTTCACGCCCACCGAGGAGCAGTCCGCGGCCCGCGAGCTCGCCGCGCAGATCTTCACCGACCTGTCGACCCCGGACCGGCTCGGCGCCCTGGGGACCGGCGCCGACCAGGAGCTGTGGAAGGAGCTGTGCGCGGCGGGTCTGGGCGGCGCCGTCCGGGAGACCGGGCTGCTCGGCCTCGTCCTGATGCTTGAGGAGCAGGGCCGCACCACCGCGCAGGTGCCGTTCGCCGCGACCTGCGCGTACGGCCTGCTCGCCGTCGCCGCGCACGGCTGCGCCGCACAGCGGGAGCGGCTGCTGCCCGCCCTGGAGGACGGTACGGAGGTGGCGACGGGCGCGTTCCCGGCGCAGCCGGGCGTACGGGCGGACGCGGCCGGCCGGCTCAGCGGCACCGTCGCCTGGGTGCCGTGGCTGCGGGACGCCACGTATGTCCTGGTGGCGGCGGCCGACCACAGCCTGTGGATGGTGCGCGCCGCCGACGCCGAGGTCGAGCCGGTCGAGCTGACCGCGCCCTGGTCGGCGGGGCGCCTGGTCCTCGACGCGACGCCGGGCGAACGGCTCGGCGCGGGCGGCCGTGAGGTGTACGAGGACGTGCTCGCCGGAGCGCGCACCGCGTTCGCCGGGCTGCAGGCCGGGGTGTGCGCGGGCGCGCTCGCGCGGGCCGTCGAACACACCTCGGAGCGCGAGCAGTTCGGCAAGCCGCTCGCCGCCAAGCAGGCGGTGCTTCTTCGCGCGGCCGACGCGTACATGGACACCGAGGCCATCCGGGTCACCGCGTACGAGGCGGCCTGGCGGCGGGACGCGGGGCTCGACCACCGGGCCGCGTCCCTGACCGCCGCCTGGTGGGGCGCGGAGGCGGGCCGCCGGGTCGTGCACGCGGGCCAGCACCTGCACGGCGGCACCGGAGCCGACCTGGACCACCCGGTGCACCGGCACTTCCTGTGGGGCCGGCAACTGGACGCGTATCTGGGCTGCGGGGCCGAAGTCCTCGCAGATCTGGGGGAGTTGATCGCCCACGAGGGCGACGGTGCCGAGGAGGCGCGAAGCGCATGAAGGACCCACGGCCGGGGGACGTGCTGCCGCCCCTGGAGATCCCGGTGACCCGCACCCTGATCGTCGCGGGGGCGCTGGCCTCGCGCGACTACCAGGACGTGCACCACGATGCGGAGCTCGCGAAGGAGAAGGGCTCCCCCGACATCTTCATGAACATCCTGACGACGAACGGCCTGGTCGGACGGTACGTGACTGACCACTTCGGCCCCGCAGCCGTACTGCGGAACGTGAAGATCCGGCTCGGGGCGCCCAACTACCCGGGCGACACGATGGTGTTGACGGGTGCGGTCGCGGAGGTGGAAGGCGCCACGGCCCGGATAGACGTGGTCGGCACCAACGGCATCGGCAAGCACGTCACCGGCACGGTCACCGTGAGCCTTCCCGAAGGGGCGGACGCATGAGCGTACGGAGCAGGGACACGCTCGGCGGGAAGGCGGCGGTCGTCGGCATCGGCGCCACCGAGTTCTCCAAGGACTCCGGGCGCAGCGAACTGAAGCTCGCCGTCGAGGCGGTGCACGCGGCGCTCGACGACGCGGGCCTCTCCCCCGCCGACGTGGACGGCATGGTCACCTTCACGATGGACACCAGCCCGGAGATCACCGTCGCGCAGGCGGCCGGTATCGGCGAGCTCTCGTTCTTCTCGCGGGTGCACTACGGCGGCGGCGCGGCCTGCGCGACCGTCCAGCAGGCGGCCCTCGCGGTGGCGAGCGGAGTGGCCGAAGTCGTCGTCTGCTACCGGGCGTTCAACGAGCGCTCGGGCCGCCGCTTCGGCTCCGGCGTCCAGCAGCGCGAGCCGTCCGCCGAGGGCGCCGCGCTCGGCTGGGCCCTGCCCTTCGGCCTGCTCACTCCGGCGTCCTGGGTGGCGATGGCGGCCCAGCGCTATCTGCACACGTACGGGCTCGGCCCCGATGCCTTCGGCCATGTCGCCGTCACCGACCGGAAGTACGCGGCCACCAACCCGGCGGCGTACTTCTACGGGAAGCCGATCACCCTGGCCGAGCACGCCGCCTCACGCTGGATCGTGGAGCCGCTGCGGCTGCTCGACTGCTGCCAGGAGACCGACGGCGGCCAGGCGATCGTGGTGACCAGCGCCGAGCGGGCGCGTGATCTGCGGCAGCGGCCCGCGGTGATCACGGCCGCGGCGCAGGGCGCGGGCCGGGCGCAGGAGCAGATGACCAGCTTCTACCGCGACGACCTCACCGGGCTGCCCGAAATGAGCGTGGTGGCACGGCAGTTGTGGCGCGGCTCAGGGCTCACTCCGGGGGAGATCGACGTCGGCATCCTGTACGACCACTTCAGCCCGTTCGTCCTGATGCAGCTGGAGGAGTTCGGCTTCTGCAAGCCGGGCGAGGCCGCCGACTTCGTCGCCGCCGAGGCGCTGCCCCTGAACACCCATGGCGGGCAGCTCGGCGAGGCGTATCTGCACGGCATGAACGGCATCGCGGAAGGCGTGCGGCAGGTGCGCGGCACCGCGGTGAACCAGGTGCCGGACGTGTCCCGGGTGCTCGTCACGGCCGGAACCGGAGTGCCCACTTCGGGGCTGATCCTGGGTTCGGACGGCTGAAGTCTCGGGCGCCGTGCGCGTGTCAGGGCCCGTCCTGAGGGGCGGGCCCCTTCACTCGCCGTATGGACCACAAAAAGCCGATCGTTGGACTTGTCCTCTTTGTGCTCGGCCTGCTCACCCTGACCGCACCGCCGACCGCGGCCGCGCCGACCTCCGGCCCCGTGGTGAACGGCGCTGTCGAGAACGGCCCGGTCGAGAACGGCGCGGTCGTGAAGGGTGCCGCCGGAGCGCCGGGCGCGCAGCGGGCCCGGCCGAGCCCGAAGCTGTTCAAGGGCTTCGCCTTCGACACCTGCACGGCCCCGCCCCTGTCCACGATGGCCGCCTGGCACTCCGCCTCGAACTACCGCGCCGTGGGCGTCTATTACGGCGGCCGCGGCCGGCACTGCAAGACCCAGCCGCACCTCAGCAAGACCTGGCTGCGCTCGGTACGGAACATGGGCTGGCGGGTGCTGCCCCTGTACGTCGGCTCGCAGCCGCCCTGCGTGATCGCCAAGAACAAGAAGGGCGTACGCATCGGCAACGACCCCGTCGCACAGGGCCGCACCGAGGGCCGGGACGCGGCGCGCCGGGCCGCGGCACACGGCATCCTCGACGGCAGCCCGCTCTATCTCGACATCGAGGGCTACGACCTCAGGGACGCCAAGTGCAAGGCGCGGACCCTGGACTTCATCCGCTCCTGGAACCGCACGGTCCGCGGGCGGGGCTACGTCACCGGCTTCTACAGCAGCGCCGACTCGGGCATCACGCACATGGAGGCGTCCCGCCTGGCCGGGGTGCGCGACCTGCCCGAGGCGGTGTGGTTCGCCCGCTGGCGCGGAGGCAAGCCGAACCTGAACAAGGAGCCGGTGTTCGCGCCGGGTGCCTGGTACCCGAACCGGCGCATCCACCAGTACAGAGGCAACGTGAAGGAGCGGCACGGCGGCCACACCCTGCTCATCGACCGCAACCTGGTGGACGCGCCGGTGGCCCGGATCGGCTGAGGGCCGCCCGGACCGGTGGCCCGCCCCGGAGACGCCCTCTCCGGGGCGGCTCCGGGTGCCTCCACCTTCAGGAGGTGGACCGGGCACCGCTCCTACAACCAGAGGGGGACGCGGGTTCGGGACCTGGGGCCGATCCGCAGGGGTGCGGGCGCTCCTAGCGTGGAGCCATGACCGTCATCGAGGGGCCCGTCCGCCCGAGCGCGTCGAAATCCGCGACCAGGCCGGCCACGCACGGCTCCTACGCCGCGTACGCCCCGTACCCGTCCTTCTCCTCCTACATGCGCGCCCGCCAGCCCGTACTGCTGCGCACCGCCCGCTCGTTGACGGCCAACCCGTGCGACGCCGAGGACCTGCTGCAGACCGCGCTCACCAAGACGTACGTGGCCTGGGAGCGGATCGAGGACCACCGGGCCCTGGACGGATACGTCCGCCGGGCGCTGCTCAACACCCGCACCTCGCAGTGGCGCAAGCGCAAGGTCGACGAGTTCGCCTGCGAGGAACTGCCCGAGCCGGACGCGGCCGAGACGGCCGACCCGGCCGAGCAGCAGGTGCTCAGGGACGCCATGTGGCGCGCGATCCTGAAACTGCCCGCCCGCCAGCGAGCCATGGTGGTCCTCAGGTACTACGAGGACCTGAGCGAGGCCCAGACCGCGGAGGTGCTCGGGGTCTCCGTCGGCACCGTCAAGAGCGCGGTCTCCCGGGCCCTCGGCAAGCTCCGCTCGGACCCGGAGCTGGCGCCTGTGCACTGAGCACATGGTGTGGATCACTCGTCCCCACACGCATCCATCGGCGCCGCACTAGTGACATACCACGCGGTATGCGGTGAGAATCTGCGGAAACCCTACTGCTCCGTAGCGCCCACCGGGAGGACGCCGTGCTGAGCACCATGCAGGACGTACCGCTGACTGTGACCCGACTCCTCAAGCACGGGTCGACCGTCCACGGCACATCGCGGATCACCACGTGGACCGGCGAGGACGAGCCGCACCGCCGCACCTTCGCCGAGATCGGTGAACGCTCCGCCCAGCTCGCGCACGCGCTCCGCGACGAACTGGGTGTGGCCGACGACCAGCGGGTCGCCACGCTCATGTGGAACAACGCCGAGCACGTCGAGGCGTACTTCGCGGTCCCCGCCATGGGTGCCGTGCTCCACACCCTCAACCTGCGCCTGCCGGCGGAGCAGCTGGTGTGGATCGTCCGGCACGCCGCCGACCGCGTGATCATCGTCAACGGCTCGCTGCTGCCGCTGCTCGCCCCGCTCCTGCCGCAGCTCACGCCGGTCGAGCACATCGTGGTCTCGGGCCCCGGCGACCGCTCGCTGCTCGACGGCGCGGACGTTCAGGTGCACGAGTACGAGGAGCTGCTCGCCGGGAAGCCCACCGCGTACGACTGGCCGGAGCTTGACGAACGCCAGGCCGCCGCCATGTGCTACACCTCCGGCACCACCGGCGAACCCAAGGGCGTCGTCTACTCGCACCGCTCCATCTACCTGCACTCGATGCAGGTCAACATGACCCAGTCGATGGGCCTCACCGACGAGGACACCGGCCTGATCGTGGTCCCCCAATTCCATGTGAACGCCTGGGGCCTGCCGCACGCCGTCTTCATGACCGGCGTGAACCTGCTGATGCCGGACCGCTTCCTGCAGCCCGCACCGCTCGCCGAGATGATCGAACGCGAGCGCCCCACGTACGCGGCCGCCGTGCCCACCATCTGGCAGGGCCTGCTCGCCGAGCTGACCGCCAACCCGCGGGACATCGAGAGCCTCGACCAGGTCACCATCGGCGGCGCCGCCTGTCCGCCCTCGCTGATGGAGGCCTACGACAAGCTCGGCGTGCGGGTCTGCCATGCCTGGGGAATGACGGAGACCTCCCCGCTCGGCACGGTCGCCCGGCCGCCCGCCGGGGTCAGCGAGGCCGACGCGATGGGCTACCGCCTCACCCAGGGCCGCTTCCCCGCCGGCGTCGAGGCCCGGCTCACCGGCCCCGGCGGCGAGCATCTGCCGTGGGACGGCACCTCGGCCGGCGAGCTGGAGGTGCGCGGTCCGTGGATCGCGGGCGCGTACTACGGAGGGGCGGACGGTGAACCCTTCCGGCCCGCCGACAAGTTCAGCGAGGACGGCTGGCTGAAGACCGGCGACGTCGGCATCATCAGCCCCGACGGCTTCCTCACCCTGACCGACCGCGCCAAGGACGTCATCAAGTCCGGTGGCGAGTGGATCTCCTCGGTCGAGCTTGAGAACGCCCTGATGGCGCACCCGGAGGTCGCCGAGGCCGCGGTCGTCGCCGTACCGGACGAGAAGTGGGGCGAACGCCCGCTGGCCACCGTCGTGTTGAAGGAGGGCGCGACCGCCGACTTCGAGGTGCTGCGCGACTTCCTCGCCGAACACATCGCCAGGTGGCAGCTGCCCGAGCGCTGGACCATCATCCCGACGGTCCCGAAGACCAGCGTCGGCAAGTTCGACAAGAAGGTCATCCGCAAGCAGTACGCCGACGGCGAGCTGGACATCAAGAAGTTCTGAACCTGTACGTCGGGGG
>NZ_JAAAHS010000322.1 GCF_009908195.1 Streptomyces boluensis | reverse complement strand
CCCACGCCGCGCACCATGTCCCGCGCGGGCGACGACATCCGGGTGGGCGGCCGGGCCGAGGTCGTCGTGGACGCGGCGACCGACGAAGCCGCCCGCAAGCTGCTCGTCGACACGCTGCACGCGCACGGCGTCAAGAACGTCGACGTACGCCAACAGGCCACAGGCGAAGCGCCGTTGACCCTGCTCCTCGGCCCGGCCGCGCGCGCCGATGTGGCTGAGGCGCTGCGCGACACCGCCGTCCCCGACCACGCCGAGGGCTACGCGCTGCGGGTCTCCGGCGGCGAGGACGGGACCGGCACGGTGGCCCTGGGCGGCACGGACGCGGCCGGCCAGTTCTATGCCGTACAGACGCTGCGGCAGCTGTTCACGCGGACCGAGGACGGGCCGTCCCGGATCGCGGGCGCCTCGGTCAGCGACCGGCCCGCGATGCCGCTGCGCGGCAGCATCGAGGGCTTCTACGGGCCGCCGTGGACCCACGAGGAACGCCTCGACCAGATGGAGTTCCTCGGCGACATACGCGCCAACACCTATGTGTACGCGCCCAAGGACGACCCGTACCACCGGGAGAAGTGGCGTGAGCCCTACCCGGCCGACAAGCTCGCCGAGCTGGCCTCCCTGGTCGAGCGCGCCAGCGACCATCACGTCCGCTTCACCTTCGCCGTGTCGCCCGGCACGTCCATCTGCTACTCGGACCCGGCCGACACCGAGGCGCTGACCGCGAAGCTGGGCGCCATGTACGAGGCGGGGGTGCGGTCCTTCTCGATCCCGCTCGACGACATCAGCTACACGAAGTGGAACTGCGCGGGCGACGAGGCGGAGTTCGGTGCTCCGGGGCGGGCGGCCGCGGCGGCGGCGCAGGTGCGGCTGCTCAACACCGTGCAGCGCGAGTTCATCGAGGCCCACCCGGACGCGAACCCGCTGCAGATGGTGCCGACCGAGTACGGCGACCTCACGGACACCGCGTACAAGGAGACGCTGCGCTCCACCCTCGACCCGAAGGTGGAGGTGATGTGGACCGGCACGGACGTGGTGCCGCCCGAGATCACCAACGAACAGGCGGAGCGCGCCGCCGAGTTGTTCGGCCGCAAGGTGTTCGTCTGGGACAACTACCCGGTCAACGACTTCGCCAGGACCCGCGGCCGGCTGCTCCTGGCCCCGTACGACAAGCGGGAGCCCGGCCTCTCGCAGCACATCAGCGGTCTTGTCTCCAACCCGATGAACCAGGAGTCGGCCAGCAAGCCCGCCATGTTCACGATGCTCGACTTCGCCTGGAACGACGAGGCGTACGACCGCGACCGGTCCGCACGACAGGCCGCCCTCTACCTGACGGGCGGTGACGCGCGGACGGCGGACGCCATGCAGCGGTTCGTGGACCTGAACCACCTGGCGCCGACGTTCGGGGACGAGCCGTGGCAGCCGCAGTCGCCCAAGCTCACCGCCGAGGTGGCGGACTTCTGGAAGGCGTACGGAGCCGAACCGGCCGCCGCGCTGCGGGAGTTCAGGCCCGTCGTCCGGGAGATCGCCCAGGCGCCCGCGACGCTGCGGGACGGCGACACGGACCGGCTGTTCCTCGCCGACGCCGAGCGCTGGCTGGAGGCCACCGCGCTGTGGGGCCGGGCCATGGACCACGGCCTGAACACGCTGGCCGCGATCGAGGCGGGCGACGAGGCGAAGGCCGCCGCCGAGCGGCAGGCGATGACGGACGCGGCGGCCGAGGCGGCGAAGATCACCGTCGACCCGGAGGAGCACCACCAGGTCGGCCCGGTCCTGCTCGGCGACCCGGTCATCGAGGACTTCCTGACCGGCGTGGCGGAGCGCCACGCCCAGTCGAAGGAAGCGTGAGCGGTACGTCGTGACCGTGATCCTCCGTGCCCGGCAGGGGCGCGGAGGATCACGCGCGTCAGCCACCCGGCACTACTCCGGGGTCTTGGTCACTCCGGGGTCTCGGTCTCCAGGAGCGGGCGGATCTGCTCCGGCAGGAGGTCGCCGCAGTGCTTCTGGGCCGTCGTGGTCAGGGCGTCGTTGACGCAGGTGAAGTAGTCGCGGTACACGGCCTGCGCCGTGAACGTCGCCGCCACCATGGCGAGCGCGAGCGAGCCGACCACGATGCCGCTGATCGCGGCGGTCTTCTGCGGCCGCGCCGGCTGCCCGCCTGCCGGCTGCCCGGGGACCTGCGGCCGGCTGTGGTCGGGCGTACCGGCCCCGATGTCGGCGGCCGAGGCGCGCGTGCTCTTGTCCTTGCCGCCGTCCTTGTCCTGGCCGCCCGCGCCCGCCCCGCTGTCCGACCGCAGCGAGCTGATGCCCCAGTACAGGGCGAGGGCGCCGAGCAGCAGACCCACGTAGGGCCAGCTGAACAGAGCGAAGAAGAACGCCCACATTCCGGCGAGCAGGGCGTACCGCGCGCGGCGCTGGACCGGGTCCGTGGGGTCCCAGCGCAGGCCGCCGGGGCCGCCGCCCTGGCCGGGGTTCTTCTCGTCACCGTCGCCGGGGCGCTGCCCGAAGGGGTTGGCGGAGCGGCCGGGCTGGCGGCTGCTCCAGCGGCTGCCGCCGTTCTGGCCGTCCCGCTCGTCGTCGTTCTTGGGCTGGCGCGGCTGCCACGGGCGGTCGGGGCTGCCCTCGGGCGGAGCGGCGAAGGGGTTGTCCGAGGTGTCGGGGCGTCCGCTCCGCCGTGAGCCGGTGCTCTCCGGGTCCGGGCTCGCGCTCTGCCGGTGCCCGTCCGTGGACGGGTCCTGCTGCGGCGAGGACGAGGGCGTGGGCAGTCGGTCCGGCATCAGGTGTGCGTCTTCCCCTAGTTGAGGCCCGAGCAGGGCGTCGGTAGCGCGTACTTCCCAGACGCTACCTCCCGGCCGGGTCCCCGTCCCGTGGGGGCCGCTGCGTGTGCCGGTATCGTTGCTGACGGTCGAGCGCTTCGTAGAGTTCCCCGTATCGGGAGCCATGAAGCATTTGTACGACCGCACAAATTCGAGCAAGCCATGAAAGGGCCCCGTCGTGGCCTCATCTGCCGCCGCCCCGAAACGCCTCGTCGTACTCGTCTCCGGGTCCGGCACCAATCTGCAGGCGCTGATCGACGGCATCGCCGCCGTGGGCGTGGACGCCTACGGTGCCGAGATCGTCGCCGTCGGTGCCGACCGTGCGGCGATCGCCGGTCTTGAGCGGGCCGAGCGCGCGGGACTGCCGACCTTCGTGTGCCGGGTGAAGGATCACCCCACACGTGAGGAGTGGGACCGGGCGCTGGCCGAGGCCACCGCCGCGTACGAGCCCGACCTGGTGGTCTCCGCCGGGTTCATGAAGATCGTGGGCAAGGAGTTCCTCGCGCGCTTCGGCGGGCGGACCGTGAACACCCACCCCGCGCTGCTCCCCAGTTTTCCCGGTGCCCACGGCGTCCGCGACGCGCTCGCGTACGGCGCGAAGGTCACCGGCTGCACCGTCCACTTCGTCGACGACGGCGTCGACACCGGGCCGATCATCGCGCAGGGCGTGGTCGAGGTCCGGGACGAGGATCACGAGGACGGTGGCGCCGCGCTCCATGAGCGCATCAAGGAAGTCGAGCGCTCGCTGCTCGTCGAGGTCGTGGGGCGTCTGGCCCGGCACGGCTACCGCATTGAGGGACGAAAGGTTTCCATCCCGTGACCGCCGAAGGTACGACCGTAGAAGGTCCCCGCCCCATCCGCAGGGCTCTCATCAGCGTCTACGACAAGACCGGCCTGGAGGAGCTGGCGCTCGGGCTGCACGAGGCGGGCGTCCAGCTCGTCTCCACCGGCTCCACCGCCGCGAAGATCGCCGCCGCGGGGGCGCCGGTCACCAAGGTCGAGGAGCTCACCGGCTTCCCCGAGTGCCTGGACGGCCGGGTCAAGACGCTGCACCCGCGTGTGCACGCCGGCATCCTCGCCGACCTGCGCCTGGACAGTCACCGTGAGCAGCTCGCCGAGCTCGGTGTCGAGCCCTTCGACCTGGTCGTCGTGAACCTGTACCCGTTCACGCAGACCGTCGAGTCCGGTGCCTCGCCCGACGAGTGCGTGGAGCAGATCGACATCGGCGGCCCCTCGATGGTGCGCGCCGCGGCGAAGAACCACCCGTCGGTCGCGGTCGTCACCAGCCCCGGGCGGTACGCGGACGTGCTGGCCGCCGCCAAGGACGGCGGCTTCGACCTGGCCGCCCGCAAGCGGCTCGCCGCCGAGGCGTTCCGGCACACCGCCGAGTACGACGTGGCGGTCGCCGGCTGGTTCGCGGGGGACTACGCGGGCGACGGCGAGGACTTCCCGGAGTTCATCGGCGCCACGTACACGCGCAAGAACGTGCTGCGGTACGGCGAGAACCCGCACCAGGGCGCCGCGCTCTACACCTCGGGCCGCGACGGTCTCGCCAACGCCGAGCAGCTGCACGGCAAGGAGATGTCGTACAACAACTACACGGACACCGACGCCGCGCGCCGGGCCGCGTACGACCACTCCGAGCCCTGTGTCGCGATCATCAAGCACGCCAACCCGTGCGGGATCGCGGTCGGTCCGGATGTCGCCGAGGCGCACCGCAAGGCGCACGCCTGTGACCCGCTGTCGGCGTTCGGCGGCGTGATCGCCGTGAACCGTCCGGTGTCCGTGGCGATGGCCGAGCAGGTCGCGGAGATCTTCACCGAGGTCATCGTGGCTCCGGACTACGAGGACGGCGCGGTCGAGGTGCTGTCCCGGAAGAAGAACATCCGCGTCCTTCGCTGCCCCGAAGTCCCGCAGCCCCCGGCCGAGTTCAAGCAGATCGACGGCGGCGGCCTCGCCCAGGTCACCGACGTGCTGCAGGCCGACGGCGACGACCCGGCGAACTGGACGCTCGCGACCGGCGAGGCGCTCTCCGCGACCGAGCTCGCCGAGCTTGCCTTCGCCTGGCGGGCCTGCCGGGCCGTGAAGTCCAACGCGATCCTGCTCGCGAAGGACGGCGCCTCCGTCGGCGTCGGCATGGGCCAGGTCAACCGGGTCGACTCGGCGAAGCTCGCCGTGGAGCGCGCGGGCGAGGAGCGGGCGGCCGGTTCGTACGCCGCGTCCGACGCGTTCTTCCCGTTCCCCGACGGCCTGGAGATCCTCACCGCCGCGGGCGTCAAGGCCGTGGTGCAGCCCGGCGGTTCGGTCCGCGACGAGCTGGTCGTCGAGGCCGCGAAGAAGGCCGGCGTGACGATGTACTTCACGGGTACGCGGCACTTCTTCCACTGAGTTCCGCTCGGTGCGGGGCCTGCATCAGCTCGCACCAGACGGTCTTGCCGTCCGGCCGCCGTGTCACGCCCCAGCGCGCTGACACGGCGGCCAGCAGCATCAGACCCCGGCCCGACTCGGCGCCGGGGTCTTCGTGTTGCAGGGATGCGGGCAGGCCGTGCGGAAAGGGTTTCGGCACCACGGTGCGCGTTGTGGAAGGCGGCAACTATGGGCGCGCGTAAGGACATTGACGGCTCGGCGAGCGTCCCGGCCTTCTACGGCAAGGAGTTGCGCTTCAAGCGAGAGGCGGCGGGGCGCACGCTGGAGCAGACGGTGGAGGGCTCGTTCTACGGGACGAGCTACCTGAGCGAGATCGAGCGCGGGCAGCGGCGCATGCCGGTCGACTTGGCGCGGCACGTGGATCGTGTGCTGGGGACGGACGGGTTCTTCGAGTGACGTTGTGAAGATGTGCGGAAAGCGCGCCGCAGCGGCCACGCCGACTACTACGCCGACGTTGTGGAGCAAGAAGAGCGCACCCGCGAAATTCAGGACTGGGATCCGACGGTGATTCCCGGACCGCTGCAGCTTGAGCCGTACATTCGCGCGCTTGTCCACGCTGCTCACCCGTACGAGGCCGAGGATGAGGTTGTCGCCAAGGTGGCTGCTCGACGCGGGCGCTCATGGATCTATGAGGACTCGCAAGGGCCTGAGTCCTGGATCGTCCTGCACGAGTCGGCCTCCCTGCAGCCGATCGTGGGGGCCAATGAGATGGCAGAACAGCTTGCTCACGTCGCAAAGTGCTGCCGCCGCTACCGCCGTTTCGTTCCACAGATCTTGCCGTGGAACGTCGGTGCGCATCCGTTTCTGATGGGCACCACAAGGTTCCTGACCTTTGCTGATGCTCCGCCGCTCATGTACACGGAGAGCATGTACCACGGTCAGATCCTCGGTGATCCTGGGCTCGTAAGGGAGTACATGCGGGCCTACGATCGGGTCAGGGCCGCAGCGCTGTCGCCAGAGGCGTCCCTTGCCCTGATCGAGAAGGCGGCCGAGGACTACCGAAATGGCAAGCAACCGGAAAGACTTGGGCGTCATCAGGCGTAAGTTCATCTACGCCAAGGCATTCCCCGGCGCCGCGCACTGGCGCAAGTCCAGTTACAGCAACGGCGATGGAGGGCTCTGCCTGGAGGTCCGCGACGGCCTCCCCGGCCTCGTGCCCGTCCGGGACTCCAAGAACGCCGAAGGCCCCGTGCTCGTGTTTCCCGCCGCCGCGTGGGGGGCGTTCATGCACGGGCTCCGGGGCCCTGAACTGCCTTAAGGCTTAAGGCGTTACGACTTCTTGATGACCACCGTGCTCGCCACCTTGTCGTGCCAGCCCTGGAGGCGCTGGGCGCCGTCCCAGAACGGGGACAGGTAGACGAGCAGGGCACCGATACCGCAGACGATCGAGCCGACCTGCGGCATGAGCCAGCGCAGGAAGCCGCTGCCCGCGCCGGGCACCTGGCCGGTGTCGATCTTGATGACCTTGATCTTGAGGGCCAACTTGCCGACGGTCGCACCCAGGAACGAGATCATCAGCCACTCGTAGAGCAGCGTGATGATCGCGAGGGCGGCGATGGCGCCGAAGAACACGGCCATGACGCCGGAGGCAGCCTCGTTGACACAGGCCTCGTAGCCCGGGTCCATGTAGCTGCCGCAGTCCTCGGCGCTGGAGACCAGGCCCATCGCGCCGAACACCCCGGCCACCATGAAGATGGTGTAGAGGATGCCGATGATGAGGCCGTCGATCAGGCGGGCCGCGAAGCGCATGCCCATGCTGGCGAGCTGCACGGTGCCGAGACCCGGAATGGTCACGACGTTGAGGCCGGCCGGCACGTTGCCGCCCGGGCCCTGCGGGTAACCCGGGTAACCGCCCTGCTGCTGCTGCGGGTACCCGTACCCCTGCTGCGGCGGGACGCCCTGGGGGGCCTGCTGCGGGTAGCCGTAGCCGGGCTGACCCTGGGGCTGCTGGGGATAGCCGTAGGGCTGGCCGCCCTGGGGCTGCTGGGGCTGCTGGGGCTGCTGCCCGTACGGGTTGTTGGGGTCGCCGAAGCTCATGGCTGTTTGTTTCCTCCGTTGATGTGCGGGACTACGCGGTTGGGTACGGAGGAGCTGAGCGGTACTTCGGTTGTCCCCCCGTGCACTGCCCGCGGCACTGCGCCGCTCATCGTTCTAAAACCCCGGCGTATTTGTCCAGCCGGTACCCCAAGGAGTTGTGCAAGTGCAACATCCCTGATCATCATTTCCGCCCTTGAAAAGGCCCTGAATCGGCCGGTACGGGCGGAGAAGGGACACGGATTGGAGCTCGGGGCGGGTCATCCGCGAGGATGGGGGTATGACCGCCCAGATTCTCGATGGCAAGGCCACCGCAGCAGCGATCAAGGCCGACCTCGTCCGCCGCGTGGAAGCGCTGAAGGCGCGGGGCGTCACGCCCGGCCTCGGCACCGTGCTCGTCGGGGAGGACCCCGGCAGCCAGAAGTACGTCGCGGGCAAGCACCGCGACTGCGCGCAGGTGGGCATCGCGTCCATCCAGCGCGAACTGCCCGCCACCGCCACGCAGGCCGAGATCGAGGCGGTCGTGCGCGAGCTGAACGACGACCCCGAGTGCACCGGCTACATCGTGCAGTTGCCGCTCCCCAAGGGCATCGACGAGAACCGCATCCTGGAGCTGATCGACCCGGCCAAGGACGCGGACGGCCTGCACCCCATGAACCTCGGCCGTCTCGTGCTCAACGAGCCGGCGCCGCTGCCCTGCACCCCGTTCGGTGTGATCCAGCTGCTCCGGCAGTTCGGGGTGGAGATCAACGGCGCGCATGTCGTCGTGGTCGGCCGGGGCGTGACCATCGGCCGTTCGCTGCCGCTGCTGCTGACCCGCAAGTCGGAGAACGCCACGGTGACGCAGTGCCACACCGGCACCCGTGACCTCGCGGCGCAGCTCCGCCAGGCCGACATCATCGTGGCCGCCGCGGGCTCCCCGCACCTGATCAAGCCGGAGGACGTACGGCCGGGCGCCGCGGTGCTCGACGTGGGCGTCAGCCGGGACGAGCACGGCAAGATCGTCGGCGATGTGCACCCCGGGGTCGCCGAGGTCGCGGGCTGGATCTCCCCGAACCCGGGCGGCGTCGGCCCGATGACGCGGGCTCAGCTGCTCGTCAACGTCGTGGAGGCCGCGGAGCGTTCCGCGGGCACGCACTGACATGGGCGCGTCCGTGAGCGAGGAGCCGAAGGGGCCGCAGGGGGCACCTGAGCCGGAGTCGTCGGTGCCGGAGTCGTCGGAGCCGCAGGAGTCGCCCGAGGCTCAGTCGCCGGAGCCGCGGAAGCGGACTCGGCGGTTCCCGTCGATCACCCGGGACACCGCGCGGCCCGAGGGCGGCGGCCGCGCGGCCGCGGGTGACGCCCCCGCGCCCGCCCGGCAGTGGCCGATGCTGACGGTGCTCGGGACGACCGGGCTCGGGCTGCTGCTCACCGCCTTCGACCTGTTCCGGGTCGGCACGATCCTCGTGGGGGTCGCGCTGATCGCCGGGGCGGTGCTGCGCTGGGCGCTGCCGTCGGTGGGGATGCTCGCGGTGCGCTCCCGGTTCACGGACATGGTGACGTACGGGGTCCTGGGCGTGGCGATCACGCTGCTCGCGCTGATGGCGCAGCCGAACCCGGTGATCGAAATCCCGTTCCTGGACGAGACGTTGCACTTCACGATCAGCTAGCACGACTCCGTCGAAGCGGCGGTGCCCGCACCCTCTGACCGGGTGCGGGC